>CACYWI010000142.1 GCA_902778045.1 uncultured Eubacteriales bacterium
TCCTTGCCCACCACGAACCAGCGCTGGCCGTTGCCGCCGCCGCCGATGCCCAGGCCCCGGCGCTGGCCGAGGGTGTAGTACATCAGCCCGTCGTGCCGGCCCACCACACGGCCGTCGGGGGTCACCATGTCCCCGGGCCGGGCGGGCAGATAATTGGAAAGGAACTGCTTGAAGTTGCGCTCGCCGATGAAGCACACGCCGGTGGAATCCTTCTTTTCGCTGACGGGCAGGCCCGCCTCCCGGGCGATCTGGCGAATCTCGGCCTTGGTCAGGTTCCCCACCGGGAACATCGCCTTCGACAGCGCCCGCTGACCCAGCATATACAGGAAGTAGGTCTGGTCCTTCTTCTCGTCCCTGGCCCGCAGCAGCCGGTATTCTCCTTCCACGCAGTCCAGGTTCGCGAAGTGGCCGGTGACCAGCTTCTCGGCCCCCAGCTGCTCGGCGAAATTCAGGAACACATCGAACTTGATCTCCCGGTTGCACAGCACGTCCGGGTTTGGCGTGCGGCCCTTGCGGTACTCGGCCAGGAAGTGCTCGAACACCCGCTCGCGGTACTGCCTGGCGAAGTTCACCGAATAGTAGGGGATGTCCAGCGCTTCGCACACCGAACGGGCGTCGGCCCAGTCCCGCTCGCTGGTACAGACGCCGTTTTCGTCCTTCTCCTCCCAGTTTTTCATGAACACGCCGATCACCTCGTGACCGGCGCGCTTCATCAGCAGCGCGGCAACCGAGCTGTCCACGCCGCCGGACATGCCAACGACTACGCGCATAACGTCTCCTGTTCACATTTATCCCACGTACTGACTTGCCGGGGTATCGGGGGGCGCGAACGCCTGGAAAACTTGCCAGTGGCAAGTTTTCAGTGAGCGCGGGCCGGCAGGCCCATGGATGCAGCGCCCCGATCTTCAATCGTACGCGGTGGCTTTGCCGCCGCGGGCGGGGCCTTTTTCACGGCAGGGAGCCTGCCGACCAGAGTGAAAAAGGCTTCCTTGCGGATTTGCCGCCCGGAAATCGCCCGCGATTTCAGGCAAATCCGAAGGGGGTGGTATTGGAGGGGGAGCTTGCTCCCCCTCCAACAATCACGACACCAGCACCTCTTGCTCCAGCCCGTCGGTATTCCCGTCGGGCTCGACGAGGATGGTCTTCTGCTGCATGCCCACGATCTTCCACTGGCCGCCGGTCTTGACCAGCGTGATGTCATAGCGGCCGCCCTGCCAGCTGGGGATGCGCTCGGCGACCTCGCCCCGGCGGCTGGAGATGACCCTGCCGGAGATGGAGGGCACCCGCTCGACCACGGTGCAGTTGGCGTAGGCGTCCCAGGGCCAGGCCCACAGCTTTTCGATGGTCAGATCGTATTCAAAGCCGGTGATGTTGTAATCCGAATAGGCGCTGATGCCGTTCAGCGCGCCCTCCAGCGCCTCGTCGGCGATCAGGAAGTCGGCGTGGAAATATTTGTTCAGCGCCTCGGCCTGCTGGCGGGTCAGGATCACGTCCACCCGCTTCTGCATGCCGTCGTTCAGCACCACATAGATGTTGGCGGCGTTCAGGGCCATGAAGAAGCCGCACACCAGCATGCCCACCAGCGCGCAGATCAACAGCATACGCCCGGCGATGAACCAGGTCAGCCTTCGAAAGTACAGCACGGATTCTTACACCTCTGTGGAACGGTACAGGAAACGGTTCCTTCCACCACTTTTCGGAATTCCCAATTCCCAATTCCCAATTCCCAATTTATCAATCGTTTCCCTCCAGGATCGCCTTCAGCTGCTCGATCATCTGCTCGTCGGTCAGGCGGAACTTGAACACCACCCGGCGGGAGGCGTCCATGTCCTCGTTGCCGAATTCATCCAGCACCGGGTCGCTGAAGGAGCGGCCGTTGGCCGTGGCCACCGCGCGCAGCTGGCGCTTCTGGTCGGAGGAGATGCCGTGATAGCCGTCGTCCAGCACATAGCTGGCCACCGCCAGCGCGCGGCGCTGAGACAGCTCCAGGTTGTCGATGTAATTGCCGGTGGAATCGGTATGGCCCTCGATGATGATCTCGGCCACGTAATCCCGGTATTCCTCGGAGAACAGCACGTCCAGGTACACGGGCAGGAAGCGGTCGATGAACCGCTCGCCCCGCTCGGACAGGTTGTAGCGCCCCAGCTCGAACATCACGTCGGATTCCAGGGCGATGGAGCCGTTGGACGGGTCCACCTGGGCCGATATGCTGGCCGATTTCAGCGCGCTGGACAGCGACGTGATGATCCGCGTGCGCATGCCCACCAGCGCCTCGATCTGGTGCTGCTGGTCGTCCAGCACCTTCTGCTGCTGGTCGATCTGGGTCTGCTGAGCACCCAGCTGGATGCTCAGCGCGTCCAGCTTTTCCTGCTGGGCGGCGATCTCGTTCTCCTTTTCGGAAAGCAGCGACTGGGCCTTGCTCAGCTCGTCCTGCTGGCTGGCCAGTATGCTCTGGGCGTCCTCCAGGTCGGCCTGGGCGGCGTTCAGGCGAATCTGCTGGGCCAGCATCTGCTGCTCGGCCTCGGACAGCTTGGTCTTCTGCTCGTCCAGGTTCTTGTTGGCCTGGTCCAGGTCGTACTGCTGGCGGGCGATCTCCGCCATGTTGATCTCATACATATCGAAATACTGGTACATGATGTAGAACATGATCAGTATGAAGATCAGCAAGAGGGCGCTCATCAGGTCCGAAAAGCTCAGCCACTGCACGCCGCTGTTGCCAAAACGATGTCGCGCCGGGGTACGGGTGCCGCGCACGCGCCCACCTCCTTTACGTCAATGGAGAATTGAAAATTCATTGTGCCTGCTTCAACCGCAAATCTCAATTTTCAATTACCCTCGGTAGAGCCTGTCCGCAGTGACCTCCAGGGCCCGCTGCGCCTGCACCATGGCGTCGGTCATGCGATCCACCTGGTCCAGGAAGCGGTTGTTGGCCTCGCTGACCGCGTCGGGCATGGCCTGCAGCGCGCCGGAGATGTTGGAGGCCAGGTAATCCACCCGCTGGGTGAACTGGTTCACGTAATCGCGATAGGCGTCCATGGTGCTGCCGAACTCCTCCTGCAGCGCCTTGTTGGCCTGGATGTGGGATCTCTCCACGCTGGCGGCGGAGGCGCGCAGCTCGCTGGCGGCCTTCTGCATGGCGTCGGCCAGGCGGCCCACGTCGGCCTGCATGGTGCTCACGGTCTTCAGATAGCCGTCCTGCCGGCGGGTGATCTCATTGATCTGGTCGGCGGCGGCGGCCACGCGCGCATAGGCGCCGTCGGCCTCGCTCCGGGCGTCGTCCAGCTTCTTGACGTAGGCGGACAGGTTTTCCACCATCTCCTGGGACAGGGCCTGCATCCGCTGCAGGTCGGCCACGGCGTCCCTGGCCCCGGCCAGGCTGGCCCGCACCACCACGCAGCTCTCCTGCTGCTGGCGGCTCATCTCGTCCAGCATTTCGCCGAAGCGCTGCAGCTTGCCGCGCAGGGATTCATCCAGCCGGTCGGCAAAGCGCTGCATCACCGCGTCCATGAAGCGCATCTGGTCCTTGGTGGATACGTTCACGAAGCTCTTGAACGACTGGTTCAGCGGATCGATGGCCTGGTGCACGGCGGCGGCGATGTTCTCGGTAAAGGCGCCGTTCAGATCCTTGGCCATGGTTTGGATCAGGGCGGTCTGCTCCTGCTGGTAGATGGCGATCTGGGTCATCGGGTCCACGCTCAGCACGCCGGCATAGCGGCTCATGGCCCCGTAGAAGGCCTTCAGCGTGTGCTCGCTGGAGCCGTATACCGCGCGGGTCACCAGCGTGAACAGCACGCTGCCCACCACGCCGAAGATCGATGTGGTGAAGGCGTAGCGCATGCCGGGGATCAGTGTGACGATGGATTGCTGCACTGCGGCGGAATCGGACATGTTGAAGCCGGACAGGCCCTGGGCCAGGCCGATCAGCGTGCCCAGGAAGCCCAGCGAGGTCATCAGCCCCGGCAGCGCGTCGGCAAAGGAGGCGCGGCCCGGGCCGTACATCACGGTCTCTTCATTAATATAGTCCTCGACGTTGCTGGCGTTGTGGTACACGCCGTCGGCGAAGAACAGGTTGTTCAGGTACTCGCTCCAGTGGGGAAACAGCGTGCCCTTGCCCAGGAAGTCGTCCTGCTGCCAGGCGTATTTCTTGTCCCCCTCACTGCGGATGCTGCGGATGGCCCGGCGCAGCGTGCCCCGGGTGTGCACCACCGGCACGATGCAGCGGATCAGCCCCACCACGAACAGCGCGACGATGCCGATGTACACCAGCAGGCTCGACACGCCGCTGAGGGCGTTTTGAAAAAAGCTTTGAAAGAACTGAGCCATAGGCACCTCCCGATTGGTTCCCACGCCCGCGCCGGCTGGCCGGCGCGCGTATATATACGTCCATGAGACGCGCAAAGCGCCCCCGCGGTTCCATTTACTGCCATCGGCGGGACCTCCCGCCCCACCCTGTACATAGATATTCAGTTATCAGTATAGCATTACAATGGAGTATGAATGGGTAGAAATGTTGATTTAAAAATGACATTTGTTCGGGGCCGCATGGCCCGGGGAAACAGCGGCTGCCGCGCCCCGAACCGCGGGATGTGACGCCGGACCCGCCCTGACGCCAGGAAGGCTGGCCCCGCCCTTCGGGCATGAAATGCGGCAAGGCCGCCTTGCTGTTTGCAAAGCGGCCTCGCCACACGGGAAGGGCGGCAGGCGGAATCAGCCCACCACCTCGTAGCCGGCCTCCTTCACGGCGGCGGCGATGGCGGCATTGTCGACGCCCTCGTCGATCATGGCGCACTTGTTCTCAAGGGAGACCTCCACCTCGGGGTCGAGGGGGGACAGGGCGTTCTTGACGTGCTTGACGCACATCTGGCACATCATGCCTTCGATCTTCACGGTCTTCTTCATGGGTTTATCCTCCTTCTTAATATGAACGCTTTGAGTGTCGGGCAGATCGGTATGGGTGACGGACCAGGTCCCGGGGGCGTCGCCTGTCGCGGCCTGCGCGGCCTCCGGCAGCTCCAGGCGGAACCGGCGCAGGCGCAGGGCGTTGCTGACCACGCACACGCTGCTCATGCTCATGGCGGCGGCGGCGATCATGGGGCTGAGCTCCACGCCCAGGCCGCTGAGCGCGCCGGCGGCGATGGGGATGCCGATCAGGTTGTAGAAGAACGCCCAGAACAGGTTCTCCTTGATGTTGCGGATCACGGCGCGGCCCAGGCGGATGACGCCCGCGGCCAGGCGGGGATCGTCGCGCATCAGCACCACGTCCGCCGATTCGATGGCCACGTCGGTGCCCTGGCCCACGGCGGCGCCCAGGTCGGCCTTCACCAGCGCGGGGGCGTCGTTGATGCCGTCGCCCACCATCATCACCTTCCGGCCCTGCCCCTGCAGGTCGGCGATGGCGCTCTGCTTGTCCTCGGGCAGCAGCTGGGCCCGCACGGCGCTGACGCCCAGCATCTCGCCGATGGCCTTCGCGGCGCGGTCGTTGTCGCCGGTGAGCATCACCGTCCGCACGCCCAGGGCGTTCAGGTCCCGCACCGCCGCCGCGCCGGTGGGCCGCAGGGTGTCCGAAAGCGCGAAGCCCGCCAGCAGC
>CACYWI010000143.1 GCA_902778045.1 uncultured Eubacteriales bacterium
ACGATGATGACCTGGCCGTCCTTGACCACGTAGTCCACGTCCCGCTTCATCATCTTGTGGGCGCGCAGGGCCCCCAGGATGTGGTGGTACAGCTCCTGGTTCTCCGGGTCGGTCAGGTTCTCTACGTTGAAAAACCGCTCGGCCTTGCGCACGCCCTGCTCGGTCAGCGACAGGGTCTTGTCCTTCTCGTCCCGCAGGTAATCGCCGGGCACGGCCAGGCCGCCCTCCCGGTCCTCCTTGTCCTCCTTGGCCTCGGTCAGGCCGGTGAGAATGAACTGGTTGGCGCGGTTGTACAGCTCGGTGGACTTGTCGCCCTGGCCGGAGATGATCAACGGCGTGCGGGCCTCGTCAATCAATATGGAGTCCACCTCGTCCACGATGGCGAAGTTCAGCTCCCGCTGGACCATGCGCTCCTTGTAGGTGACCATGTTGTCCCGCAGGTAGTCGAAGCCGAATTCGTTGTTGGTGCCGTAGGTGATGTCCGCGCCGTAGGCGACCTGGCGCTCGGCGGCGTCCAGGTCGTGCACGATCAGGCCCACGGTGAGGCCCAGGAAGCGGTACACCTTGCCCATCCACTCGCTCTGGAACTTGGCCAGGTAGTCGTTCACGGTGACCACGTGCACGCCCTTGCCCGTCAGCGCGTTCAGCACCGCCGGGAAGGTGGCGGTCAGCGTCTTGCCCTCGCCGGTGCGCATCTCCGCGATACGGCCCTGGTGCAGCACGATGCCGCCGATCAGCTGCACGTCGAACGCCCGCTGGTTCAGCACGCGCACGCCCGCCTCGCGCACCAGCGCGTAGGTCATGGGCAGCAGCGCGTCCAGGCTCTCGCCCCCCTGTGCCCGCTGGCGAAGCTCGGCGATGCGCTGCTGCATCTGCTCGTCTGTCAGCTTCTTGATCTCAGGCTCCAGCGCGTTGATCTCGTCCACCGTCTTTTGCAGCTTCTTGATCTGCGCGTCGTTGGAAGTCTTCAACAGGTTCTTCAGAAAATCAAACATGGATCAGCCTCCGGAGGTCTATGGAATCCCGCCGCGAATGGCGCGGCGTTCGGTTGCCCTGCTATGGCATATTACCTCATATTATATATTATAGCACAGCAGGCGTGGCTTTGACAATACGCAGGCACAAAATCGGGAAGGACGAATTCCGTCCTTCCCGCGATTCTGTTTACGGTATCGCCTCGAAATCCCCCAGGCCCTTCAGCACCCGGTGCAGCGCGTAGCGCAGCCCTTCCCTCTTGCCAAGGACCGTGGCAAAGCGGCGGTAGGCCCGAAGGCCCAAATCCACATCGGCGCGCTTCACGGGCCTCCTGCCATAGCGCGCGCCGGTCACCGCGCGGACAAATTCGGCATAGTCCGGGTTCTTCAGCTGGGCGGCCACCCGCTCGGCGAAGGCCTCGGGCGCTTCGCCGCCGGCGGGCGTCTGCCCCAGGTGCGCAAGCAGCGTCAGGTTCGCGCGATAGGCCACCATCGACGCCTCACGGGCGCTTCCGGCCCCGGCGCACAGCGCCTCGGGGTCGCTCTTCTTCAATCTGTCGCGCACCCAGCGCGCGGCGAGCGCCGCCATGACGATCAACAGTATCAGCAGCGCCAGCACCCAGCGCACGGCATGGGTCCCGCTTCGGGCGCTGTCCTCCGCCGCGTCCGGCAGGGGCTCCGGCGCATCCTGGGGCGCATCCTCGCCGTCCTCCGGCGCGCTGTCGGGCTCGGGGCTGGGCGTGGGCTCGTCCTGGGCCGCGCCGCCCTCCGGCTCGGGCGAGGGGGATGGCGTGGGCTCGTCCTGCGGCCCGGCGTAGTCGCCCTCGCTGTCCCTGGCGTCGCCGTCGCCGCCGTCCCCGGCGTCGCCGCCCTCCGGCGTCTGGCTCGCGCCGCTGCCGGCGGTCGTGCCGCCGGTGGCGTCGAAGGGGATCCAGCCGACGCCCTTGAAGTACACCTCCGCCCAGGCGTGGGCATCCTCGCCGGTAAGCACTTCCCGCCCGGGCCGGGCCAGGTAGCCCTCCACATACCGGGTGGGCAGCCCCGCCGCGCGGCCCATCACGGCCATGGCGGTGGCGTAGTAGCTGCAATAGCCCTCCTTGCTGTCCAGCACGAACCAGGAGGCGAAGTCCCGGTCCCGGGGCGGCATCGGGGGCTGCAGGGTGTAGCGCATCTGCGAGCGCAGGTAGTTCATGATGGCCATCGCCCGGTCGTAATCGTTGTCCAGCCCTTGGATCAGGCCGGCGGTCAGCGTGTAAACGCCGCCCTCCACGCCCTCGGGCAGCTGCACATGGCGGGCCAGTATCTCCTGGTATTGACGGTCGTCATCGGCGTCCCGCCCGGCAATCACCGCCCGGCGCAGCGCCTCGCCCTGTTGCGGCAGCAGTCCACGCAGGCTGTACCTGTCCCCGGCCTGTACCTCCCGAGACAGGAACATCTCGCCGGCGGTGTTATAATATACTGCGGTGGACAGGTCCATGTCGAAGCGCTCCAGCAGCCCCGGCACAAACAGCGTGCTGGTGCCGCCGGAGAGCATCTCCACGGAGATATCCTCCGCCTTCAGGGCGTCGCGCAGTATCGGGCTCGGCGAAAAGGCCGCGTCCCGCGCGCGGCGGTGGGTCAGGTCCAGGTACAGGTAGCGGCTCTTCGGCTCGGCGTCCACCCAGGACCAGCCTGTGTAGGCCGTGCGAATGGTGCCCCGCAGCAGCGTCTCGCTGCCGGTGCGCACCGCCATCACCGGGTCGGTGTGGGGCTGGGCCGGTCCGCCCAGCATGGACACCACGGCGTCGTCCACCTCGCCGGCATGGTCGTAGCCCTGCTCGTTGATGGAGAAGGCGATGCGCTCGCGGGTGAAGCGGAAGTACTGCTCGAATATGCTGCGCACCTGCTCGGCGGCCTGCTCCATGGGCCGCCAGGTAGCGCCCTCGCCGGGGATCAGCAGCAGCGCCAGCGCCACCGCCAGCGCGGCGGGCACAAGCGCGCGCAGGGCGGAGAGGTCACGCTGTATGCCGCCCGTCAGCGCGAAGGCCGCCGCCGCTGCCACCAGGCCCGGTACCGCCGCGCCCAGGGAGGCCGTTTTCGACATGGCGTGGCTGGACACCAGTGCCGCCAGCAGCACCATGATCGCCATCGACGCGAACTCCCGCCGGCCGAGCAGCGCGTAGAAAAGCGCCCCCAGCGTAAACGCGCCCAGGGTCATCAGCGTGCGCCCGCCCAGGGCCACTTGCGCCGCCTCGGCGCTCTGCCCCGACCAGGCGGCGAACAGCGCCCGCAGCGCGGCAAGGCCGGATGCGTTCACCAGGATGTACAGCACGGCCCCGGCTATGAACGCCAGTGCGGCCACCGCCGCCCCCGGCCCGGAGAAGCCCGCCGCCGCGCACAGGGCCACGGCAAACAGGGCGGCCAGGTACAGCCCGCCCGCCGGGATCCCCATGCCCAGCGCCGAAGCGATCACCGCGGCCGCGCTGCCCGCAAACAGCAGCGCCAGCACCGCCGTGACCGCCATTCGGGAGGCCTTGGCCCTGTTGGTCATTCTAACGTTCGATCTTTGCATACGACAATTGATATTCCGGTTTGTCTTGCGGGAAACGAGAGTGGAGTGTGGAGTGTGGAGTTCAGGTACAAATCCCTTCGGGATTTGTTTTGATTCAAAGGGAGACCGGATTGCTACGTCAGCCCCTTCGGGGCTTCCTCGCAATGACATATGACTGTACAAAGGCATCCTGTTCTATAGGAATGCCGCATCGCGGTTCCGTGCTGTTTAACTCCACACTCCACACTCCACACTCAAATATCTTCACGCTCCACTCTCAATCCCCCCACGGGTCCAGCCGCTCCGCCTGGACGCCGCCCATCTTCATGCGCTCGATCAGGGCCATGGATTCCTCGCGGTCGTCCTCGGACACCCAGATCAGCCGGGTGGCCACGCCGGAGCGCTGCATGCGCAGGGCCATGTCCGCGATGCGGGTGGTCAGCCGCGCGGTCACCAGCACCGCGCCGCCGGTGCGCTGGAAGCGCGCCAGCATCGGCATCAGCACCTGCTCGTAGCCATAGGGGCTGTCGAACTGCACCCGCAGCAGCGCGTCGGTAAAGCCGCCGATGTCCGCGGGGAACTGACCCGCGATCTCCATGGGCTTTTTGCCCACCAGCGGCATGCGCACCGGGCAGCCCGCCCTCAGCTGGGCCCGGGCCGCGCCAAGTGCCGCCTCGCATACGCAATCCTCCAGCGTCAGCTGCTGGTCCCGCAGGGCGTTGGCCTGCTGCAGGTCGGGGATCACCAGCGTATCCGGGCGGGCCGTCTCCTCATAGGTGCGCACCATCAGCTCCCGCTTGCGCAGGGACAGCTTCCAGTGCACCTTCTTCAGCTCGTCGCCCTCCTGCCAGGCGCGCACGTCCGAGGGCGAAGCGTTGTCCTCCACGGCGCGGCTGACGGTCTGGGGCCCCTGGTCGACGGTGCTCAGCGGCAGGGGCGCCATCTCCCGCGCCCGGGGCAGCACCTCCAGCTTCATGAGGCCCACCCCCGGGTCGCGGCTGACCCGCGCCAGCGCGAAGGCGTCCGTCACGCTGATCCGGGTGACGCCCGCCTGGTACACGCCCCGGTGGGGGCAGTGGATCACCTGGCGGAACGTGCGCCGGGCGAAGGGCGGGCAGGACACGTTGACCTCCTGGGTCGGCGCGAAGGCCGAGGGCACGTTCAGCAGGACCCGTATGGAGGATACCGGGATCAGGCAGCCATGGCGCACGGTGAATACCGCCGTCATGCGCTCGCCCCGCTCCATGCGCGTCTTCACGCCCTTGATGTCGAATTTCAGCGTGTACAGCGTCCACAGCGCGCTGACCAGTCCCAGCGCCGGCATCGCCAGCAGCCCGGCGAACACCAGGTAGTACAGCCGCGTGCCCGTGCTGAGCCCCGCGGCCAGCATCGCCGCCGCCACCAGCGCGAACCCCGCGCGCCGCCCGTTCAAAGAAGTTGTCATCTCATATCCTTTGGGTGGGCGGCGCAACGCCGCCCCTATCCCTATTCCCTATTCCCTATTCCCTATTCCCTGTTCCCTATTGCCTATTTCACCTTCACCGGCACCTGCACGCTGCCCATCACGTTGGCCAGTATGCGCTGGGCAGTCATGTTGCGCATGCGGGCCTCCGGCGACAGCACCAGCCTGTGGGCCAGCACCGGCTCGGCCACGCGCTGCACGTCCTCGGGCTTCACGAAGTCCCGCCCGTCCAGCAGCGCCCGGGCCTGGGCCGCCCGCAGCAGCGATATCGCGCCGCGGGTGGACACGCCCAGCTGCAGCGCGTTGCCCTTGCGGGTGGCCGCCGCGATGGCGGACACATACACCCGGATCTCCTTCGCGGCGTACACCTTTTCCACCTCCTGCTGCAGTCGCAGTATGTCCGCGCTGGTGCAGATGGGCTTCAGCTCCTCCATCGGGCGCTGGCCGGTGGTGTAGCGCTCCAGGATCTCGATCTCCTCCTGCTGGGTGGGATAGCCGATGGACACGCGCATGAAGAAGCGGTCCAGCTGGGCCTCCGGCAGCGGGTAGGTGCCCACGAAATCCACCGGGTTCTGGGT
>CACYWI010000144.1 GCA_902778045.1 uncultured Eubacteriales bacterium
GCGAAGATCGCGGAGCTGACCAGCGCCGCTGCGGACAGCGAGGCGAAGATCGCGGAGCTGACCAGCGCCGCCGAGGACAGCGAGGCGAAGATCGCGGAGCTGACCAGCGCCGCCGAGGACAGCGAGGCAAAGATCGCGGAGCTGACCACGGCCAAGGAGGACAGCGAGGCGAAGATCGCGGAGCTGACCAGTGACGCCCAGGACAGCGAGGCGAAGATCGCCGAGCTGGAAAGCACGGCCCAGGAGCGCGAGGCAAAGCTGGCGGAGCTGACCGCCGCCCTGTCCGGCTCCGCGGACGCGAAGCCCGAAGCCGAGCCCGCGCAGGGCGAGCCTGACGGCGCGAAGGGCGAGGGCGATGCCGCTGTGACCGAAACCGAGCCGGAGGCGAAGCCCATGGACAGCGCGGAGCTGGCCGCCGCCGTGACCGGCATCGAGAACGCCATCGTGGAGGTCGCCGGCCTGCAGGCCACGGGCGGAGCCAAGGGCGTGGACCTGGACGCGATCCGCGTGGCGCTGGCCGATGCGGTGGACGGCGATCCCGTCGAGGCGGGGCAGGCATTGTCCGACATCCGCAAGACGCTGGACGAGGCGCTGGGCATCGAACAGCCCGCCGTCGAGGAGACCGGGGATGCCGTCGAGGAGGCCGCCGTCGTGATGCAGGCCCAGCTGGACGCCGCCGAGGCCCAGGTGGAGCAGCTGTCCGGCGACCTGGCCGAGAAGCTGGCTGAAATCGACGCCCTGAACGACGCCATCGCGACCCTGGACGCCAAGGCCGGGGACGACGCCAAGAAGCTGGATGAGCTGCAGACTCAGCTGGCCGCCGCCGAGGCCCAGGCCCAGGCCCAGGCCGAGGCGCTGGCCGATGCCGAAGCGGAGGCCCAGGCCCAGGCTGAGGCGATGGCCGATGCCGAAGCCGTCTATGAGAAGCAGATCGCCGAGGCGAACGCCTACAAGGTGGAACGCGCTCCCGCCACCGGCGAGGCGCACCTGTCCACCACGGTGGACAACGCCATCGAGGTGGCCGCGGACGGCGTCACCGCCAGCTGGCAGTATGCCAACAGCGATCTCAGCGGCAACGAGGCCACCATCCAGCTGCTGCTGGACGGCGAGGCGATCTACACCTCCGGCGCGCTGAAGCCGGGCGAGGCCCTGGAGGACATCGTGCTGGAGAAGCCCCTGCCCGCCGGCAGCCACCAGGCCATCGCCGTCACCACCGTGTACGACAAGGATGGCGCGCCCGCGCTGACCACGCGCGTGCCCGTGACCATCAATGTGGCGGAATAATACCTTATGGATCCCAAACCAGACGCAGGGACGAAAATCCCTGCGTTTGATTTGCAATATCGACGCGGATGTGATATGATAGGTCAAAACCCAGCGGAGGTGTCATCAATGTCGGAGCAGAGGGCAGTGCCGGCGGCACTGGCGGAATTCTTTGCGGACCATCCCAGACTGGCGTTGGCCTTCTCCGGCGGCACGGACAGCGCGTATCTGCTGTACGCGGCCACGGCCTGCGGCTGCGACGTGAGGGCCTACTATGCCCGCTCGGCCTTCCAGCCGGAATTCGAGCGGCAGGACGCGCTGCGCCTGGCTGAACAGCTCGGCGCGTCGATGCGCGAGGTGCCGCTGGACGTGCTGGCGGTGGAGGACGTGCGCGCGAACCCGGAAAACCGCTGCTACTACTGCAAGCAGGCCATATTCACCGCGCTGACCCGGGCCGCCCGGGCGGACGGCTATTCCGATATCATGGATGGCACCAACGCCTCGGATGACGCCGGCGACCGCCCCGGCATGAAGGCGCTTGCCGAGATCGGGGTGCTGTCGCCGCTGCGGCTGTGCGGCATCACCAAGGCCGGGGTGCGCACGCTGTCCCGGCAGGCCGGGCTCTTCACCGCGGACAAGCCCGCCTATGCCTGCCTGGCCACCCGGATCCCCGCCGGCACGCCCATCGACGCGGATACGCTGAAGCGGGTGGAGGGCGCGGAGGGCGCGCTGTTCGGTCTGGGCTATGCCGATTTCCGTGTGCGCGTGTTCCACGGCGCGGCGCGGCTGCAGCTGCCCCCGGACCAGCTGGAGCGTGCGGCGCTGGAGCGGCGGGCCGTGCGTGCGGCGCTGGAGCCGTATTTTGATGTGGTGTTGCTGGATCTGAAGGAGAGAGGCGGAGCAATTGAGAATTGATAATGGCGGTGCAAATCCCTGCGGGATCTGTTTGATCAAAGAACGATCGATTTTCCCATGAATCAAGGAAATCCGCAAGGATTTCTACCACAATTCTCCATTGACAAGGAGTGTCTCATATGGAACGTGATGAAATGCTGCGGGCGCTTCGCGCGGTGCGGGACGGCAGCCTGTCGCCCGAGGCGGCGCTGGAGCAGCTGGCGAAGGCCCCCTTCGAGGACATCGGCTATGCCCGGATCGACCATCACCGCCGGCTGCGCAACGGCAACAGCGAGGTGATCTACGGCGCGGGCAAGACCGCCGAGCAGATCGCCGGCATCGCCGAGCGCATGGTGGCCGCGGGCAGCGAGAACATACTGATCACCCGCATGGATGGGGAAAAGGCCGCGGTGGTCGAAAGGGCCGTGCCGCTGTTCTACGATCCCCTCTCCCGGGTGGGCATCGCCAACCGTGTGGAGAAGAAGCTGGTGGGCAGCGTGGTGGTCGCCTCCGGCGGCACCAGCGACCTGCCTGTGTGCGAGGAGGCCGCGCTGACCGCCGAGGCCATGGGCAGCAGGGTCACCCGGCTGTACGACGTGGGCGTGGCGGGGCTGCACCGGCTGCTCAGCTGCCTGGACCAGCTGCGCGCGGCCCGGGTGGTGGTGGCCGTGGCGGGCATGGAAGGCGCGCTGGCCAGCGTGGTCGGCGGACTGGTGGACTGCCCGGTGATCGCGGTGCCCACCTCGGTGGGCTATGGGGCCAGCTTCGGCGGGGTGTCCGCGCTGCTGTCCATGCTGAACGCCTGCGCCAGCGGCATCTCTGTGGTGAACATCGACAACGGCTTCGGCGCGGGCTATCTGGCCAACCGGATCAACCGGATGGATGGGATAAGGGAATAGGGATTAGGGAACAGGAATAGTGCCTGCTGGGACATGGCATGGAGGAATGAATGAAGACATTATACATCGAATGCAATATGGGCGCGGCGGGGGATATGCTGATGGCCGCGCTGTCCGATTTGATCGACCAGCCGGAGGCCTTCTTTGACAAGATGAACGGCCTGGGCCTGCCCGGGGTGCGCTATCAGCGGGGCAGCGCCGAAAAGTGCGGCATCACCGGCACCCATATGACCGTGACCGTGGACGGCGAGGAGGAGCGCTCCGAGGACGTGCACGAGCATGACCATGACCATGAGCATCATCATGACCACGATCATGAGCATCATCACGACCACGATCACGACCACGATCATGAGCACGATCATGACCACGACCATGACCACGGCCATGACCACGACCATGATCACGAGCATCATCATGACCACGACCATGATCACGAGCATCATCATCACGCCACGCTGAAGGACGTGCGCGGCATCATCGACGCGCTGCCGCTGCCGGAGAAGGTGCGCGCGGACGCCAACGCGGTGTACGCGCTGATCGCCGGGGCGGAGGCCCAGGTGCACGGCCATCCCATCGACCAGATCCACTTCCACGAGGTGGGCACGCTGGACGCCATCGCCGATGTGGTGGGCGTGTGCGCGCTGATGAACGAGATCGCCCCGGAGCGCGTGGTGGTTTCGCCGGTGCACGTGGGCTGCGGCGAGGTGCGCTGTGCCCACGGGGTGCTGCCGGTGCCGGCGCCGGCCACGGCGGTGCTGCTGAAGGACGTGCCCGTGTACGGCGGCGCGATCCGCGGCGAGCTGTGCACGCCCACCGGCGCTGCGCTGCTGCGCTACTTCGCGGACAGCTTCGGCGACATGCCGGTGATGACCCTGCGCAAGAGCGGCGTCGGCATGGGCACCAAGGATTTTGCCTGGGCCAATTGCCTGCGGGTGATGCTGGGCGAATCGGCGGGGGAGGCCGTCTCCGCGGTGGAGCTGGCCTGCAACCTGGACGACATGACCGGCGAGGAGATCGGCTATGCCGTGGGCGTGCTGCGCAAGGCCGGGGCGCTGGACGTGTGGACCCAGCCCATCCAGATGAAGAAGGACCGCCCGGGCACGCTGCTGTCGCTGCTGTGCGCGCCGGAGCGGGAGGCCGAGTTCGCCGCGCTGCTGCTGAAGCACACCACCACCATCGGGGTCCGCAGCCGCACGCTGCGCCGTTATACCCTTCAGCGGGAGGGGATCACCCTGGATACCCCCTTCGGCGCGGTGCGGGCCAAGCGCTCCACCGGCTACGGCGTGGAGCGGGTGAAGCCCGAGTTCGACGACCTTGCCGCCATCGCCGAACGGGAGGGACTGACTGTGCGGCAGGTGAGAGAAAGGATATAGAGGAGGAACCACACCATGTCTGACATCGGCAATTCCAACCGCATCAGCCGGGAGTACATCGACTCCCTGCGCATCGAGACCCGCTACATGGATTCCGTCTGCCCCAACGTCGATTTCGAGCTGTACGGCGCGCGCTTTGCCTCGCCGATCATGACCGCGGCGCTTTCCCACCTGGACAGCTTCATGTTCGAGGGCGCGGCCGACGCGCTGGCCAGGGGCGCGGCCATGGCCGGGGCGGTGCTGTGGTACGGCATGGCCCCGGATGAAGAGATCGAGCGTCTGGCCGCCGCCGCGCCGATGGCAATTGAGATCATCAAGCCCTACCGGGACCGGGAGAAGATCTACCGGAAGCTGCGCCATGCCGAGGACATCGGCCTGATCGCGGTGGGCGTGGACATCGACCATCCCTTCGGCCCGGAGGGCGGGCCGGACGTGGTGCATGAGGACGTAATGGCCCCGATGACTACCGAAGAGCTCAGGCAGCTGTGCGCCGCCACGCGCCTGCCGCTGATCGCCAAGGGCGTGCTCAGCGCGCACGACGCGAAAAAGTGCCTGTCCGCGGGCGTAAAGGGCATGGTGCTCTCCCACCACAACAACCGCATCGAATACGCGCTGCCGCCGATGGCGCTGCTGCCGGAGATCAAAAGGATCGCCGGCGACGTGCCGCTGTTCGTGGATTGCGAGATCCGCACCGGCATGGACGCCTTCAAGGCTCTGGCCCTGGGCGCGAAGGGCGTGTGCATCGGCCGGCCATTGATGACCGCCATCAAGCAGGGCGGCGCCGAGGCCGTGCGGGATTACCTGCTTCGCGCCAACGGCGAGCTCAAAAAGGCCATGGCCTTCACCGGCTGCGCGGATCTGGCGCATATGGATGAGACGGTGATACATCAGGGAATAGGGATTAGGGATTAGGGAATAGGGATTAGGCAATAGGGAGCAATCCGCGCGGCAGCCACTATTCCTATTGCCTATTGCCTTTGGGGGCGGCATCTGCCGCCCCTTCATCGTTTTAAATTCGTTCACAAATCATGTGATGTTTGTTTATTGACTTTGATCTTGCCTGATCTTATAATAATCCCGGCGGTTGGGAAAGAAAGCCCACGTGAAGCGCAATCGTCGCGGCAATCGCGGCGGCGCGATGCTTTTGATGTCGCTGGCGCTGGTTTGCGCGCTGGCGCTGGGCGGCGTGTTCGCCCTGGGCAATGTGTCGATGAACCGCGCGGCCTCCGCCGAGACGGCGCAGGCGGACGTGGCCGCGCCCACGATGGATGACAGCCCGGCCATCTACGTGGCCCAGAAGAACGCCAATTCCGTGGTGGGCATCATCACCAACACCGAAACCTGGAGCCGCAGCGGCGGCGTGCAGAACAGCCCCGTGGCCCAGGGCAGCGGCGTGGTGATCGCCGAGGGCGGCTATGTGCTGACCAATAACCACGTGATCGAGGATGGCACCGCCTTCCAGATCCTGATGCCCGACGGCGACAAGGTGAACGCCACGCTGGTCGGCGCGGATTCCGCGATGGACCTGGCCGTGCTGAAGGTGGAGGATCAGGCTGACAAGCTGGTGCCCGTGACCATCGGCGCCTCCGAGAGCCTGCCCGTGGGCAGCACCGTGATCGCCATTGGCAACCCCGGCGGCGAGATCCTGGCCAACACCGTCACCCGCGGCATCATCTCCGCCCTGGAGCGCAGTAGCGTGTCCAGCAACAACACCAGCCGCAACGTCAACTATATCCAGCACGACGCGCCCATCTCCAGCGGCAACTCCGGCGGCGGCCTGTTCGACTACCAGGGCAACCTGATCGGCATCAACACGCTGAAGTATGGCGGCAGCTACTTTTCTTCCGGCAGCTATGAGGGCCTGGGCTTCGCCATCCCGATCGAGACGGCCTACCCGATCGCCCAGCAGCTGATCGAAAAGGGCAAGGTCATCCGCCCGCAGATCGGCGTGACCGTGCGCGACCAGGAGGGCCCGGACGAGCCCATGAACGACTATGCCCCCGCCAGCGTGTGCATCTACGGCATCAACGAGGGCAGCCCCGCCGAGAAGGCCGGCCTGAAGCAGTATGACTTCATCACCGCCGTGAACGGCAACCGCGTCACCTCCAGCCGCGAGCTGACCACCCTGCTGGATACCTTCAAGCCCGGCGACACCGTGACGCTGACCATCGTGCGCTACAACAACGCCCAGATGATGAACCCGAACAACGGCTACGACAGCTACTACAGCAGCCCCTTCGGCGGGTTCGGCTTCGGCTTCCCCTTCGGCGGCTACGGCTACGGCTATGGCAACAACGGCGGCAGCGACAGCTATGGCAACGGCAACGGCAACAGCGGCTACTATACCGAAGGCACCCTGACCGTGGGCGGCGGCTATACCACCTTCGACGTGCAGGTGACCCTGGAGGAAAAGGACTAAACCGCAAGGCTTTCCCAGCGGCCCTCGCCCCGAGCGGGCGGGGGCCGCTTTGCGAAGAACCCAAAATTTTTCACAATGTTCCCTTGCCCGCGCGGGCAATTTCATGTATAATAATATTTGGCGCATCCTTGCCACGGTTAACCGGCCGTGGCCGAAGTCCATAAGGAGGTGAAAATGAATATGAACCAGTATGAAGTCATGTACGTCATTGATCCCGCGTTGGAGGACAGCGCGAGGACCGAGCTGATCAACCGTTTTTCCGACCTGGTGAAGAAGAACGGCGGTGAAGTGGATCGCGTGGACGAGTGGGGCAAGCGCCGTCTGGCCTACGCCATCCAGTACAAGACCGAGGGCTACTATGTGCTGATGTACATCAAGGCCCCCGCCGAGCTGCCCCGCGAGCTGGAGCGCAACATGCAGATCAACGACAGCATCCTGCGCTACCTGACCGTCCGCTACGAGGGTGAGCTGCCCGCCAAGCGCGAGCCGCTGAAGCCCTACGCGCCCCGTGAGGCCGCCGCGCCCGCTGCTGACGCCGCTGAAGCGGCCGAAGCTCCCGCTGCCGAAGCCCCCGTGGCCGAAGCGCCCGTCGCTGAAGTGGTAGACGACGAAAAGCCTGAGTCGGAGGCCGAATAACGACCCCGCACAAAGGATGGTGTGAAGTATGAATAAGGTCATCCTGATCGGCAATCTCGCAAACGACCCCGAAGCCTTTACCACGCAGAGCGGAATTTCCCGTTCGACGTTCCGCATTGCCGTGCAGCGCCGCTTTGCCAACGCGCAGGGCGTGCGTGAGGCCGACTTTCTGACCGTTGTCGCCTGGCGCCAAAGCGCCGACTTCTGCAACCGCTACCTCACCAAGGGACGCAAGGTTGCGGTGGAAGGCAGCATCCAGGTCCGCTCCTATGATGCGCAGGACGGATCCAAGCGCTATGTGACCGAGATCATTGCCGACAATATCGAGGCTCTGGGCAGCCGCGATGAGGCGCAGGCCCGTCCCATGGACAACGGCCCCACCCCGCCGCCCGCCCCGCCCGCAGGACAGGCAATGAACGACTTCACTGAGGTCGACGACGACGAGCTGCCGTTCTGAGCCGGTTGTCGGCGTCTTACCCTTCGGGAGCCGCCGACCCGCGAATTGCCTCCGGCAATGCGCTGACCGGGCGTCATCGATCTCCCAAGTCCGTGACTTGATCACGGCAAGTTCTTCTTTGGGGATGCCACCGAGCATGCCCTATCATCCAAAAGGAGGAAAAACAACATGTCTGAAGATAGAGGCGAACGCATTCGCCGTCCCCGTGGCCGCAAGCCGCGCCGGAAGGTCTGTGCATTCTGCGTGGACAAGATCCAGCACATCGATTACAAGGATGTCGCTCGGCTCCGCCGCTTCACCAGCGAGCGCGGCAAGATTCTGCCCCGCCGCATGACCGGCACCTGCGCGAAGCATCAGCGTCAGCTCTCCACCGCCATCAAGCGCGCTCGCACGATCGCCCTGATGCCCTACGTGTCTGACTGATCGAATGCACATTGAAACCGCTCCCGCAAGGGGGCGGTTTTTTGTGCGCTGAAACGGCGCGCGGGCGGCTGAAATCGCCCCTGCGGAGGGCGTCGAAGGGGGGTACGGGCGGCCCAAGGCGCCAATAGGGAGCCGCTCTTGGCCTGGCCCCGAACGAGCGGACAACCGGAAAGTGTGGTATAATAATATCAACACAGAAGGAGGCCGCAGAATGGGACGCAGGAGTGATACTATTCTCAGTTTAAAAAGCAACATTCAATCCAATGTCTACAGGTAATGCTTTTTACTATACTGTTGGTCAATTGACAGATAGTGAGACAGAGTCT
>CACYWI010000145.1 GCA_902778045.1 uncultured Eubacteriales bacterium
GTGGCATCGAGCGCCCGGAAAACTCTCCAGTGGAGAGTTTTCAGTGGTTCGAGCGCCTGGAAAACAGCACAGTGCGCTGTTTTCAGTGGTTCGAGCGCCCGGAAAACAGCACAGTGTGCTGTTTTCAGCGAGAACGGGCCGGCAGGCCCACGTCGAACGGGCCGGCAGGCCCACGTCGAACGGGTCGGTAGACCCCCGTCGTTGGTGCCGGCAGGCTCGTGGAGAAGCGGCCCGAAGGGCCGATAGGGCACCCAGCTAAGGAAACAGGAATCGTGGCTGCCGCTTTGATTGAGTGCTGTTCCCGGGTTTTGAGATGTGCGAAGATCCTTCGCTTCGTTCAGGATGACAAAACATTGCGCTGTCATGCTGTGCGCGGCGAAGGATCTTCGTATTTCCGCAAGGTGTGTGTGGGCATTGGTCGCCCGGGGTACCTATTGTTTGGGCTGCTTCCTGATCCGCTCCACCGCCGCCCGAGCCAGGGAGACGTCCTCCCGCGTGGCGGGGCGTTCGGCGTAGCGGACCGGCAGGTACAGCGCCCTCAGCGCCGACATGGCCTCCGGATCGGCCCTGTCGACGTTTTCGCTTTGGATTTGCAGCGTGTTCATCGTGGGCGATACGCGGCCGCCCCTGGCCCGGATCAGCGAAAGCGCCCTGCGGTACTGCCGGCGCACGCCCTCCTGGGGATCGCGGCGCAGCCCCCGGTTCCTGGGGCGGGGCGGCTCGATGGCGTCCAGGGATTCCCGCTCGTCGGTGCCGGAGGGCCGGTCCACCCGGGCGATGCGCCGCGAAAGGGCCCGCAGCACCAGGAACACCACCACCGCGATCAGCAGCACCCCCGCCGCCTGGATCAGGAAGCGCACGAACGCCGGCAGCACCTGCACCTCCTGCGCGGCCCCGGCCAGGCTGGGCTGAACGGCGTCGGGCATGGCCGGGGGCGCGGCGCCTTCGACGGCCTGCAGCCCGGGCAGCCACGCCAGCAGCCGCGACAGGCCGTACAGCGCCAGCTGAACGAGGTACATGAGGAGGGCCAGCAGGTTCAGCAGCACGTTTTTCGAGAACCAGCGCCACCCCGCCGCCAGCACGGCCAGTATCGCCGGCTGGGACAGTGTGAAGCCCGCGGCGCACACCGCCGCCACCCCCACGAAATTCAACAGGCGGAACCGGCGGGAGCGGGCCACCGCGTCGTCGTGGCGCAGCAGCCGCAGCAGCGCCATGTTCAGCGTGAGGTACAGAAACAGGAAGGGCAGCCCCCGCTTGTAGCTGCTGGCATGCAGCACCGCGCAGAAGAATAACAGCACGCCCGCCACGATCAGGCTGTGGCGGAAGCGGTCCGCGGCGTAATCGTAGTCCGGCGCGCGCCGGTTGTTGAACACGTAGATCGGCAGATAGGCCAGCATCGGCAGCGAAGCCAGGCGCCCCGCCAGGTTCCCGGCCAGTATAAGGCAGGGCACGACCACCGCCGCGGGCAGGTAGCGCAGCCAAGGCTTGCCCCGCCCCGTCAGCCTGTGGCACAGCCAGCAGGCGGCCAGCAGCAGCGCCGGCACCCATAAAATCCCCCTCTGGCAGTGCTTCAATAGTCCCAGCCCGCCCAGCGCGCCGAAGTACAGCATCACATCGCAGAAGTAGGGCAGGGCGTAGGACATAATGGAGCTCCTTTCTGGAGTGTTTTGCGGATTGCGGGAAGGAGAGGGATGAGAGTTGCGAGTTGAGATATAGAATGCCGCGCACTTCAGATAACCCGGGTTTATTTTTCTTTCCCGCGAAGGAATGCATTCCCATAACACGGACCGACATCGCTTCGTTCCCCGGCTGACCCAAACTCCACTCTTCGCTCTTCACTCTTCTCCCGTGATCACCAGTGGTTCCTCGCCTGTGGCAACGCGCAGCTTCTGCAGCAGCTCGGGCTTGGCGTCCTCCTTCACGGGGGTGATGAAGATGTGGCCGCGGCCGGGGGCGGCGCGGGACAGGGCCCTTTCGAACAGGCCGTTCAGCGTGTCGCGGTAGTCGTAGTCGGCGCGGCCCAGGCCCTCCAGCGCGGTCGCCAGGTGGGCCTGGCCCAGGCCGTCACCCACCTCGCCGAAGCCGTCCGGCGCGCCCAGGGTGCGCAGGTTGGTGATCAGCGCGTAGGGGATGCGCCTTTCCTCCAGCGCCTCGCACACGCCCCGGCACAGGGACAGCGCGGCCTCCAGCCGCTGCTTGCCGTAGCTGCCGAAGGAAAAGCTGTGGGCGTTGAGCATCACGGTCACGGTGCGCTCCACCGTGAAGTCCTGGCAGCGCACCGTCATGCGGCCCAGCCGGGCGGTCTGGGGCCAGGAGATCTGCTTCATGGGCTCGTGGCCCGTGTAGTCGCGGTAGCCCAGGGTCAGCACCGGGTCCTCCATGATGAAGCGGTTCACCGACCGGTCGCCCAGCCAGCCGCCCATCAGCCTGTCCAGGCCCTCCGGCGCCGCGGGCCGGGGCAGCACCACCAGCTCGCGGCTCAGGGACACCTTCTTCGGCGTGGTGCCCAGGCCCATGAAGTCGCCGCCCTCCAGCGTCGCGCCCAGGAACAGGTACCGGCCCCGATCGGGCATTTGAAAGCCGGTGCGCCGGGTCAGCCGCTGGCGGGGCAGCATATAGCAGGTGCTGCGCAGCAGCGCCCGGTGGTTCTTGATGTCCTCGGGGCTCAGTTCGCCCGCGGCGATCATGCCGTCCGGCACGTCCTCGTTCAGGCGGATGAAGGGCAGTATGCGCCTTCGCCGGTTGGTGATCACCGTGACCATCTGCAGCGGCTCGTCCGGCTCGGCGATGGTCTTGGACAGGCGCAGGTCGTATTCCAGCCCCTCCAACCCCCGGCGCAGCGACCACCACTCGCAGCCGGCGATCACCGCCGCCAGCATCAACAGAAAGGGTATCACGGCAGCGTCTCCACCGGCACAGGCACCCGATCCACCAGCGACATCAGCCGCGCCTCGGCGTCGGCGCGCTTCAGCCCCGCCCCGGCGGCCACGCGGTGGGCCAGCACGCTGGGGGCCATCCGCCGGATGTCCTCCGGTACAACGTAGTCCCGTCCGGAAAGCGCCGCGGCCGCCTGGGCGGCGCGGTACAGCGCGATGGCTCCGCGGGTGGACGCGCCGCAGCTGAACCCGCCGTTGCGGGTGCCTTCCACCAGGTCCATCAGGTACCCGGCCACAGGGTCCGAAACCAGCACCCGGCGGCAGCCGGCGCGGGCCAGGTCGGTGTCGGCGTCGGTGATCACCGGTTCGATGCCGGCGATGATATCCACGGTGTTGCCCCGGCGCAGTACGGAAAGCTCCTCGTCCCGGCGCATGTAGCCCAGGGACAGCCGCATGAAGAAGCGGTCCACCTGGGCCTCGGGCAGCGGAAAGGTGCCGTAGGATTCCAGCGGGTTCTGGGTGGCCATCACCAGGAAGCGCCCGCCCAGCGGATGGGTGACGCCGTCCACGGTAATCTGCCGCTCCTCCATGGCCTCCAGCAGCGCCGACTGGGTGCGGGGCGTGGCCCGGTTCACCTCGTCGGCCAGTATGATGTCGTTGAACAGCGGGCCGGGGCGGAAGCGGAACTCGCCCTCCTTCTGGTTGTAGAAGTTGATGCCCGTCAGGTCCGAGGGCTGCAGGTCCGGCGTGAACTGCACCCGGCTGAAGCTGCCCCCGATGGCCTTCGCGAAGGCGCGCAGCAGCATGGTCTTGCCCGTGCCGGGCACGTCCTCCAGCAGCACATGGCCGCCGCACAGGTACGCGATCAGAACCTTTTCGATGGCGTCCTCCTTGCCCACGATGGCCCGGGATACGGCGGATACGATGCGGTTTCTGTATTCGACGATGCTTTGCAGCTCCATGCCAACACCTCCGGGATGTCCGTATAAATCCGATATTATTATACAGTATGGACGGGGCAAAGCGCAAGGGGAGCAGGTACCTGTATGAAGGTACAGTTGTCAATCACATACGGATATGTTATCATAGTGCTACGGTGGGGTTTCTGCCGGAAAGGACGCGGCGAAGGGGGCGAAGACCGTGGAGCAGCCATGGGATGTCGCCAGGGCGTGGGTCAGCGTGATCGTGCCGGTGTATAACGTGCGCCCCTATATTGAACAGGCGCTGGACAGCCTGGCGGGGCAGACCCATGGGGCGCTGGAGATCCTGCTGGTGGACGACGGCTCCACCGACGGCAGCGGCGAGGTCTGCGAGCGCTATGGGGCCGCGGACCCGCGGATCCGGGTGATCCACCAGCCCAACCGGGGCCTCAGCGCCGCCCGCAATACCGGCCTGGACGCCATGACCGGCGATTTCGTGGCCTTCCTGGACCCGGACGACGCCTTTCATCCGGAGATGATCGGCCGCCTGCTGCAAGAGCTGGAGGACCCGGAGGTGGATATCGCCGCCTGCGGCGTCGGCATCCTGGAGGGCCGGGACGTGAATCCCCCGCCGGTGCCGGGGCGCTGGGGCCGGGCCCGGGCCATGGAGCACCTGCTGCGGGGCACGGCGGTGGGCATCGTGGTCTGGAACAAGCTGTACCGGGCCCGCCTGTTCGACGGGCTGCGCTTTCCGGAGGGCCGGGTGTACGAGGACGTGGCCACCACCTACCGGCTGCTGGACCGGTGTCGGGCGGTGGCCGTGATCCCGGACAAGCTGGCGCTGCACCGAAGGCGCCCGGGCAGCATCTCCCAGACGGTCACGCCCGCCAGCCTGCGCGACCTGTACACGGCCCATCAGGAGCGGCTGGACTTTTTCCGGCGGAACGTGCCCAAACGCTATGATGCGCGCCTGCTGCGCCTGGTGTCCTCCAACATGGAGGACAGCCGGATCGGATCGTGGAACCGGCTGTCTCTGAACACCGACGCGGAGAGCCGGGCGTACCTGCGGCAGCTCCGGCGGGAGATCCTCCGGCACAGGGGCGATCTGCTGGCGCCGACCGTCAAACGGCGGTTGTGTCTTGCGCTGATCGCGCTGTGCCCGCCCCTGGGCGTGCTGGCCAATCGGCTGTACCACCCGATCAAGCAGCGTTGGCTGCGTCGGTGACAGGCGGCGATTCCACTTTGGCTTGATGTAAAAGTCTTGTGGGATCGCCGGTTTTCTGTTATAATGCATACATCTATGATATATGGGGGCGTGTGCGCTTCATGATATTCGATTTCGAGCACGGTACGCTGCCCGGCTCGCTGGAGCTGGCCTACCTGGGGGATTCGCTGTACGACCTGTATGTGCGGGAGCACCTGGTTGCCCGGGGCGGCCGGGTGAAGGAGCTGCACCGCCGGGCGATCTCGCTGGTGTGCGCCCACGCCCAGAGCGAGGCCCTGGCCCGGGTGCAGGACATGCTGACCGACGCGGAGAGGGACGTGGTTCGCCGCGCCCGCAACGCCCACCAGAGCCCGCCCAGGAACGCCGACCCCGGCGAGTACCACCACGCCACCGCCCTGGAGGCCCTGATCGGCTGGCTGTACGTCACCGGCCAGCGGGACAGGATGAACGAGGTGCTGGCGATGGCGGTGGCACCGAGCGCCCGGAAAACAGTCCGGTGGACTGTTTTCAGCAAGGTGGGGCCGGTAGGCCCAGGCAATAGGCAATAGGAATTGCCAGCATACAGGAGATACGGTATGAACGATAATAGAGACCGTCGGGGGAAGTATAACGGCAATAGGGCCACTGGCGCGGGACGGCGCGTCTATTCCGACGCGGCGAACGGCCCCCGGGTGGGAAAAATCGCCACCAATGTCCCCAAGGCTCAGCGGGTGGACGCAGAAGGGGATGCCCCGGCGCGCGAGAACAGTAACCTCAACGCCACTCTCCACTCTCCACTCTCCACTCTCCATCGGGGCGGTGCGTACCGCGCGCCCTCCGGTCCCAGGCAGTACAAGCGGGAGGCGGACAACCTGCCCGCCGCGATGCCGGAGGACGGGAACATCCTGGCCGGGCGCAACCCGATCCGGGAGGCTTTGAAGGCGGGGCGGCCGGTGGAAAAGCTGCTGGTGGCCCAGGGCGAGCTTTCAGGCGCGGCCCAGGAGATCGTGGGCCTGGCGCGGGAGGCCGGGGCCGTGGTGCAGCGGGTGGAGCGCAGCCGCCTGGACCAGCTGTATCCCGCCCACCAGGGCATGCTGGCCTATGTGGCGGCGGTGCCCTATGTGCAGGTGGAGGACATGCTGGCCGCGGCGGCGGCGAAGGGGGAGGACCCCTTCCTGATCCTGCTGGACGGCATCACCGACCCCCACAACCTGGGCGCGATCGTGCGCACGGCGGAGTGCGCCGGGGCCCACGGCGTGATCATACCGGAGCGCCGCGCCGCGGGGCTGACCCCGGCGGCGGCCAAGGCCGCGGCGGGGGCGCTGAACCACATGCCGGTGGCCCGGGTGAAGAACCTGAACCGGGTCATCGAGGCGCTGAAGGCCGGGGGCGTGTGGGTGATCGGCACGGCCATGGACGGCGAGGACGCCCTGAAGGCGGATCTTTCCGGCCCGGTGGCGCTGGTGATCGGCTCGGAGGGCGAGGGCATCTCCCGGCTGACGCTTGAAAAGTGCGACCGCACGGTGTCGCTGCCGATGATGGGAAGGATCGAATCGCTGAACGCCTCGGTGGCGGCGGGCATCCTGATGTACGGGATCGTCCGCGCCCGCAGGGGATAGCCGTGGCCGGCCCTGGAAGCGCCAGGCGCGCGGGCAGCGCCCCCCGGCGGGTGCTGATCGTGGACGGCTACAACGTGATCAACGCCGGCCGAAGCGGCGGCGTGGGCTGGTCGTCCTACTCGCTGGCGGACGCGCGGGAGAAGCTGATCGCCCAGCTGATGGATTACGCCGGCTATTCCGGCCAGCAGGTGATCGTGGTGTTCGACGCCTGGATGTCCGACCGTACGGTGCGCACCGAGGAAAAGCACGGCAGCGTCACCGTGGTGTACACCCAGAAGGGCGAGATCGCGGACCGGTACATCGAGCGTCTGTGCGACGACCTGGCCGGGGATATCGAGCTGCGTCGGGTGGAGGTGCGCGTGGCCTCCTCCGACGCGCTGGAGCAGACCATCGTGCTGGGCCGCGGGGCCAGCCGCATGTCCTCGCGGGAGCTGATGTTCGAAATGGCCCAGCTGCGGGAAACGGGCATCCGCCGGGTGGTGGAAAAGCCCGTCTCCCGGCGCAACCCCATCGCCGACCACCTGTCCCCGGCGGTGCGGGCGAAGCTGGATGAAATGCGGAAAGGAAAAGACAAGTAGAGGGATCACATGTATACGAATCGGGATTTTGAAGGCGTGGCCGACGAGCAGATCGTCAAGCTGGCCCAGGATGCGGACGGCGCGGCGCTGGAATACCTGCTGAACAAGTACAAGAACTTCGTGCGCACGAAGGCGCGCAGCTATTTCCTGATCGGCGCGGACCACGAGGACATCGTTCAGGAGGGCATGATCGGCCTGTACAAGGCGATCCGGGACTACCGGGCGGAGAAGCTGTCCTCGTTCCGGGCCTTCGCGGAGCTGTGCGTCACCCGGCAGATCATCACCGCCATCAAGACCGCCACCCGCCAGAAGCACATTCCGCTGAACAGCTATATCTCGCTGAACCGCCCCATCTACGAGGAGGACAGCGACCGCACGCTGCTGGACGTGATGGCCGAGGAGGGCCGCTCCAACCCGGAGGATATGATCATCGACCGGGAGGACCTGTCCATGATCGAGGGCAAGATCGGCCAGATGCTTTCCGACCTTGAAAAGGAGGTCCTGGTGCGGTACATGGACGGCAAGAGCTACGTGGAGATCGCCGACGAGATGCATCGCCACGTGAAGAGCATCGACAACGCGCTGCAGCGCATCAAGCGCAAGCTGCTGAAATACCTGGAAGAAAAGTAAAAGGAGGAAACCCACCATGCGAACCCGAGGCCTCGGCACATCCTGCGTGCAGGGCGGCTACACGCCCGGCAACGGCGAACCCCGCCAGATCCCGATCATCCAGTCCACCACCTTCAAGTACGACACCAGCGAGGACATGGGCAAGCTGTTCGACCTGGAGGCCAGTGGCTACTTCTATACCCGGCTGCAGAACCCCACCAACGACATGGTGGCGGCCAAGATCTGCGAGCTGGAGGGCGGCACCGCCGCGATGCTCACCTCCTCCGGCCAGGCGGCCAACTTCTTCTCCGTGTTCAACATCGCCGCCTGCGGCGATCACGTCGTGTCCGCCTCCACCATCTACGGCGGCACCTTCAACCTGTTCTCCGTCACGATGAAGAAGATGGGCATCGATTTCACCTTCGTCTCCCCCGACTGCACCGACGAGGAGCTGGACGCCGCCTTCCGGCCCAACACCAAGGCCGTGTTCGGCGAGACCATCGCCAACCCGGCGCTCACGGTGCTGGACATCGAGCAGTTCGCCCGGGCGGCCCACAGGCACGGCGTGCCGCTGATCATCGACAACACCTTCGCCACGCCCGTGAACTGTCGGCCCTTCGAGTGGGGCGCGGACATCGTGACCCACTCCACCACCAAGTACATGGACGGCCACGGCGTGGGCGTGGGCGGCGCCATCGTGGACAGCGGCAAGTTCGACTGGATGGCCTATGCCGACAAGTTTCCCGGCCTGTGCACCCCGGACGACAGCTATCACGGCATCACCTACGCCGAAAAGTTCGGCCTCGGCGGCGCGTTCATCACCAAGTGCACCGCCCAGCTGATGCGGGACTTCGGCTCCATCCAGTCGCCCCAGAACGCCTTCTACCTGAACCTGGGCCTGGAGAGCCTGCACGTGCGCATGCAGCGCCACTGTGAAAACGGCAGGGCCGTGGCCGAGTATCTGCACGGGCACGATAAGGTCAGCGCCGTCAGCTATTGCGACCTGCCGGACAGCCCCTATCACGCCCGGGCGCTGAAGTACCTGCCGAACGGCTCCTGCGGCGTGGTCAGCTTCGAGCTGAAGGGCGGCCGCGAGGCGGCCAGCCGCTTCATGCGCGCGCTGAAGCTGTGCGCCATCGAGACCCACGTGGCCGATGCCCGCACCTGCTGCCTGAACCCCGCCAGCAGCACCCACCGCCAGATGACCGACGAGCAGCTGAAGGCCGCCGGCGTGCCCGCGGGCCTGATCCGCGTCAGCCTTGGCCTGGAGGACGCGAAGGACCTGATCGATGACATCGCCCAGGCGCTGGAGCAGGCGAGATTCAGGGAATCCTTGAAAACGCGCGAAGCAATGCCTATCGTGCCGTCAACTTCGCCATGGTCGAAGCCTACTGGCGAATCGGCGAACGCATCGTCGCGGAGCAGGGCGGCGCGGAGAGGGCCGAATACGGCGCGCATCTGATCGATGAGCTGTCCAAAAGGCTTCAAGCGGACTTTGGGCGCGGCTTCACATCCGCCAATCTCAAAAACATGCGCCAGTTTTATCTGACGTTTCCCAAAAGCTACGCGCTGCGTAGCGATTTGTCATGGACGCACTATCGCATGCTGATGCGCGTGGAATCCGAGCAGGCGCGGCAGTTCTACCTGGAGGAATGCGTCAGGGCCAACTGGTCGACGCGGCAGCTGGAAAGGCAGATCAACACGTTTTTCTATGAGAGGCTTCTGTCCAGCAGGAACAAGGAACAGGTCGCTTCGGAAATCGCCCGACTGGAGCCGCCGAGGACGCCCCGGGATATCGTGTGGGATCCCTATGTGCTGGAATTCCTCGGGCTGCATCCCGGTGATGATTTCTATGAGAACGATCTGGAGCAGGCGCTGATCACCCATCTGCAAAAATTCCTTCTTGAGTTCGGGAGGGGCTTTGCCTTTATCTCGCGTCAACAGCACATATCCTTTGACAACGAGCATTTTTATATCGACCTCGTATTCTACAATTATCTCTTACGATGCTTTGTCCTGATTGACCTGAAGCTTGGCAAGCTGACGCACCAGGATCCGGGGCAGATGCAGATGTATGTGCACTACTATGAACGCACGCAAATGAACGAGGGCGACAATCCGCCCATAGGGATCGTGCTGTGCGCGGACAAAAGCGAATCGCTGGTGGAATTCACGCTGCCGGAATCCGAGACGCAGGTGTTCGCGTCGAAATACAAGCTGTATCTGCCCACCGAGCAGGAGCTGAGGGAGGAGCTGCGGCGCGGCTATGAAAGCGTCAGCGAACGCCGCAGCCTGATGGACAATTCATCGCGGGAGCAGGGGAAAGCGCTATGACCGACATCTACGGATCCCACGATTCGATCCGCCCGGTGCCCCAGCAGCGGATCATTGGGAAGATGGATGAATACATGAGCCGCCGGGACTACGCCGGGGCGGAGCGGCACCTGCTGTACTGGCTGGGATGCTGCGCAATGAACTGGTGGGGCACTACCGCAAGACCGGCGAGCGGGACAAGGCCATGGCCAGCGGCGAGGCGGCGCTGGCGCTTGTGGAGAAGCTGGGCTTCGGCGAGACCATCAGCGCCGGGACCACCTGTGTGAACGTGGGCACCATGCTCAGCGCCTTCGGGGAGAACGAAAGGGCGCTGTCCCTGTTTGAAAGGGCGCGGCCGCTGTAACGGAGCCTGCGCTGCTGGGCGGGCTGTACAACAACATGGCGCTGGCCTGCGCGGCACTCCGGCGCTGGGACGAGGCCCTGGCCCTGTACGACAAGGCGACGGCACAGATGGAGAACGCCCCCCACGGCCAGCTGGAGGTCGCCATCACCTGCCTGAACCGGGCGAACCTGCTGGAGGCGCGGGACGGCATGGAGGCCGCCGAGCCGG
>CACYWI010000146.1 GCA_902778045.1 uncultured Eubacteriales bacterium
CTCCCAGCCGTTCTTTTTGCAGATCTCCGCCCACGCCTCGTCGTCGATCAAGTTCTTTTTGAAGTACAGTCGCTTATCGGCATCGGTGATCTTCCGGATGACCCTGCAGGGATTGCCCGCGGCCACGGTCCAGGCGGGGATGTCGTGGGTGACCACGCTGCCCGCGCCGATCACGGCGCAATCGCCGATGTGCACGCCGGGCAGGATCACGGTGTTTCCGCCGATCCACACGCTGTTGCCGATGGTGACCTCGATGCCGTATTCATAGGCGGTGTCCCGGGTGTCGGGATACACCGGGTGGCCGGCGGTGTAGATCGCCACGTTCGGGGCCATCTGGCAGTTGTCGCCGATGGTGACCGGGGCCACGTCGATGATGGTGCAGTTGTAGTTGGCGAAGAAATTCTTCCCCACGTGGATGTGCTTGCCATAGTCACAGTAGAAGGGCGGGTTGATGAACGCCCCCTCCTTTGCGTCGATCAGCTCGGCCACCGTCTTTGAAATGCCCTCGAAATCAGCCCGATCCATGAAGTTCAGCCTTTGCAGGATCTTGCGGCAGGCCTTCTGCTCTTGCATGACGGCATCGTCGCTGATGTATACGATCTGCACGTCGCGCCTTTCGATGTTGTTCATGGGTGTGCCTCCTATCGCCAGTAGACATTCCGGGTGTCGGGGTCGTACCAGTCGCCCCAGTGATAGCGGTGCTCGTCGTCAAAGGCGCGCCACAGCGCGGGGCAGGTGGTGTCCTCCCAGTCCAGGGGAACGGCGCTCTCGTGGGGCTCGGCGGCCACGGCGAAGGCCCTGCGGATGTCCGCGCGCTGCTCGGCACTTTGCTTCGCGGGGTCCGCGGAAACGAACAGCGGCGTGCCGCTGCGGGACAGCAGGTCCAGCCACTGGCGGTTCAGAGGCCATGGCACCGCGTCCGTGGAGCCCACGCAGTCGGCGTCCGCGGCGTAGAACGCGCCGTTCTGCACCATGCGCATGGCCAGCGTGTTGACGCCCATGTAGCGGGTGCGCTCCCAGTCCAGGCCGCTGGTGTCGTCGCCGGTGCGCTGGATCTCCACCCGCCCCGCGGCCAGGTGGCCCACGGTATTGCAGCCGATCACCAGCGCGTCGCCCGCGCCCTCGCGGATGGCGTCGTACAGCCGGAGGATGTGCTCGGCGTTGGTGCGGGTGGGGTCGGCGATGGGGGAGGGGCTGCCCAGCCGGTCGCCGTGGGGCCGGGAGCCCCAGTCGCCCATGAAGTCGAAGGTGGAGAAGTCGTGCTTGAGCAGCTCAAAGCCCCAGCCCGCCATCGTGCGGGTGATGTCCTTCACATATTCCAGCACTTCCTCGTTAGAGGGGTCCAGCGTCAGGCCCTCGTGGGTCTGCTTCAGCACCCAGCCCGGCTTCACATCCCCGTTCAGCAGCAGGGGCCGGTACCACAGCCCCGGGCGCACGCCGGTCTCCCGCATCTTCGCGGCGACCCCGGCCATGTCGCCGAAGCGGGCGTTGCCGGTCCAGGGGCCGCCGTTGGTCACCCGGTCGTCCGCCAGCAGCTGCCAGCCGTCGTCCACCACCATGAAGGGGCGGTTCTCCAGCCCCTCGGCCATCTCCGCGATGAAAGCGGAATCCGAGAGGATCTGTTCGCGGCTGCTGCGGCCGTAGGCATAGTACCAGTTGTTGCCGCCGTACACCGGGACCTTGGGCAGCAGGGGACGGGGGCACAGCGCCTTCACGTTTTCCCGGACGAAGGCGAAGCTGTCCGCCGCCTGGGCATTGAATACGGCGCGGACCGTGCACAGCTGCAGCGGGCGTCCGTTCAGCGCTACGCCCACGCAGCCGGCGCGGGTGTCGGCCAGCAGCGTGACGCCGTCCGCGTCGGTCAGGAAGCCGACGAAGGCGTTGCAGCCCGTCCCGACGCCGAGGAAGCTGCAGCGCTCGCCCTCCCGGACGGCCATGTACCAGGGCAGTACCCGCTCCGGCACCAGCCCCTGCCAGCCCAGGTTGCCGTAGCCCCGCTCCCAGGCGTCGCCGAAGAACCGGGCGCCCTGCTCGAAGGCGGTGCCGTAGCGCAGCCCCACGGCCTCGACCCGGCTGTGCTTCGCGGTCAGATAGAGCCCGTCGCCCTGCCATTCCACCGTCACGTCCATGGGCGGCTCCTGCCAGTGATTACCGATGAGCACCCGCACCTCGTCCGGTCTTTCCAATATGAATTCCCTCATGGTCCATCCTCGCTTTCAAAGCAATTCCCAATTCCCGGTTCCTGGTTCCCGGTTCCCAGTTCCCAGTTCCCAGTTCCCAGTTCCTGGTTCCTGGTTCCTGGTTCCTGGTTCCTGGTTCCTAATTCCTAGTTCCTAATTCCTAATTCCTAAACATTCCTTTCCCAATTGTCCAACGCCCGCTTCAGATACTGGCCGGTAAAGCTGGCCTCGCATTCGGCCACCGCCTCCGGCGTGCCGCTGGTGACCACGGTGCCGCCGCCGTCGCCGCCCTCGGGACCCAGGTCGATGATCCAGTCGGCGGTCTTGATGACGTCCAGGTTGTGCTCGATTACCACCACGGTGTTCCCGGCCTCGGCCAGCCGGTCCAGCACTTGGATCAACCGCTCCACGTCGGCCACGTGCAGGCCGGTGGTGGGCTCGTCCAGCACGTAGATCGTGCGGCCCGTGGCCTGTCTCGACAGCTCGGTGGCCAGCTTCACCCGCTGGGCCTCGCCGCCGGAGAGGGTCGTCGCGGGCTGGCCCAGCTTCACATAGCCCAGGCCCACGTCCCGCATGGTCTCCAGCTTCCGGGCGATCTTCTGGATGGGGCGGAAGAACTCCAGCGCCTCGTCCACGGTCATCTCCAGAACCTCGTAGATGTTCTTGCCCTTGTAGCGCACCTCCAGCGTCTCCCGGTTGTAGCGGTGCCCCTTGCACACCTCGCAGGGTACGTACACGTCGGAGAGGAAGTGCATCTCGATCTTGATGATGCCGTCGCCGCTGCAGGCCTCGCAGCGCCCGCCCTTCACGTTAAAGCTGAAGCGGTTGGGCTTATAGCCCCGGGCCTTGGCGTCCGGCGTGGCGGCGAACACGTCGCGGATCATGTCGAACAGGCCGGTGTAGGTGGCCGGGTTGCTTCGGGGCGTGCGCCCGATGGGGCTCTGGTCGATGGCGATGATCTTGTTCAGCTGCTCCACGCCCTCGATGCCGTCGTGGGGACCGGAGCGCTGACGGCTGCGGTTCAGCGTTTTGGACAGGGACTTGTACAGTATCTCGTTCACCAGGCTGCTCTTGCCGCTGCCGGACACGCCGGTCACGCAGGTGATCACGCCCAGGGGGAACTTCACGTCGATGTTTTTCAGGTTGTTGGCCCTCGCCCCGCGCACGGTCATCCAGCCCGCGGGCGCGCGCCGCGCGGCGGGGATGGGCACGAACTTCCTCCCGGACAGGTACTGCCCGGTCAGCGAGGCGGGGTTGTCCATGATCTCACGCGGCGTGCCCTCGGCCACGATCTCGCCGCCGTGGATGCCCGCGCCGGGGCCCACGTCCACGATCCAGTCGGCGTCCAGCATGGTCTCCTCGTCGTGCTCGACCACGATCAGCGTGTTGCCCAGGTCCCGCAGGCCCTTCAACGAATTCAGCAGCCGCCGGTTGTCCCGCTGGTGCAGGCCGATGCTGGGCTCGTCCAGTATGTACAGCACGCCCACCAGGCCGCTGCCGATCTGGGTGGCCAGGCGGATGCGCTGGGCCTCGCCGCCGGACAGCGTGCCCGCGCTGCGCGAAAGGGTGAGGTAGCCCAGGCCCACGTCGGTCAGGAAGCCCAGGCGCGCCTGGATCTCCTTCAGGATCTGGTGGGCGATGATCTTTTCCCGCTCGGTGAGCTGTATGCCGTCGAAGAAGGCGCGGCAGTCCCGCACGGACAGATCGGAGATCTCGGAGATGTTGCGCTCCTTGATGGTGACGGCCAGGGTCTCCTTTTTCAGGCGCCTGCCGCCGCAGTCGGGGCAGGGCACCTGGCTCATGTAGCCCTCGTACAGCGACTTCATGGCGTCGGAGCTGGTCTCCTTGTACCGCCGCTCCAGGTTGGTGACGATGCCCTCGAAGGGCGCGGAGAAGGTGCCGCCGCCGTCGCCGCGGGTGTAGTGGATCTTCACCTTTTCGCCGTTGGTGCCGTACAGCAGTATGTTCACGACCTTCTCAGGCAGCTCGCACACCGGCGTGTCCAGCGAGAAGCCGTACTGCTCGGCCAGCGCCTGCAGGTAGGTGTGGGCCATGGAGTCGAACTCGCCGCTGTTCCAGCCGGAGACCTGTATCGCCCCCTGGTTCAGGGACAGACTTTGGTCGGGAATGACGATACCCGGGTCTATTTTCATCAGCACGCCCAGGCCGGAGCAGGTGGGGCAGGCCCCGTAAGGGTTGTTGAACGAGAACATCCGGGGCGTCAGCTCGCCGATGGAGATGCCGCAGTCCGGGCAGGCGTAGTTCTGGCTGAACAGCATCTCCTCGCCGTCCACGACGCTGGCGATCACCAGGCCCTCGGCCAGCTTCATGGCCGTCTCCAGAGAGTCCGTCAGCCGCTGCTGGATGTCCGGGCGCACGGTGATGCGGTCGATCACGACCTCCACCGTGTGCTTCTTGTTCTTCTCCAGCTTGGGCGGGTCGGAAAGCTCGTACAGCGCGCCGTCGATGCGGGCGCGCACATAGCCCTGCTTGGCCATGTCCTCCAGCATCTTCACGAATTCGCCCTTGCGGCCCCGCACCACCGGGGCCAGTATCATCAGCCGCGTGCGCTCCGGCAGGGCCAGGATCTGATCCACGATCTGGTCCACCGTCTGCTGCTGTATGGGCTTGCCGCACTTGGGGCAGTGGGGCACGCCGATCCGGGCGTACATCAGGCGCAGGTAGTCGTGGATCTCCGTCACCGTGCCCACGGTGGAGCGGGGGTTGCGGCTGGTGGTCTTCTGGTCGATGGATATGGCGGGGGACAGGCCCTCGATGTAGTCCACGTCCGGCTTCTCCATCTGGCCCAGGAACTGCCGGGCGTAGCTCGACAGCGATTCCACATAGCGCCGCTGGCCCTCGGCGTAGATCGTGTCGAAGGCCAGGCTGCTCTTGCCGCTGCCGGACAGGCCCGTCATCACGATCAGCTTGTTCCGGGGGATGACCAGGTTCACATTTTTCAGGTTGTGCTCGCGCGCGCCCTTGATGATGATTTCGTTGATGTTCAAGATCGATGTACCTCGCTTAAGGGAATAGGGATTAGGGAATAGGGATTAGGGATTAGGGATTAGGGAACAGGGATTAGGGAACAGGAATGGCTGCTGCCGTCCAAAGCCTTTCCCAAGGGGCAATGTCATCGTCTCAGTGAACAAGGCCCCTCTCCGCCCCCTGCGGGGGCACCTCTCCCCCTCACGGGGGCGAGGCAAGAGGTGGGCCGCTCGGAGTTTTCGCCGGCGGTCAGCACCTCTCCCCCTCACGGGGGCGAGGCAA
>CACYWI010000147.1 GCA_902778045.1 uncultured Eubacteriales bacterium
GCCCGGCTTCAACGAGGCCCTGCAGCGCCACGTCTACGACGAATTCGACGACGAAAGCACAGACATCCTCGTTGCGCTGGCAGGCGGCGAAATCTGCGGCTTTGCCACCGTACAGTACATCCGCCGCCCCGAATCGCCCTACTGCCTCGCCCGCGACTTCTACCGCGTGGAGGAGTTCGGCGTGGCCCCGGCCCATCGCAGGAAGGGCGTGGCCACCGCGCTGGTGGAATACATGAAGGCCGACGCCAAAGCCCGGGGCTTTGCCCGGATCGAGTTGGACGTGTGGGCCTTCAACGAAGGCGCGCTGGCCTTCTACGATGCCGCCGGCTTCACCACCTACCGCCGGTACATGGAACTGAATCTGTAAGGGGGAATCCGCGTGCGCAGCATCCACATCAACGCCTCAACCGAATACGACGTGCTGATCGGCGAGGGCCTCGTCGACAAGTGCGGCGAGCTGACCAAAAAGGTCGTGAAGCCCTGCAGGTGCATGATCGTGTCCGACGACACGGTGGACGAGCTGTACGGCGACCGGGCGCAGATCAGCTTCAGCTACGCGGGCTTTGAGACCCATCGCTTTGCCTTTCCCGCGGGCGAGGCCAGCAAGACGTTCTCGACCCTCACCGACCTGCTGAACGCCATGGGCGGGGCGGGGCTTTCCCGCAGCGATCTGGTGGTGGCCCTGGGCGGCGGCGTGACCGGCGACATGGCGGGCTTCGCCGCGGCGATCTACACCCGGGGCATACGCTTCGTGCAGGTGCCCACCACGCTGCTGGCGGCGGTGGATTCCTCGGTGGGCGGCAAGACCGCCGTGGACATGCCCTTCGGCAAGAACATGGCGGGCGCGTTCCACCAGCCCAGCCTGGTGGTCACCGACACCGACGTGCTGAAGGACCTGTCCGCCGAGCAGCTTTCCAACGGCGCGGCGGAGGCCATCAAGTGCGGCGTGCTGAACGATCCGGCGCTGTTCGCGCTGCTGGAGACGGGCGACTGGCAGGATGAGATCGAAGCGGTCGTAGAGCGCTGCGTGACCTACAAGCGGGACGTGGTGGCCCGGGACGAGTTCGACACCGGCGAGCGCGCCTTCCTGAACCTGGGGCATACCTTCGGCCACGCCATCGAGGTCTGCTCGAAGCTCACCCTGCTGCACGGCCAGGCCGTGGGCATCGGCATGCTGATGGCCGCGGCCTGTGCCGGCTGCCCGGAGGCCATGCTGCGCCGCCTGTCGAGCTGCCTGAAGAAAAACGGCCTGCCCACCCGCTGCCCCTACGGCGCGGCGGAGCTGGCGAAGGCGGCGCTCAGCGACAAGAAGCGCGCGGGCGGAAGCATCACGCTGGTGCTGCCGGAGGCCATCGGCAAATGCGTGTTGAAGAAGGTGCCGGTTGCAGACCTGCCCGCCTGCTTCGAGCGGGCGATTGCCGTGACGGAGGCGATGGACCTGTGAACGTGATCATCACACCTTCGCCGCTGAAGGGGCGTGTGCGCGTGCCGGCGTCAAAGTCCGCCGCCCACCGGGCGCTGATCTGCGCCGCGCTGGCGGATGGGCCTACGGACATCATCATCAACGCCCTGAACCGGGACATCGAGGCCACCGCGGCCTGCCTCGGCGCGCTGGGCGCGGAAATCGAAGCCACCGCCGACGGGCTGCGGGTGTCCCCCATCGCCCATCTGCCGGAGAGCGCCACGCTGGACTGCGGCGAGAGCGGCTCCACGCTGCGCTTTTTGATCCCGGTGGCCGCGGCGCTGGACGCCCGGGCCGCGTTCACCGGTCGCGGGCGGCTGCCGGAGCGGCCCAACGCCGTGCTCACCGACGCGCTGCGGCGCCACGGCGCGACCATCGACAGCGACACCCTGCCGATGCGCGTGTCCGGCCCGGTGCGCGGCGGCCGGTGGGCGCTGCCGGGCAACGTATCCAGCCAGTACGTCACCGGGCTGCTTTTCGCGCTGCCCCTGCTGCGCGAAGACAGCGATATCGTTCTGACCACGCGACTGGAATCCTCGGCCTATGTGGATATGACGCTGCAGGCCCTCGCCCGGTTCGGCGTGACCGTCGAAGCCGCGGAGGGCGGCTGGCGGATCCCCGGGCGGCAGCGCTACCGCTCGCCGGGGCGGCTCGAGATCGAGGGCGACTGGTCCGCCGCGGCCTTCTGGCTGGCGGCTGACGCCATGGGCGGGGATATCCGCGTCGATGGGCTGCGGGAGGACACCGCCCAGGGCGACCGGGCGGCGGCGGCGCTGCTGGGCCGGCCTGAAATCGACGCCAGCGGCGTGCCGGACCTGGTGCCGGCGCTGGCGGTGGCCGCGGCGGCGCGTCAAGGTCGCACCGTGATCACCGGCGCGGCGCGGCTGCGGCTGAAGGAGAGCGACCGGCTGCAGACCGTGGCGGCGATGCTGCGGGCGCTGGGGCATGGCGTGACCGTGACCGACGACGGCCTGGTGATCGAGGGCGGCGCGCCCGCCCCTTGCGCCGGCGACGTGCGCACCGTGGACGGAGCGAACGATCACCGCATCGTGATGGCCGCCGCCGTGGCCGCCGCGACCGCCGACGCGCCCGTGCGCATACTCGGCGCGCAGGCGGTGGAAAAATCCTACCCGGACTTCTTCCGGGATCTCAAAGCGCTGGGAGGACAATGCCATGTCGAACCTGCTGGGCAGTAAGTACCGGGTGCAGATCTTCGGGCAGAGCCATTCGCCGATGATCGGCTGCGTGATCGAGGGCATTCCCGCCGGAATCGTGCCGGACATGAGCGCCATATCGGCCTTCATGGCGCGGCGCGCGCCGGGGCAAAGCGCCACCGCCACCGCCCGGAGGGAAGCCGACGCGCCCCAGATCGTTTCCGGGCTCAACGAACGGGGCGAGACCTGCGGCGCGCCGCTGTGCGCGCTGATCGCCAACGCCGACCAGCGCAGCCGGGACTACGACGCCCTGAGAGACGTGCCCCGCCCCGGCCACGCGGATTACACCGCCTGGGTGAAGTACGCGGGCCACAACGACATCCGCGGCGGCGGGCAGTTCTCCGGCCGGCTGACCGCGCCGCTGTGCTTCGCCGGGGCGCTGGCGCTGCAGCTGCTCGCCGAAAGGGGCATACGGGTGCGCGCGCGGGTGCACAGCATCGCCGGCATACGGGACGCCGGTGTCGATTTCGCCCATCCCCCGATGAACGCCATTTCGGACGGCCCCCTGCCCACCCTGGACCCGGAGGCCGCCCGGCGCATGACCGAAGCCATCCTGGCGGCAAAGGCGGCGGGCGATTCCGTGGGCGGCGTGGTGGAATGCTTCGCCACGGGCCTGCCCGCCGGGCTGGGCGAGCCGATGTTCGACGGCATGGAGAACCGGGTGGCCCGGGCGATATTCGGCATCCCCGCCGTGCGGGGCGTGGAGTTCGGGCTGGGCTTCGCCGCCGCGGACCTGACAGGCAGCCGGCACAACGACGCCTATCGCGTGCAGGACGGCCGGATCGTCACCGACACCAACCGCCACGGCGGCGCGCTGGGCGGCATCACCAGCGGCATGCCCCTGGTGGTGCGGGCCGCCTTCAAGCCCACGCCGTCCATCGCATTGGAGCAGCGCTCCGTATCGCTGGGCAACCGGGAAAACGCGCCGCTGACCGTGCAGGGAAGGCACGACCCCTGCGTGGTGCCCCGGGCCGTGCCCTGCGTGGAGGCCGCCGTGGCCTGCGCCGTCTACGACCTGATTTTGGAGGGATGACCATGGATCTGAAGGACATTCGCACCCGCATCGACGCCATCGACGACGAGATCGTCCGCCTGTTTGTCCAGCGCATGGATTGCGCGAAGGAGGTCGCCCTCGTCAAGCAGCAGGACGCGAAGCCCATACACGACCACGCCCGCGAGCGGGTGATCCTGAACCGGGTGACCGCCGCGGCGGGCAAGGAATACGCCCCCTATACGCGCACGCTGTACAACCAGATCTTCGATCTGAGCCGCAGCTACCAGGCCGCGCTGGGCCGGTACCGCAGCCCGCTGGAGAGGCAGATCGCCGAGGCGCTGTCCGGCACCGAGGGCATCCGCCTGCCGGAGCGCGCGCTGGTGGCCTGCCAGGGCACGGAGGGGGCCTATGGCCAACAGGCCTGCGAGCGCCTGTTCCCCTGCCCCGACATACTGTACTTCGACAGCTTTGACGGCGTGTTCAGCGCGGTGGAGAAGGGCATGTGCCGCTACGGCATACTGCCCATCGAGAACAGCACCGCCGGGTCGGTGACCCAGGTGTACGACCTGATGGAGAAGCACCACTTCTATATCGTCGGCGCGCAGAAGCTGCGCATCGACCACCGGCTGATGAAGAAGAGCGGCGCCGGTGACAAGCCGATCACCGAGATCGTTTCCCACGAGCAGGCCCTGCGCCAGTGCAGCCGCTTTCTGGCCGCCCACCCGGAGATCAAGGCCACGGTGATGGAAAACACCGCGGTGGCCGCCGAGTTCGTGGCCAACAGCGACCGGGACGACCTGGCCGTGATCGCATCGAGGGCCTGCGCCGGCCTGTACGGGCTGGACATCGTGAACGACGAGATCAGCGACAGCCCCTCCAACTTCACCCGCTTCATCTGCATCTCCCGCACGCTGGAGCTGTACCCCAGCGCACGGAAGGTCTCGCTGATGCTGAACCTGGCCCACGAGCCCGGCGCGCTGAACGCCATCGTGTCCCGGCTGGCGCTGGCGGGCGTGAACCTGCTGAAGCTGGAGAGCCGCCCGCTGCCCGGCCGCGAATTCGAGTTCCGCTTCTTCTTCGACATGACCGCCAGCGTGGCCGACCCGTCCGTCGTGCGCCTGCTGTGCGAGCTGGAGGCCCACTGCGACCGGTTCACGTTCCTGGGCTGCTACGATGAGCAATAAAACCGGCACGATCATTCAGGACAAGGGGGCCTTCGCCGCGCTCAAGACAACGGTGCCGTACGCCTTTGTCATCCTGAACGAAGTGAAGGATCGTCCCTGATCCTCAAGGAGGACCCATGCAATACGGCCTGATCGGCGCAAAGCTGGGGCACAGCTATTCGGTGCCCATCCATGCTCAGCTGGGCGACTACGACTATCGCCTTTACGAGCGCGACGAGGCGCAGTTCATCGACCTGATGAAGCGCCGGGATTTCAGGGGCGTCAACGTCACCATCCCCTACAAGAAGCTGGCCTTCGGGCTGTGCGATTCGGTCTCCGACACCGCGCGAAACGTGGGCTGCGTGAATACGGTGATCGTGAAGCCCGACGGCAGCCTGTACGGCCACAACACCGACATCGGCGGCTTCATCGCCATGGCGCGGCGCGCGGGGGTGGAGATCGCCGGGAGGAAGGTGGTCATACTGGGCAGCGGCGGCACCTCGCTGACGGCCCGGGCCGCCTGCCGGCAGCTGGGCGCCCGGGAGATCGTGGTGGTGTCCCGCCGCGGACCGGTGGATTATGAGGCCCTGTACCGCCCGGGGCATCCCCGCCGCCGGAGGGCTGTACATGCTGGTGGAGCAGGCCCGCCTGGCCGCGGAGCTGTTCACAGGAAACAGCATCCCGGAGTCGGAGACGGCGCGCATCCACGCCGCCCTGCGCGGCGAGGCGCTGAACGTGATCCTGGTGGGCATGCCCGGCTGCGGCAAGAGCCGCATCGGCAGGGCGCTGGCCGAGCGGATGGGCCGCCAATTCGTGGATCTGGACAGCGAGATCGAGCGCGCGGCGGGGATGAGCATCCCCGATATCTTCGCGAATCAGGGCGAGGACGCCTTCCGGACGCTGGAGAGCCGGGTGCTTGCGGAGGTCTGCCGCGAAAAGGGCCGGGTGATCGCCACCGGCGGCGGCGCTGTGCTGCGGGAGGAAAACGTGCGGGCCATGCGCCAGAACGGCCGGGTGCTGCACCTGCTGCGGGCGCTGGACGCGCTGAGCATGGACGGGCGTCCCCTGTCCAAGTCCCGGGAGGCGCTCCGGGCCATGTGGCGGGTGCGCGCGCCGCGGTACGCCGCCGCGGCCGACGCCGAAATCGACAACAACGCCGCGCCGGAGGACACCGTGGCGCGGGCACAGGAGGCATTCTATGAAGCTGTTGATCGTTAACGGGCCCAACCTGAACATGCTGGGCATCCGGGAAAAGCACATCTACGGGGATCGGGACTACGACGCCCTTTGCCGCCTGATCCGCGAGGCCGCGGACCGGCTGGGCTGCGAGGT
>CACYWI010000148.1 GCA_902778045.1 uncultured Eubacteriales bacterium
TCGCTGACCACGTGGCAGGCGGTCAGCTTGGCCTCGGCGTTGGCGGTGTGGCCGATCACGTCGCCGTTGGCAAAGTTGGTGATGATGAAATCGTAGCCCAGCTCCGCCGCGGCCATCACCTTCTCGGAGACCTCCGGCAGGCTCAGCTCCGGCTTCAGGTCGAAGGGGATGCCCTTGGGGGAGGGCACGCGCAGGTCGTCCTCGCCGGGGAAGGGCTGGTTCTCGCCGCCGTTGAAGAAGAAGGTGACGTGGGCGTACTTCTCGCTCTCGGCGCAGTGGAACTGCTTCAGCCCCGCCTCGCTGATGGCCTGGGCCAGGGGCCTTTGCACCTTTTCCGGGGCGAAGGCGATGGGCAGGTGCTTGAACTTTTCGTGATACATGGTCATGATCACGAATTCGAGATTGTCGAGGTAATCCCGGGGGAACCTGTCGAACTGGGGCTCCGTGAAGGCCTCCGTCAGCTCGATCTCCCGTTCGCCCCGGCGGCAGCAGAAGACCACGCTGTCGCCGTCCTTGATCTTGCCCACGGGCTGTCCTTCGTCGTCCACGCGGGCCATGGGCTCCAGGGAATAGTCGGTCTGCCCCTGGGCGTAGGCGGCCTCCACGGCCTTGGCCAGCGCCAGCGCGCCGCGATCGGGTTGGGTCATGCTTGTCGCCTCCTGTCAGTTCAACGCCGGAAACAGGTCCAGCAGCTGGGAAAAATGGGTGATGATGTGATCCGGCCGGTTCTGGTCGGTGATTTCCTGGGGCTTCTTGTCCGGGTACTGCACGGCCACCGTCATGCCCAGGCCCGCGGCCTTCGCGCCGACGATGTCCCGGTTCAGGTTGTCACCCACATAGCAGGTGTTCTCCGGGCGGCTGCCGCACTCGTCCAGGGCGTAGTAGTAGATGGCGGGGTGGGGCTTGCGGATCAGGCACACCGAGGACTGCTGCACGGTTTTGAAATAAGGTCTCAGCCCGTCCCGGTCCAGCCAGTCGTCCACCTCCTCGACGCCCACCAGGTCGCTGACGACGCCCAGCGTGTAGCCCCGGGCATGCAGCGCCTTGACCGTGTCGATGCCGCCATCGGTGACCACGCGCTCACCCTTGGTCTTGCGATAGGCCCAGGTCAGCGCGTCGGCGGCGGACTCCACCCGATCCCGAGGCAGGTCGTAGGCCAGCCATCGGGTCCACAGCTGCTTCACCGGCGCTTCGCAGTAGAAGGTCAGCGCCCACTCGCGGTACTTGTTGTAGCGGGGCTCGATCACGTCGCGGTAGTAGTCCTCCGGATCGGCGTCCACGCCCAGCAGGCGGCAGATGTCCGCCTTGGCGGCGTGGCTGTAGGCCGGGTCCTTGCGGATGACCCGCAGCGTGTCGCCCAGGTCGATGAAGATGGTGTCGATCATGCGTCCAGGCCTCCCTTTTGCAGTATGGGCAGCGCCAGCGCGTCGGTGAAGCGGTGGATGATGTAATCCGGCCGGTTCCCGTCGTCGATCTTCTTGGCAGCCAGCTTCTCCGGGCTGATGAACAGTATGTTCGCGCCGATGCCCACGCGCTTGGCCCCGGCGATGTCCCGGTTCAGGTTATCGGCGATGGACGCGCACTCGCCGGGCTCCAGCCCCAGGCCCCGGCAGCCCATGCGATAGGGCTCCGGGTCCGGCTTGCGCAGCCCGCACACCGAGGAGAGCACCACCGTGTCGAAGTAGCCCTCCAGCCCGTCCCGGCGCAGCCAGTCCTGGATCTCGCATTCGCCGATCAGGTTGGAGATGATGCCCAATTTGAAGCCCCTGCGCTTGAGCTCGCGGATGACCTCGTAGCCGCCCTCCACCACGCGGCGCAGGCCCTTGACCTGGCGGTACTGGTAGGTCATCTCGTGGCAGATCTGGCGCAGCTTTTCCTCCGGCAGCTCCGGCAGCAGCCACTTGGCCCACAGCTCGTAGTCGCCGGATTCCCGGTTCTCGCCCAGCGCCCAGGGGCGATAGCGCTCCTCGTAGCGCTTGTCGATCTCGCTCAGGAAGGCCTCCGGGTCGTCCGCGCCGGCCAGCCACGCCATGCGGGTGCGGGCGGCGGCCTGGTGCCAGGGCAGCGGGTCGCAGATGCGCAGCGTGCCGCCCAGGTCGAAGAATACGCCCTTGATCATTTGTCCGTCGCCTCCCTGGGGCCAAAGATGTCCAGCAGCTCCGGGATGGATTTGATGCGGCAGTGGGGCTGCTTCGTGGGGGCCTTGCCCTCCCGGTCGGCGGTGCCGGCGTCCTCAAACAGCACCATGCAGCCGTAGCCCGCGTCCAGCGCGCCTTCCACGTCACGCACCGGGTTGTCACCCACATAGGCGCAGTTCCCCGGTACGGACTCCGCGCAGCGGGCCGCCAGCAGGTAGATCTCCGGGTCCGGCTTGCGCAGCCGCACCTTGGAGGACAGTATCACCGTGTGGAAGCAGTCGGCCACGCCGTCCCGGCACATCCAGTCCGGGATCTCGGTTTCGGTGATGGTGTTGGCGATGATGCCCAGCTTGTAGCCCCGCTTTTTGAGCTCGCGCAGGGTTTCCAGCGTGCCCTCGTGCACCACGCGGCGGCCGTCGTGGTCGCGCCACAGGCGGGTCAGCCGGGCGGCGTTGGGGGCGATCACGTCCGCGGGATAGTCCGGCAGCAGGTAGCGCAGCCACAGCTCCATCTCGCTGACGTCCAGCAGGCGGCTCTTGGCCAGCTTGCGATAGGCCTTCCAGTTGGCCTCCAGCTTTTCAAAGAAGGCGTCGTGGTCCTCAGTGGCCCCGGCCAGCGCCATCAGCTGGCGCTCGGCCTCGGCGGCGAATTCGGCGTCCTCCACCACGTAGCGCAGCGTCGCGCCCACGTCGAAGAAGATGGTATCGATGTTTTCAAAGGCCATGTCATTCCCTCCCGTTCTCGCGCTCGATGATGCCCGGTATCTCCATCAGGTCCGTGATGTTGTAATCGGCCTTGTAGCCCAGCTCGGCCATGCCGGCGTCCCGCCGGGCGGCGCTGGGGCTGTAGATCTGTATCGCCAGCCGCCAGCCCGCGGCGCGGGTGCCCCGCACGTCCCGGGACAGCGTGTCGCCCACATAGGCCAGCTCCTCGGGCTTCAGGCCCAGCGCCCGCTCCGCCATGTGGAAGATCTCCGGGTCCGGCTTGCGGATGCCCGTGCCCGCCGAGGTGAGCACGCACTCCATGTAGTCGGACAGCCCGTATTCCATCACGAAGTGGGGCACGATGCTGCGGGCGATGATGTTGCTGATCAGCCCCATGCGGATGCCGCCCGCGCGCAGCGCCTCCATGCACTCGATCAGGTGGGGCCGGCGCAGGTTGCACACCCGCTCGTAGTCGTACAGGAAGCACAGCTCCTCCGCCATGGGGGCCAGGACCTCCCGGCCCAGGTCCTGCTGGCGCAGGTAATAGTCGTTCCAGATGACCGTGGGGTCCATCTCCCGCAGCGAGGCCTCCACCTCGCGCTTGTAGATCGCCGCGTTTTCCTCCAGCTGCCTCGAAAGCGCCTTCGGGGAAATGTCCAGCGCTATGCCGTACTCGCCGAGCCTTGAGATCACCCTTTGGGCGAACCACAGCTTCCGGGCCTCGTCGCTGGAACACAGGTGCAGCGTGCCGCCCAGGTCGAATACCACCGCTCGTATCACAGCCATCCCTCCGTTCTCTCAAACGTTTCCAATACCATTGTAGCGGAGAAACCGACGTTTGTCAAACGCCCAAAACCCCGGCTTTGCAACGATTTGAACGGTTTTGCGACAGCGGAAGAGCCCGCTTGCGCAATGTTTGCGCGATATTTGCGAGGGGTTGGGGAAAAGGCACGCAAAAGCCCAAAATCGCTGAAAACGCGGCTCCGGCTTGCGCTGAGGAAAAAAATATGCTAAAATAATCACGAAAATATTTGCGCAAATTTGCGCTTCGGAGTGTCGGAAATGAAGCAAGTGACCATCAAGGACGTGGCCAGGGCCGCGGGCGTCTCCTATTCCACGGTGAGCCGCGCCATGTCCGGCAGCCCGGGCATCAGCGAAAAGACCCGCGCGCGCATCGTGCAGCTGTGCGAGGAGATGAACTACACGGCCAACGCCGTGGCGCGATCGATGGTGATGAAGAGCACCAAGCTGCTGGGGCTGATCGTCACGGATATCTCCAACCCCTTCATGTCGGAGCTGGCCTACTACATCGACGGGCAGGCCCGCGCCCGGGGCTATAACATCGTGCTGTGCAATTCCCTGCGCAGCCTGGAGCAGGAGCGCGGCCTGTTCGAGCTGATGATCAGCCGCAAGGTGGACGGCGTGATCCTGCTGCCCGCGGAATCGGAGAGCTACAGTACCCTCGGCGCGCTGCTGCCGCGGATCCCCACGGTGTTCCTGGGGGAGAATCTGAAGGACGCTCCGGAGAGCTATGTGGCCGTGGACAACTACCGCGGGGCCTACATGGGCGTGGAATACCTGTACAAGCTGGGGCACCGGAGGATACTGTACTTCGGCAAGCGCCGGGGCAGCAGCACCCACCAGCTGCGCAGCGACGGCTATCACGCCGCCTGCGAGGCCTATGGGCTGACGCCGCGGTGCCTGAACAACACGTTCATGTCCACCTCCATCAAGTACGGCTACCAGCTGGCCCAGCAGCTGTTTGCGCAGCCGATGGACTACACCGCCATATTCGCCGCCACCGACACCAACGCCCTGGGCATCATCCAGGCCGCGGAGGAGCGGGGGATACGCATCCCGGAGGACCTGTCGCTGCTGGGCTTCGACAACATCCGCGACGGCGCGCTGCCCCGCATCGGGCTGACCACCGTGGAGCAGCCCAAGAAGCTGCTGGCCTCCATGGCGGTGGATTCGCTGCTGGACAAGATCGAAAACGAGCAGTCCGGCTACGCCCACCGCATACTGACCCCCAGCGTGGTGGAGCGGAGCACCTGCCGGGCGATAGAGGAATGAACATAATGAAGCGCCCCCTCGGCGGCATGCCGCCTGAGGGGGCGCTTTTGGCCGTTCTACCGCGCCTGACGCTGGGCGATCAGGCGGGCCATGGTCTCGTACATGTGCTCCGGCTCGATGGGCTTGGAGAGGTGGGCGTTCATGCCCGCCTGCAGCGAACGCTCCACATCCTCGTCGAACACGTTGGCCGTCATGGCGATGATGGGCACCGTCTTCGCGTCTTCGCGGTTCAGCGCGCGTATGGCGCGGGTGGCGGACAGCCCGTCCATCACTGGCATGCGCACGTCCATCAGCACGGCGTCGTAGTAGCCGACGGGGCTTTCCCGGAACATGCGCACCGCGATTTCGCCGTTCTGGGCGTGCTCGCTCTCCACATTCTCCAGGTCCAGCAGGTCCGCCAGGATCTCGGCGTTCTGCTCCACGTCCTCGGCCATCAGCACCCTGCGGCCGGCCAGCGTGCTTTCCGGCAGCGGCTGGATCGCCGACGCCTGCGGGGACAGCCCGCCGGACAGGGGCTTGGCCATGATGGCGTCCACGCCGTTGGCGCGGGCTTCCTCCTCGATGATATCCCAGTTGTAGCCCGTCAGCATGATCACCGCCGTCCTGCCGCCGTCAAAGGCGCGCAGGTCGCGCACGAGCTCCAGGCCGTTGATATTGGGCATCTTGTAGTCGGTCAGCAGCAGCGGCCAGTCGCGTCCCTGGTCGTGGGCCGCGCGGATGCGGCGCACGGCCTCGACCGGGTCGGTGCAGGTCTCGGCCTCGATGCCCAGGCTGCGCAGCACCACCTGGGTGTGTTCGCAGGCGATCCCGTCGTCGTCCACCACGAAGGCGCGCAGG
>CACYWI010000149.1 GCA_902778045.1 uncultured Eubacteriales bacterium
TCGTCGAGAGCACCGACGTGGGCGGGCGCATCGTGGAATTCGAGTGCGAGGGCAGCTTCGAGGCCGCGCTGGACGCGCTGGGCGAGATGCCCCTGCCCCCCTACATCCACGAAAAGCTGGCTGACCGGGACCGCTACCAGACCGTGTACGCCAAACAGGATGGCAGCGCCGCCGCCCCCACCGCGGGGCTGCACTTCACCCCTGAATTGTTGAACAGGATTCGTGAAAAGGGCGTGGAGATCGTGCCGGTGCTGCTGCACGTGGGCCTGGGCACCTTCCGCCCCGTGAAGACGGAGAACATCGAGGAGCACCAGATGCACTCGGAGTACTTCGAGGTCACCGAGGAGGCAGCGACGCGGGTCAACGCCGCGAGGGCCCGGGGCAACCGCGTGATCGCCGTGGGCACCACCAGCGTGCGCACGCTGGAATCCGCCGCACAGGACGGGCGGCTGATCGCCAGTCGGGGCGACACCAGCATATTCATCAAGCCCGGTTACCGGTTCCAACTGGTGGACGCGCTGATCACCAACTTCCACCTGCCCGGCAGCACGCTGATCATGCTGGTCTCGGCGCTGTACGACCGGGAGAGGATTTTGGAGGCGTACAAAACCGCCGTGGACATGGAGTATCGGTTCTTCTCCTTCGGGGACGCGATGCTGATCGAGTAGGGTGAAAAAAGGGGCTTTCTCAAAGCATCTTGAGACAGCCCCTTGCTTATTCCGTTTTCCCTACCCCACGAGCTCCGCCATTCCGTTCTCTTCCCCCGCCAGTCCGGCGAAGGCGTCGGCGAAGTCCCTGACAGCACCGTCCACGGCGGGGTTCTTCACCAGTCCCTCCAGCACGGCGGGGGCGCAGGTAGCGGCGGCGATGCCGTGGCGGCACAGGTCCTGTACCTGCTGGGTGTTGCGGAAGGAGGCGGCCAGCACCTTGGCGGGCAGGTGATGGGCCGCGATCATGTCGTGCAGCTGCGTGGAGACGCCCACGCCGTCGTAGCCCAGGTTGTCGATGCGGTTCACATAAGGCGCGACGTACTCGGCCCCGGCCTTTGCGGCCATGAAGCCCTGCATCGGCGCGTAGACCACGGTGCCGCAGGTGCGCACGCCCTGCTTCGACAACAGCCTGATCGCCCTGAAGCCCTCGGGCACGGCGGGCACCTTTACCACGGTGTTGTCGCCCAGCAGCTTCAGTATCGCGCGGGCGTCCCGCACCATGCCCTCGGCGTCCGACGGGATCACCTGGGCGAACATCAGCGCGTCGGGGCCGATGATGTCGCGGATGCCCCGCAGCGCCTTCACCGGATCGCCGCCGGTCCTGGCCAGTATGCCGGGATTGGTGGTCACGCCGTCCAGCGGGTACAGCTCATACAGCCGCCGGATCTCCGCCAGGTCGGCGGTATCGAGATACAGTTCCATGCTGGTTTCCCCCTTATCTGCCATAAGACCTCCCGGCGACGCGATCGGAAGGGGCTTTGAATAAAGGGGAAGGCTCTGGGATGCGGCAGCCACAATTCCTATTGCCCGTCCCCCATGCTTGCCGGCCACATCGGCGGGTGCCCTATCCCCCGCTGCGCGGGTACTTCCCCACTGCGGTGGGGAAGCTTTTGGGTTGCACGTCATCGGCATACTATGCTTCCCCACCGCAGTGGGGAAGTGGCCCAAAGGGCCGATAGGGTCGCCCCTCTTATAGCCTTTATGAATCAATGCCACTCGATGTAAAATGCAGTTCTTTCACAGCCGATTTTCGCGGCGAGCGCTCACCGTCCGCCCAGGGAATACCCTTCCTTTTCGTACACGGCCAGCCAGCCCTTCAGCTTCTGGAAGAACTCGGCGTTGCTGGCGGTCTTGCTCATCAGGTCGATCAGGGATTCGTACATCTCCTGCTGTTTACCGCCGGAGAGCATGCGGCGCACCTGGAGCTCGCCGTTCATTTCCTCCTCGGACAGCAGCAGCTCCTCGCGGCGGGTACCGGACTTCACCAAATCGATGGCCGGGAACACGCGCCGGTCGGACAGCTTGCGGTCCAGGTGCAGCTCCATGTTGCCGGTGCCCTTGAACTCCTCGAATATGATGTCGTCCATGCGGCTGCCGGTCTCCACCAGGGCGGTGGCGATGATGGTCAGGCTGCCGCCGTTTTCGATGTTCCGGGCCGCGCCGAAGAAGCGCTTGGGCTTGAACAGCGCCCCCGGATCCAGACCGCCGGACAGCGACCGGCCCGTGGGGGTGATCGTCAGGTTGTAGGCGCGGGCCAGCCGGGTAATGGAATCCATCAGCACCACCACGTCCTTGCCCGTCTCCACCAGCCGCTGCGCCCGGGCCAGCACCATCTCGGACACCCGGGTGTGGTGGTCCGGCTCCTCGTCGAAGGTGGAGTAGATCACCTCGCCCTTGATGCTGCGCTGCATGTCGGTGACCTCCTCGGGCCGCTCGTCGATCAGCAGCACGATCAGGTGCACGTCCGGGTACTGGTCGGTGATGGCGTTGGCCACCTTTTTCAGCAGCGTGGTCTTGCCCGCCTTGGGCTGGGACACGATCATGCCGCGCTGGCCCTTGCCGATGGGCGCGAGCATGTCGATCAGCCGCAGGGACAGATCCCCCTTGCCCGTGGGCGGCTCCAGCCGAAGCCGCTGGTCCGGGTAGATGGGCACCAGATCCTCGAACCGCGGGCGATCGGCGATCTTCTCCGGGCTTTCGCCGTTGACCTCGGTGATGTACATCATGGCGCAGAAGCGGTCGCCCTCCCGCTGGGCGCGGGTCTTGCCCACCACGTGGTCGCCGTTGCGCAGGCCGAAGCGGCGGATCTGGGCGATGGAGATGTACACGTCGTTGGGGCCTGGCAGGCAGTTTTCGGCCCTCAGAAAGCCATAGCCGTCCGGCTGGATCTCCAGCACGCCCGCGCCGTCGCCGCACTCCCCCGCCGCCAGCATCTCCGGCACCGCGGGGTTGACGGCCCTGTATTCGGCGTTGTAGCCCTCCTGGCGCGGAGGCTGCTCCTGTGGCTCGGCGGGCTGCGGCGCGGATGTCACCGGGGCCGTGGCCGGCTGCGGCGCGGCGGCCTGGACCGGGCGGGGCTGGCCCTCCTGGCGGTTGAAGTGATAACCCGCGGGCCGCTGCTGGCCGCCCGGAGTATAGCGCTGCTGGGGTCGGGCCTCGCCCTGGGGGCGGTTGTTGTTCCAGGTTTGATAGCGCTGAGCGCCCTGCCGCGGCGCGGCCTCGGCGGCGGGCCGGGGATTCGCGCGGAAGGTGGTGGCCGTGCGCCCCCGCGCCATGGTGCGGGCAGCGTCCTGCGCGGCCTCCGGCTTCACATCGGGCTTGGACTCAGGCTTCGGCTCGGGCTTCACATCGGCCTTGAACTCGGGCTTCGGCTCCGGCTTGGGCTCGGGCTTCACATCAGCCTTGGGCTCCGGCTTGGGCTCGGGCTTCGGCTCCGGCTTCACATCGGCCTTGGGCTCCGGCTTCGGTTCGGCCTTGATCACCGGCATTTTTCCGTTCCCGGCCTCCGTCGCTGTCGGCTTGGCGGCCATTGAGGTGCGCCCGGTCGGCCGGCCCCGGCGCTTCGGCGCTTCCTGGGCGGCGGGCTTCTCCGGCTGCTGCCCGCTCTTCGGCCCGGCAGGCTTCTCCGTGGGCTTTTTTTCGGCGGGCTTTTCCGCGGTCTTCTTCGCGTTGGCCGCGTCGGCCTGGAGCAGCAGATCGATCATGGCGCTCTTGTTGGTGCCCGCCGGGATCTTCACGCCGTTGTCCTTCGCCAGCTTGCGCAGCTCCACGACGGTCTTGATTTGAAGGGATTGATAATCCATATTGACCTCCGGGTTGATATATGAAGAGAGAGATGTGCGGTTTTTCCTGTAGTTCGGGGCGATCGGAGGTCGCCCCTACGACATTCCCCTGTTGTCTATTGCCTTTTCAGGGAGACCGGATTGCCACGTCGCCCTCTTTGAGGGCTCCTCGCAATGACATACGGGAAGACCGTTTTCCCTGTGCCCTGTGCCCCGTTCGCTATTTCCGCCCCACCGCGATATCCCGGGTGATGGCCTGCTCCACCCAGTGGGAGAAGCCGTCCCAGGGGCCGCCGGTCATCACCTGAAAGCCGGCGTCCGAGAGCAGCGCGCGCAGGCGGTCGGGTTTGAAGCTCTGGGCGTTGAAGGACAGGGCCACGGTGCCGCCCGGCTTCAGCGCGTCGCGCCAGTGGGGCAGCGCCTGCCTGAGCAGCGATTCCAGCCAGTTGCCGCCGGGCCGCATGCCCTGGGGCAGCTGGGCGTCGTGGCGCACGCCATAGGGCAGGTCGCAGGCCACCAGGTGGAAGGCGTTTCTGCCCAGCGCCTCGCCGCGGGCCGCGTCCAGCTGCAGCAGCGAAAGCGTGCGCCGCGGCGCATCGCCCTGGGGCGCGTATTCAAAGCGGCACTCCGGCGCGCTGCCCTTCTTCAGGGTGCGTGAGGCGCGGGCGACGCCGTGCTTCATGCGGTGGTATTCCAGATAGCGCTTGAAGAACTTTTCCGCTTCCTTCAGGTCGTTTTTGTCCACGTCCGCGCCGGTGGCGTCCCAGCCCATGTTGGCCGCCACGAACAGGCAGGTGGCCCGCCCGCACATGGGGTCCAGCAGCGAAAGGGGCTGATCGGCCTGCGCAAAGAAATCCCCGGCATACAGGCCGGCGTTCACCAGCAGCTGCAGGAACATCTCGTTGGTCTTGCCCTTGTACTTCAGTATCGCGGGCAGGTCCGCGCCGACCTTTGCCCGGGCCCGACCCGCCACCGGCGCAAGCAGACCGTCGCGATCCTCAAACAGGCCGTACAGCAGCGAATGCCGGCGCAGCGCGGCGATCACGCCTTCATCCGGCGCTTCGGGGAACGACAAATCCAGGCCGGGCATGTCCAGCGCCACGGCAGGGGATATTTCGGCCTGCGGGCACAGCTTATCCAGCATCAGGCGAAGCTCGGCTTCGGCCAGCTTCAGCGTTTCGCTCTGGTAGCGCGCGTTGGCATGGGGCCAGAGCAGCATTTTATAGCGCATATTCAATTATTCTCCCGGACGCCCGCCCGAGCATGGCGAAGCGCCTTTACAACGGTATATACTATGTCAATTCAGAGCAGATGATGAATAGAACAGGGTGAATTGAAAACAGCCCCTCCGGGCGACCAGAGGGGCTTTCATTGGCTTAGTACTTGCGCTTACGAGCGGCTTCAGCCTTCTTTTTACGCTTTACGCTGGGCTTTTCGTAGTGCTCCCTTTTCCTTGCTTCCGCAAGAATGCCATCACGGGCGGTCTTGCGCTTGAAACGGCGCAGCGCGCTTTCCAATGATTCATTTTCCCGAATGCGTACCTCGGACATGTGCTTTCCCTCCCCTCGCGATTAAATGGCATCAGCCAATGTAGCATGGGGCTCGCCACAATGATTATTATACCCCATAACTT
>CACYWI010000150.1 GCA_902778045.1 uncultured Eubacteriales bacterium
AGCCATTGACAAGACCATAGTTCAAATTCGCCCCGGCCAGATCATCACTGGCAAGGTCGAAATGATCACCGACGATGAGGTTTGCGTCAACATCGGCTATAAGTCTGACGGTATCGTTAAGAAATCCGAGCTTTCTTCCACCGATGTCAAGGAAGGCGATGAGATCGAAGTCGAGGTCGTCAAGGTGAATGACGGCGAAGGCAACGTTCTGCTTTCCCAGAAGAACATCATCAACCGCAAGGCCTGGGAAGAGATCTGCGCCAAGGAAGAGGCTGGCGAGTTCGTCGAAGGCATCGGCAAGGAAGCCGTCAAGGGCGGCCTTCTGGCTGACGTGGCCGGCGTTCGCACCTTCATCCCCGCGTCCCAGCTCTCCCTGCGCTATGTCGAGAAGATCGACGAGTTCGTGGGCCAGCCCATGGCCCTGAAGATCATCGAGATCGACAAGGCCAAGAAGCGCATCGTCGCCAGCCGCAAGGCCGTGCTGATGGCTGAAGAGGCCGAGAAGAAGAAGAAGATCTGGGAGAACCTGGAAGTCGGCTCCGTCGTGAAGGGCGTCGTTCGCCGCCTGGCGGACTTTGGCGCCTTCGTGGACATCGGCGGCGTGGACGGCCTGGTACACGTCACCGACCTCAGCTGGGGCCGCGTGAAGCATCCCTCCGACGTGGTTTCCGTCGGCCAGGAGATCGACGTGAAGATCCTGAACATCGATCCCGAGCGCGAGCGCATCTCCCTATCCTACAAGCAGACCCAGCCCCGTCCCTGGACCGTCGCCGGTGAAAAGTATCCCGTCGGCTCCGTGGTGGAGGGCAAGGTCGTCCGCATCACCACCTTCGGCGCGTTCGTGGAGCTGGAGCCCGGCCTGGACGGCCTGGTGCACATCAGCCAGTGCGCCCTGACCCGCATCGCGAAGGTCGAGGACGCCGTGAACGTGGGCGACATCGTGCCAAGCGCATCTCCCTGTCCATCCGCGAGGTGCTGGAGGACGAGGCGCTGGCCAGCGACGACGGCGAGTATGACATCGACGAGATCCCCGCCGAGGAAGAATACGTCGAGGAAGCGCCCGTTGAGGAAGCTGCCCCCGTCGAGGAAGCCCCTGTCGAGGAATAATCGAACCCCATCAAAAGCGGCACGCCATGTGCCGCTTTTTTCATATAACCGGAGGTGTTTTCGTCATGGCAAGGATCGAGAGCTTCACCATCAATTCCAATGCCGACGGGCTGCCGCTGTCGGTGTGCGTGGTTTCGCCGGAGGGCGGCGCGCCGAAGGGGCTTGTTCAGCTGGCCCACGGCATGGCCGAGCACAAGGAGCGCTACCTGCCCTTCATGGAATACCTGGCCGACCGGGGCTACGCCAGCATCATCAACGACCACCGCGGCCACGGGGCCAGCGTGAAGGCTCCCGGGGACCTGGGCTACTTCTACGCCGACGGCGCAAACGCGCTGGTCAAGGACCTGCACCAGCTGACGCTGTGGTTCCGGCAGCGGTATCCGGGCCTGAAGCTGTTCCTGTTCGGCCACAGCATGGGCTCGCTGGCCGTGCGGGTGTACCGACAGAGGTTCGATGGCGACATTGACGGCCTGGTGGTCTGCGGCAGCCCCGGCCAGAACCCCGCCGCCGGCGCGGGCCTGTTCCTGAACCGGGTGATGACCGCCTTCAAGGGCGAGCGCTACATCAGCAAGCTGTTCGTGAAGATGACCACGGGCAGCTTCAACAAGGGCAACCCCAAGGACGGCAGCCCCAACGCCTGGCTGAGCACCAACCAGGACAACGTGCAGCGATACGACGCCGACCCTCTGTGCGGCTTCCCCTTCACGCTGAACGGCTACAAGGCGCTGCTGGAGCTGATGCGGGACGCCTATAACCCCGTGCCCGCGGGTCACCCCGACCTGCCGGTGCACTTTTTGAGCGGCGAGCACGACCCCTGCGCCCCGGATCAGAAGGGCTTCGAGGCCGCCGTGCAGCGCGTCAAGGACGACGGCTACAGGACCGTCACCGCCAAGATGTACCCTGGCATGCGCCACGAGGTGCTGAACCAGACCGGGCATCAGGTGGTGTTCGACGACCTGGCGGCGCTGTTTGACAGGTGGACGGCAGCATGAATTGATACTAAACTCAAATAGAATAAAGACAATCCTACGGCATCCTTTCCGCTATGGCGGTGTTGAAGTCCCTTGACTTGCCGCCAGCAAGCCTGCGGATCGTATGATTGCCCAGATCCTAATTGAGTTTAGTATGAGAATGATTTGAAGCCCTGTTCCACAAGGCCTTCCCCACGGGGGAAGGTCTTTATTTGTGACCTTTCCGTTAATTTATATTTTGGTACCTTGACATCTGCCGCTCCATCTGATATTATTTAGGTACCAAAACACGAAAGGACGGATGAACATGAATCACAATCCGATGTATGGACATAGAGCATTCGACGACAGGGACGGCGGCGCCCGCCGCATGCCCAGGGGCTTTGGCGGCCCCAATAGCCCGGAGATGAACGGCCCTCGTTGCATGCCAAGGGACTTCGCGCCGCACGGCGGCTTCAGCGGGCCCCACGGCGGTCCCGGCGGCCCCGGCTTCGGCGGACCCGGCTTCGGCGGACCCCACGGCGGCATGCCGCCCCGGCGGCCCGACCCGGAATTCCTGAAGAAGCGCATCGAGGACGGCGACGTGCTGGAGCTGATCGACATGGCCGGCCGCATGGCCCAGCGGTTGCCCCAGGGTGGCCCGGCCCGGGGCCAGGCGCTGATCCTGTCCATCCTGGCGGGCCGCGAAGCCCTCAGCCAGCGGGAGCTGCAGCAGATGCTGGGCATACAGCCCGGCTCGCTGAGCGAGCTGCTTTCAAAGCTGGAGGCCAAGGGTTACCTGACCCGGGAGAAGGCGGAGGACCGCCGCGGCAACCTGCTGCGCATCACCGACGCGGGCCGCGCGGCCATCCCGGAGGTCGACAACGACGACGAGGTCGATCCCCTCTCCCCCCTGACCGGCGAACAGCAGGACCAGCTGGCCGACCTGCTCCGCGCGCTGCTGACCGCCTGGGTGGACCGGCTGGAGCCCCCCTGCCCCCGCGGCCATCGCCCCCAGCAGAAGCCGGTGCAGGTGTGAGCAGAACCAGGGAATAAGGGAATGGGCAATAGGGACACCGAGCGCCCGGAAAAATGTCCAGTGGACATTTTTCAGCAAGGTGGGGGCGGCAGCCCCTGGCAATAGAAATTGTGGCGCGCGGACAACGCTTCCATCCCGCCCAATCCTCAGGTCCCGATATACGCAAAGATCCTTCGATGACGCTCAGGATGACACGCGATACATTGTCATCCCAAGCGCAGCGAAGGATCTTCATATTATACGGGAAACAAGGCAGACATCGGAAAAACGCAGCGGATGCCGCATCTTCACTCTCCACTCTTCACTCTCAACTCTCGATCCCCATCGCCCGGCTGCTGTTCCGCCACAGCTGTTCGGCCAGCGTCTCCGGGTCTCCGCCCCGAAGCCGGGCCACCTTTTCAAAGGTGTGGACGATGAAGGCCGGCTCGTTGCGCCGCCCGCGCAGAGGCACGGGCGCCATGTAGGGGCAGTCGGTCTCGATCAGCAGCCGGTCGGCGGGGGTGTTGACCGCCACCTCGGCAAGCTTTGGGGCGTTCTTGAAGGTCACCGCGCCGGACAGGCTGATGTACAAGCCCAGGTCCAGGTAGATCTTCGCGCTCTCCCAGCTGCCGGTGTAGCAGTGCATGATGCCGGCGGGCATGCGACCCGCCTTCGCCCGGGCGCGCAGCATGTCCAGGCAGTCGCCGTGGGCCTCGCGGATGTGCAGCTGTACCGGTACGCCCAGCTCCCAGGCCATATCCAGCTGGATGTCGAACACCTCCCGCTGGGTCTCCCTCGGCGACAGGTCATAGTGGTAGTCCAGCCCGATCTCCCCCAGCAGGCGGCACTTCGGGCGTGCAAGGTACGCGCGCACGGTGGCTTCGGCGGCGGCGTCCCAGCCCGAGGCGTTGTGGGGATGCACGCCGACGGCTCCATACAGGAAGTCGTGGGCCCCGGCGATCTCAAACACCTTCTGCTCGTTGCCCACGCTAACCAGTTGGCCGCCCTCGTCCTCCGGGCCGTCGTAAATGGGCTCCCGGGGATCGGCCACCACCAGTGCCCGGGCCACGCCGGCCTCCAGGAAGCGGGCGATGACCTCTTCCCGGTCGTTGTCGAACCTCGGATCGGCGATGTGGCAGTGGGTATCGAATAAGCGCATGTCTCTTCTCCTCTTCAGATGATTGGGCGTCAGTCCTCCAGCAGCTTTTTCAGCAGCCCCTCCCGCTGGTCGAGGAACAGCTTCGTCACGCGATAGCTGTCGGTCTCCTCCCAGGCGATTTCATGGATGGCCCCGCCGTCGAAGCTGAGCAGCTGGGCGTCGGGCAGGCCCAGCAGTATCGGCGAATGGCTGGCCACGATGAACTGGGCGTCTCCGGCGGCCATCCGCGCCATGTGCAACAGCAGCGTCAGCTGCCGCTGGGGCGAGAGCGCCGCCTCCGGCTCGTCCATCAGGTACAGCCCCGGCCCGTCGAAGGTCTGGAAGAAGCTGAGGAAGCTCTCCCCATGGCTCTGCTCGTGCAGGCTCACGTTCCCATAGCTGGGGCGGCCCCGCTCGGCATCGTATTCCGCCGCCTTGCTGGCCAGATTGAAGAAGCTCTCCGCCCGGAAGAAGTAGCCCGTCCGCGCCCGGCGATAGCTCTTCACCAGCCGCAGCGCGTCGCCCAGGGTGCCGGGCTCGTCCCAGGTGGAGAAGCGGAAGTTCAGCGTGCCGCCCTCGGGGTTGAAGCCGTAGGCCACGGCGACGGCCTCCAGCAGCGTGCTCTTGCCGGTGGCGTTCTCCCCCACCAGGAAGGTCACGTTGCGGTCGAAGGCCAGCGCGTCCAGCCCCGCGATGGCCGGAATGCCCCGCAGATAGGAATCCTCCGGAATCGCCGACCAGTCCACGGACAGGCCGCGAATGAATTTGCTGTCGATCATGGCTCTATTCTATGTCCGCCGCCAGGCCGTTGCCAGGGCCGGCCGCTATTCGACCTCGTCCAGCGTGGGGATCGAATCGGCGGCTCCCGGGCGGGTGACGCTGATGGCGGCCGCCCGGCTGGCGCGGCGCATGCAGTCGGCAAGGGACAGGCCGGCCATCAGCCCCGCGATGAAGTAGCCGGTGTAGGTGTCCCCGGCGGCGGTGGTGTCCACGGCTTTTGCCGGGAAGGCCGCCTGCCGGGCGCATTCGCCCTCCGGCGTGAAGGCCACGCTGCCCGCGCCGCCCAGGGTGATCAGCAACGACAGCCTGGGCCAGCGCGCATGGAGCAGCGCCCAGGCCTCCCCCGGCTCGGCGCTGCCGGTGATCTGCGCCGCCTCCACCTCGTTCACCAGCAGCCAGTCCAGCTTGCCGAAGTCCACCGCGCCCAGCCGGGCGTCACAGGGCGAGGGGTTCAGCGCAATGACCATGCCCCGCGCGCAGGCGGCGTCCACGATGGCCGGCAGGCCGTTGATCTCGTTCTGCAGCACCAGCCAGTCCCCGGCGTCGCAGTCGGCAAGGGTCCGTTCGATCTGCGCCGGGGTCACGCAGCGGTTGGAGCCGCCGTACAGCAGTATACAGTTCTCCCCCTCGCGGTCCACCTGGATCACTGTGTGCCCCTGCATCTCCTCCACGGGCATCAGGCGCGCGGTATCCACGCCGTTGCGCTCCAGCAGCGCCTTCAGCATGTCGCCGCCCTCGCCGATGCAGCCGGCGTGGACCACGCGCGCGCCGGCCCGGGCCAGCGCAACGGACTGGTTCAGCCCCTTGCCGCCGGGCTTCACCGCGCGGGAGACGGCGCTGAGCGTCTCCCCCGGCCCCACGAAATGATCCACCTGGTAGACATAATCCAGGTTCAGCGATCCGAAGTTCAGCACCTTCATATTACCGCCCTCCCGATCATTCCGGCTCGCGGCGGATCTGCACGGCCATATAGGGCTTCCCGGGCAGATCGACCCGGAACCGACCCCGGAACACGCCCCGGTCCTCCACGGTCATCTCCCAGGTGTCGATCACACGCACCCGGAAGGGCGTGTCATCGTCGAAGCGGTATTCCCGGAAGGAGGGCCGCATGAAGCTGTAGTAGAACAGGTAGTAGCTCTTCACCGGCAGCATGAACTCGCTCTCCGGCACGCCGCACACCTCGTCCCAGCCACAGCCCTCCCAGGGCATCAGTCCCAGGCCAGGGGTCTGGGTCATCACCTCATGCAGCAGCCCGAAGCGCTTCCAGCTCTCGCCGCGCAGCCTGCCGCCGTGGCTCCACCACAGTATGTTTTCAGGGTTCATACAGGTCTCGCCATGGCCGGGATAGCCGCCGCGACAGGCCGCCTCCCAGAAGCGGCGGTTCATCTCCTGGCCGCTGATGTTGCCCCAGCCGTGCTGGATGTCGCCCTCGTAGGCGATCTCATCCAGCACCACGGGCTTGCGGAAGCGCTCGCGCCACTCGTTCACCAGCTCGGCGGTCTTGTACAGGTCCTGGCGCTGGATGCTGCAATGGGTGACCCAGGGGCGGGTATAGTCGTAAAAGGGGTGGCAGTTGTGGATGGAGCGCAGGTGGCCGTAGGGGTCCTTCTCCAGCAGGATCCCGGCGCAGCGCTCCCAGTCCGCCACCGTTTTGGTGGGAAACAGGTCGTATTCATTGGCCAGCGACCACCACACATTGCGGTAGGCGGCGAAGCGGGCCACGGCGTACCGCCAGTACAGGTCGTCCTGTTCCCTCGTCATCGTGCAGAAGCCCCAGCGGTCATAGGGGTGCATCAGTATGATGTCGGCCTCGATGCCCAGCGCCCGCAGCTGTTCGATGCACCACTCCACATGCCGGAAGTGGGCGGGGTTGAAGCGGGTATAGTCGAAGTGGTTGCCCTCGGCCCTGAAGGTGTACTGCATGAAGTTTTCCTTCGTCAGCACGCTGGAATCCATGGGCGTGCCCTGGTAGGGATAGGACCGGGGCTCCCCCAGGTTGTAGTCGTAGTGCTTGGGGAACACACAGAAGCGGATCTTGTTGAAGGCGCTGTCCTTCAGGGATCGCAGCGTCTCGGCGATGCGCGCGTCCGTCTGCAGGTCCCACACATAGCAGGTGGTGCCGATGGAATAATAGGGCGTGCCGTCGGCATAGGCAAAGTGGTACTGCCCCGCCACGCGCACCGGGCCGTGGTTGTCCCCGGAGGGCGGCAGCACGGTAAAGCTGCCCTGCTGCCGGCCGCCGCCATAGCTGCCGTCCAGCGCGTAGGTGTATTCGCCTTCGTAGCCGGGCATGAAGCGCACCCTGTACACGCCGTCGCCATCGTAGAAGCCGTCCACGCGCACGCACTCATGCGCGCCGGTAAAGGTGGCGGTCAGCGTCCGCTCGGTGTAGGGATTGCCCTCGCTGGCGCCGTTCACGGCGAGCTCGAAGGTGCCCCATCTTTCAACCGCGTTCATATCGCTCATCCTCGCTTCCGTATTGCTGTCAATGCTATTATAGCGGATCGGGGGCCCGATTTCAACAAACGCGATTATCCGATCTCGCTGCCCGGGGCGACGTCGCCGTCCACGGTCAGAAGCCGCACAGCGCCGTCCGGGTCCTCGGCGCACAGCAGCATGCCCTCGGACACCTGCCCCGCCATCTTCCTGGGCGCGAAGTTGTTCACCAGCACCACGGTCTTGCCCACCATATCCTCAGGGCTGTAGAACTTCGCGATGCCGGAGCACACGGTCTTGGTCACACCGTTTCCGATATCCAGAGTCTCCTTCAGCAGCTTGTCGCTCTTTTCCACCTTCTCGCAGGCGATCACCTTGGCCGCGACCAGCTTGATCTTCATGAAGTCGTCGAAGGACGCGATGTCTTCTCTTCCTTCTTTTCAGCCTTGGCTTCCTTCTTCTCGGCCTTCTCCGCCTTCTTGAGCTCCTTCTCCTTCTCGGCGGCCATGGCCTCCAGCTCCTTCTTGATGTCCACCCGCGGGAACAGGGCCTCGCCCTTCTTCACCACGGTGCCGGGCTTCAGCTGACCGAAGGTCTTTACGGAATCCCAGGTCTTCAGCGCCTCGTCCGCCACGCCCAGCTGCGCGTAGATGCGCGCGGGGGTGGAGGGCATGGTGGGCTGGATGTACACGCCGATGGCGCGGATGCACTCCGCCAGCACATACATCACCGTGGCCAGGCGGGGCATGGTCTCCTCGCTCTTGCACAGCACCCAGGGCTGGGTCAGGTCGATGTACTTGTTGCATTCGCCGATCAGCTTCCAGATCTCTGAAAGCGCCACGGAGAACTGCAGCTTGTTCATCTGCTCCTCCACGATGGCGGGCAGCGCCTCGAAGTGGGCGATCAGGTCGCAATCCGGGCC
>CACYWI010000151.1 GCA_902778045.1 uncultured Eubacteriales bacterium
CTCCGGCGTCTGGTCGTCCACATAGGCCACGCCGCGGCGGATCATGTCCTTGGCGATCTCATACAGCCGGTCGAAGAAATCGGAGGCGAAGTACAGCTTGTCCCACTTGTAGCCCAGCCACTCGATATCCCGCTGGATGCCCTCCACGAAGGCCGTCTCCTCCTTGGTGGGATTGGTGTCGTCGAAGCGCAGGTTGCACTTGCCGCCGTACTTCTGTGCGATGCCGAAATCCACACACAGCGCTTTGGCGTGCCCGATGTGCAGATAGCCGTTGGGCTCCGGCGGGAAGCGGGTGTGCACGTGGTCAAAGCGGCCGTTGGCCAGGTCCTGCTCGATGAACTCCTCGATAAAATTCGCGGGTCGCCGGACTTCGTTTTCCATACTGTTTCCTCCCCTTGACGCCGACGGAGCGGCGTGTGTTCGCGTATATGGTTCATTATAGCACCATTCGCCGCAAATAAACAGCCCCCGAAGGTAAAATGATTTCCGGCGCAACCGATCGCCGGTCTGTACAGATTCAAAAAACGGAGGAGGGCATATCGCCCTCCCCCGTCGGTCTCACCTGTCAGGTCACGTTTGCCTCGGCGGGCTCATCCGGCGCGGCTTCATCATCCGCCGGCGCCTGCTGATCGCCCTCCGTCTCCGGCTCATAGGTCTCCTCGTCCGCGGCGTTGGCGATCGCCTCGGCGGCGTTCACGGTGGCGGTGATGGGCTTGCCGTTGGCGTCCAGCTTTACCTCGGGCTTGATCAGGCCGTAGGTCAGCATGTAGTTGTCCTTGGTCCAGCGCACCTTGTTCATGTCGAAGTTCACGGAGCGGCTGGCCACGGCCTTCAGCATCGACGCGCCGTTCTCGGCGGTCATGATCGTGGGCCGGAAGTCGTTGATGTCGCGCACGGAGGACACCGTGGCGGGGATGATGTTGATGCCCTGGTCCAGTATGTTCGCCTGGGCGATGCCAAGGCCCGGATTGAAGCTGAAGGTCTGCTGGAAGATCAGGCAGCGCTTGTCCGCCGGATTGTAGTTGCCGGCGAAGCAGAAGTTGCCCAGGCTGTACACGATGTACTTGCCCTTGTACTTCTCGATGCCCTGGTACACGTGGGGATGCGTGCCGATGATCAGGTCCGCGCCGGCGTCGATGATGGCGTGGCCGAGGGCGGTCTGCTTGGGATCCTGGTCGTTGCGGCCCTCCCAGCCCCAGTGGATGTTCACGATCAGCAGGTCGCAGTTCTCCCGCGCCGCCTGCACCGCCTCGACGATCTGGTCGGTATTGTAATCCCACCAGGTGAAGCCCAGCGCGTGCACGCGCACGCCCTTGATGACGGTTTCGTACATCTGGGTGTAGCCGCAGTAGCCCACGTTGTTCTCATCCAGCACCTGGGCCGTCTCCTTCAGGCCGGTCTTGCCGTAGTCCAGGATGTGGTTGTTGGCCAGGTTGCACAGCTCCACGCTGGAGCCGGTAAGGATCTTCACATAGTCCGGGTCGCCCTTGAAGATGAAGCCGCCGTGCTTGCCGGGCTTCTCCACGCTGGTCAGCGGGCCTTCGAGGTTGACGATGGTCAGGTCGTCCGATTCGAACACGTGGCGCACGTTGTCGAAGAAGTAGTCGTAGCCGTACTTCTCCACGCACTTCATGAAGTTCCTGCGCCCCCGCGCGCCTTCCTCGCCGCCGAAGGTGCAGTCGCCCGCCGCGGTGATGGTCAGCGTCACGGAGCCGTCGCTCTCCTCCTCCACCGCCGCCGTGGGCTCCTCCTCCGGGGCCTCGGTGGGCGCTTCGACCACCGCCTGGGTCGGCGCGGTGGTGGGCCCTTCGGTGGGCACCTCCGTGGGCACATAGGTCGCGATGCCGTCGGGGTTCTTGACGATCACGGAAAGGCTGGCCTTGCCCGCGCCCGCATCCGTGCGCGCGGCGGTCGAGGCACTGGCGCCGTCCGCCAGGGCCGGGGCGGCCACCTGTACCGCACCCTCCCGGACGTACCACTGCATGTCGCGATCGGGCTTCGCGCTGGCGTTGAACATCGCCATGCCCGCCATCACGACCACGCCCAGCACGCTGAGCAGCACCATCGCGCTGATGCGCAGGGTCTTGCGCTCGCGGCGCTGCGCCTCTGCCTTTTTCCGATTCGCCTTCTTGCCCATAATGAAAGCCCCCGTATCTGCACGAGCCGCACCCATCCCGCCCTCAGGCGAAACAGAGCAAAGCTACGGCCCGTTTCCAACATTTTGTAACATTATAAAACAAAATTGAAATAAATTCAAGTCCATTTTGCGTTTTTCATGACAAAATTACACAAGGGGCGTCGCAATGCCCGACATCACGACGCCTTGTCTTGAATGCTGTCATCCGCGGTACCAGCACACACAGGTGGCAGCCCACGCAGCGCTTGCCGTTCAGCACCGGGCGGCGCGATCCATCCAGCCGGATGGCCTGGTGGCCGCCGTCCGCGCAGGAGATCTCGCAGCGTCCGCAGCCCACGCAGCGCTCCCGGATGAAGCGGGGAAAGACGACCGTGTCCCGCTCCAGCGCGTCGGTGGTGCCGCTGAGGGATTCCAGGCCAAGTCCGACGGCCTCCTTCACGCCGGCAAAGCCCATCTCCGCCAGGTACAGGTTCAGGCCCTCCTTCAAATCGTCGATGATGCGGTAGCCGTACTGCATCACGGCGGTGGTCACCTGTATGGAGCCGCCGCCCAGCAGTATGAACTCCAGCGCGTCCTGCCAGGTCTCCACGCCGCCCATGGCGGAAAGGTGCAGCCCCTGAAGCGCGGGGTTTCGGCCCAGCTCCGCGATGAAGCGCAGCGCGATGGGCCGCACGGCGTTGCCGCTGTAGCCGCCCACGGCGCTCTGGCCGCGCACGGCGGGGGCGGACACGAAGGTGTGCAGGTTGACGCCCACCACCGACTTGATGGTGTTGATGGCGGCGATGCCGTCCGCGCCGCCGCGCCGCGCGGCCTCGGCGGCTGGGCTCATGTTGTCCACGTTGGGGGTCAGCTTCGCCAGCACCGGGATATGGCAGGCCCGCTTGGCGGCGGCGGTGAACCGCTCCACCAGCGCCGGCACCTGGCCGATGTCCGAGCCCAGGCCGCCCTCGGCCATGTTGGGGCAGGAGAAGTTCAGCTCCACCGTGTCCGCGCCGTTTTCCTCGCACAACCGCGCCAGCGTGCCCCACTCCGCCTCGTCCCGGCCCATGATGGAGGCGAGTATGAGCTTGGAGGGATACTTCGCCTTCAGCCGGCGGAAGATCTCCATGTTCTCGGCCACGCTGTGGTCGGAGAGCTGCTCGATGTTCTTGAAGCCCATGATCGCGCCGCTGTCCCCGGTGACGGCGGAGAAGCGGGGCGAGGCCTCGTGGATGTCCAGCGAGCAGATGGTCTTGAAGCAGGCCCCCGCCCAGCCCGCCTCGAAGGCCCTGGCGCACATGTCGTATGTGCTGGCCACCACCGACGAGGACAGCAGGAACGGGTTTTCCAGCGGGACGCCGCAGAGGTCGCAGCGCAGCCGGTCCTCGTCCGGGGGCACGGGCGTCTCCGTTTCGGGCTTCACCTGGCTGTACAGCCGGTTGACGAGTTCCCGCACGGGCACCTCGCCGGGGCGCACGCAGGCGCGCTCGCAGGAGGTGTCGCACGCCAGGCAGGGGTTCTCCTCGGGCAGGCGTGAAACCATGCCCTGCTCGTTGCGGAACCACACGCCCCGCAGCAGCCTGGAGGGCGTCAGCTTATCGCAGGCGGCGTCGCAGGGCGCGTCCTTGCACAGCGCGCAGCGGATCATGTCTCCGCGGCGGATGATGGGTTCATTCTGTATCATATTCAGCTTCCTCTCGGTAAGGTCGGGCCTGGGAGGACGTCTTGTATCAACAGTATTTTAACGCAGGATCCTTCCAGCGTCAACCTTGCCTTCACATGGAAGCGCTTCCATGTCATTCCGTGAACCAAAAACCGAACGGCAGGGATGCTTACCTGCCATTCGGACTGTTGACATATTCCTGAAGGGGTATGGGGAGGCCGGGAGACCTCCCCATTTTCAATCAGATTTGGCGGCATGTACGTCAAAGCTGCATTTTTCGGAAGCGAACGCTTGCGTTTGCGGAGAAAAATGATTACCTGCCAGTCAGGAAATTCGCGAAAGCAGTGCGCGAATTTCCGCGTTCTCCCTCCTCGTTGAAAAACTGGGTTTTTCAACGAACCGAACGGCAGGGATCGCTCCCTGCCGTTCGGCGTATCCGCTGTGATTTACAGCGGCATGGCGTTGTTCTTCTTGTCCAGCACGCTGTTGTCCAGGCCCAGCTGCTTGGCCTGGCGGTTCTGGAAGAACTTCTCGGCCACCTGGGGGAACAGGGCGTAGCTGAGCACGTCCTCCTCCTGGGTCAGGTACTGGCCCATCTCCTTCTTGAACTCATCCAGGTGCTTGACGCCGTAGGACGGATCGTCCACAGGGCGGCAGGTGATGACCTTCTGGTCGCCGATGACCTTCTTGCGCACCGCCTCGTTCACGGGGGCGGGCAGGCGGCCGTACTCGCCGCGCATCAGGCCCTGGCTCTCCTTCGGGCACATCTTGTAGCGCTCGCCGGTCAGCACGTTCATCACGGCCTGGGTGCCGACGATCTGGCTGGTGGGGGTCACCAGCGGCGGATAGCCGAAGTCCTCGCGCACGCGCGGCACCTCGGCCAGCACCTCGTACAGCTTGTCGGACTGGCCGGCCTGCTTCAGCTGGTTGATCAGGTTGGAAAGCATGCCGCCGGGCACCTGGTACTTCAGGGTGTTCACGTCCACGCGCAGCACCTTGGGATCCAGGATGCCCTGATCCTGCAGCTTCTGGGCGACGCCGCGGAAGTGCTCGGTGGCCTGGGTGATCAGGTGCAGATCCAGGCCGGTATCATACTCGGTGCCGGCCAGGGTGGCCACCAGGGGCTCGGTGGCGGGCTGAGAGGTGCCGTTGCCCAGCGGGGACAGCGCGCAGTCCACGATATCCACGCCGGCCTCGATGGCCTTCAGGTTGGTCATGTCGCCGATGCCGGCGGTGTTGTGGGTGTGCAGGTGCACCAGGGTCTCGGGCTTCAGGGCCTGCTTCAGCTGCTTGACCAGGCTGTAGGCCTTGTAGGGCAGCAGCAGGTTCGCCATGTCCTTGATGCAGATGTTGTCCGCGCCCATCTTCTCCAGCTCCAGGGCGAGGTTCACGAAGTATTCCTCGGTGTGCACGGGGCTGATGGTGTAGCTCAGCGCGACCTCGCAGATGCCGCCGTACTTCTTGGTGGCCTTGATGGCCGGCTCCAGGTTGCGGGGATCGTTCAGCGCGTCGAATATGCGGATGACGTTGATACCGTTCTTGATGGACAGGCGGGTGAACTCATCCACCACGTCGTCGGCGTAGTGGCGGTAGCCCAGAATGTTCTGGCCGCGGAACAGCATCTGCAGCTTGGTCTTCGGCATGGCCTCGCGCAGCGCGCGCAGGCGGTGCCAGGGATCCTCGTTCAAAAAGCGCAGGCAGCTGTCAAAGGTGGCGCCGCCCCAGCACTCCAGGGAATAATAACCGACCTTGTCCAGCACCTCGCAGGCGGGCAGCATGTCCTCCAGGCGCATGCGGGTCGCGGCCTGGGACTGGTGCGCGTCGCGAAGGATGGTCTCGGTAATCATAACTTTGCCCATAACTCTATTCCTCCGAATCTACCTATCAGTAGCATCACTAACTTGCCTGGGGGATCGGGGGCGGCAGCGCCCCGATCTCCAATCGTCCGTGGCGGCATGGTCGCCGCGGACGGAGGTAATTTGATCGCAGGGAAATCCCATTTCCCGGAGAGCAAATTCCTTCCTTGCAGATTCGCCGCCCGGAAATCGCTTGCGATTTCAGGCGAATCTGGAGGGGGTTCGAGCGCCCGGAAAACAGCACAGTGTGCTGTTTTCAGCGAGAACGGGCGGAAGCCCCCGTAGGTCATGGAGGGGGACCTGTCCCCCTCCATAAGCGCAGCGCTTAGCCGAACAGCGCGATAAACACGCCCGCGGCGACCGCGGAGCCGATGACGCCGGCCACGTTGGGGCCCATGGCGTGCATCAGCAGGAAGTTGCCGGGATCCTCCTCCTGGCCCACCTTCTGGGAAACGCGGGCCGCCATCGGTACGGCGGAGACGCCCGCGGAGCCGATCAGCGGGTTGATCTGCCCGCCGGAGAGGATGTTCATCAGCTTGGCCAGCAGCACGCCGCCCGCGGTGCCAAAGCTGAAGGCGATGACACCGAGGATGACGATGTAGATGGTCTGCATGGTCAGGAAGGTGCTGCCCTGGGTGGTGGCGCCGACCGTCAGGCCCAGGAAGATGGTCACGATGTTGCACAGCTCGTTCTGGGCGGTCTTGTTGATGCGCTCCACGACGCCGCAGACGCGCATCAGGTTGCCCAGCATCAGCATGCCCACCAGGGTGGCCGCGTCGGGCAGCAGCAGCGACACGATGATCGTAACCGCGATGGGGAAGATGATCAGCTCGGTCTTGCTGACCTGGCGCAGCTGGCCCATGCGGATGGTGCGCTCCTTCTTGGTGGTCAGCGCCTTCATGATCGGGGGCTGGATGACGGGCACCAGGGCCATGTAGCTGTAGGCCGCCACCGCGATGGGGCCCAGCAGGTGCGGGGCCAGCTTGGTGGTCACGAAGATGGCCGTCGGGCCGTCCGCGCCGCCGATGATGCCGATGGCGCCGGCCTCGCTGGCGGTGAAGCCCAAAAGCTTCGCGCCCAGGAAGGTCAGGAAGATGCCCAGCTGCGCGGCAGCGCCCAGCAGCAGGCTCTTCGGGTTGGCGATCAGCGGGCCGAAGTCGGTCATCGCGCCGACGCCCATGAAGATCAGCGGCGGGTAGATGCCCAGCTTGACGCCCTGGTACAGGTAGTACAGCAGGCCGCCGTTGGCGGTTTGCAGCGCGTAGCCCATCTCGCCGGTGGCGGGGTTCAGGCGCATCATCACGTCGGTGACGTCCTTGCCCAGGGCCTGCGCGCCGGCCAGCGCCTCAGACTGGCTGGCAAAGAAGGTGAAGCTGGGGTGGCTCATCATGCCCGCGGCGGGCAGGTTCGCCAGCAGCATGCCGAAGCTGATGGGCAGCAGCAGCAGCGGCTCAAACTGCTTCACGATGGCCAGATACAGCAGGAAGCAGGCCACGGCGATCATCACATAGTTGCGCCAGTCGCCGCCGGTGCCGTCCAGGCTCTTGGCAAAGCCGGTGGACTTGACAATATTGCCGAGCCCCTTCAGAAAGTTGATATCGGGATCGGTGCTCCCCGCGTCCGCCTCGGCCGGGGCAGCCGCCTCCACCTGCGCGGGGGCCGCGGCTTCGGTCTCGGCGGTCTCCGCCAGGGCCGTAAACACGGTCAGCAGGGCAAGCAGCGCCAGCAGGCACGCAAAGGCGCGCTTGGGGCTAACCTTTTTCAATTTGGACATTCGTCAAACCCTCCTTACCGCTTTCAGACAACATGTATGGATCAGTTGAGGGAAAGCAGCACGTCGCCGGTGTTGACGGTGGCGCCCTTGGACACGTTCACGGAGGCCACGACGCCGTCGCGGGGCGCCATGATCTCGTTCTCCATCTTCATGGCCTCGAGGATCAGCAGCACGTCGCCCTTCTTGACGTTCTGGCCCTGGGACACCTTCACGGCGTTGATGTTGCCGGGCATGGGGGCCTTGATGGCCTCGGCGCCGGCGGGCGCGGCGGCAGCGGGCTTCGCGGCGGGCGCG
>CACYWI010000152.1 GCA_902778045.1 uncultured Eubacteriales bacterium
CTGATGATCGGCTCCGGCCCCATCGTGATCGGGCAGGCGGCGGAGTTCGACTATGCCGGCGCCCAGGCCTGCCGCGTGTTGAAGGCGGCGGGTGTGAACGTGGTGCTGGTGAACAGCAACCCGGCCACGATCATGACGGACAAGGCCCTGGCGGACGAGATCTACCTGGAGCCGCTGACCGCGGAGACGGTGAAGCGCATCATCGAAAAGGAGAAGCCGGACAGCATGCTGGCGGGCCTGGGCGGCCAGACGGGCCTGACCCTGGCCATGCAGCTGGACAAGGAGGGCTTCCTCCAGGCCCACGGCGTGCGGCTGATCGGCACCAACGCCGAGGCCATCGACAAGGCCGAGGACCGGCAGCTGTTCAAGGATACCATGCAGGCCATCGGCGAGCCGGTGATCCCCTCGGACATCGCCGAGGACGTGGACACCGCCCTTTCCATCGCGGATGAGATCGGCTATCCGGTGATCATACGCCCCGCCTTCACGCTGGGCGGCACCGGCGGCGGCGTGGCCTACGGGCCGGAGCAGATGCGCGAGGCCGCGCGGATCGGGCTGGACGCCTCCCCCATCACCCAGATCCTGGTGGAAAAATACATCGCGGGCTGGAAGGAGATCGAGTTCGAGACCATGCGCGACGCCACCGGCAACGCCATCGCCGTGTGCAGCATGGAGAACGTGGACCCGGTGGGCATCCACACCGGCGATTCCATCGTGGTGGCCCCGGCGCTGACGCTTTCAAACAAGGAATACCAGATGCTGCGCAGCGCGTCGCTGAACATCGTGAACGCGTTGGGCATCGTGGGCGGCTGCAACTGCCAGTTCGCGCTGGACCCCAACAGCTTTGAATACGCGGTGATCGAGGTGAACCCCCGGGTCAGCCGCTCCTCGGCCCTGGCCAGCAAGGCCACCGGCTATCCCATCGCGAAGGTCACCACCCAGATCGCCCTGGGCTACCGGCTGGACGAGATCAAAAACGAGATCACCGGCAAGACCTGCGCCTGCTTCGAGCCGGCGGTGGACTACATCGTGGTCAAGTTCCCCAAGTGGCCCTTCGACAAGTTCACCACCGCCAGTCGCCGGCTGGGCACCCAGATGAAGGCCACCGGCGAGGTGATGAGCATCGCGCCGTCCTTCGAGATGGCGCTGATGAAGGCCGTGCGCGGCGCGGAGATCAAGCTGGACACGCTGAACCGCCGCACCGACGACCCCCGGCCCGTGCGGGAGCGCCTCGCCGACATGGACGACTGGCGCATATTCACCGTGTTCGAGGCCATCAAGGCGGGCGTCGCCATCGACGAGATCCACGACATCACGAAGATCGACCGCTGGTTCCTGTACAAGCTGAAGAACCTGGCGGACTTCGAGGCGCGGATCGCGAACGGCCTCTCCGACGCGGACTACCTGCTGGGCAAGCGGCTGGGCTATCCCGACGCGGCCCTCGCCCGGCTGTCCGGGCGCCAGGACCTGCCGGAGGTGCATTCCAGCTACAAGATGGTGGACACCTGCGCCGCCGAGTTCGACGCCGAGACCCCCTACTTCTACGAGACCTTCGACGCCGCCTGCGACGCGCGCAGCTTCCCCCGGTCCGGCAAGCCCGTGATCATCGTGCTGGGCAGCGGGCCGATCCGCATCGGCCAGGGCATCGAGTTCGACTATTCCTCTGTCCACTGCGTGTGGACGCTGAAGCAGCTGGGCTACGACGTGGCCATCGTCAACAACAACCCGGAGACCGTGTCCACCGACTACGACACCGCCGACCGGCTGTACTTCGAGCCGCTGACCGACGAGGACGTGATGCGCATCATCGAGGTTGAGCGGCCCGTGGGCGTGGTGGTGGCCTTCGGCGGCCAGACCGCCATCAAGCTGACACAGCATTTGGACAAGGCGGGCGTGAAGATCCTGGGCACCAGCGCCGAGGGCATCGACGTGGCCGAGGACCGGGAGCGCTTCGACGCGCTGCTGGAGCAGTTCGACATCCGCCGCCCCAAGGGCATGGCCGTGCACACGCTGCCCGAGGCGCTGAACGCCGCGCAGAGCCTGGGCTACCCGGTGCTGCTGCGGCCCAGCTATGTGATCGGCGGCCAGAACATGACCATCGCCCACAACGAACACGACGTGACCGTATACATGAACCGCATACTGGCCGGGGGCATCGAGAACCCGGTATTGGTAGACAAGTACATGTCCGGCGTGGAGCTGGAGGTGGACGTGATCTCTGACGGCACGGACGTGCTGATCCCCGGCATCATGCAGCACGTGGAGCGGGCCGGCGTGCACAGCGGCGATTCCATCGCCGTGTACCCGCCCTTCAGCCTGGACGACGCCATGATGGACACCGTGGTCAGGAGCAGCGAAAAGCTGGCCCTGGCGCTGGGCACCAAGGGGCTGGTGAACATACAGTACCTGGTGTGGCACGGCGAGCTGTACGTGATCGAGGTGAACCCCCGGGCCAGCCGCACCATTCCCTACATCAGCAAGGTGACGGGCGTCCCCATGGTGGATATCGCCAGCCGGGTGATGGTGGGCCAGAGCCTGAAATCCCTGGGCTACGGCACGGGCCTGGTGCCCACGCCGCCCTACTGCGCGGTGAAGGTGCCCGTGTTCAGCTTTGAGAAGCTGACCGACGCCAACAGCTACCTGGGCCCTGAGATGAAGAGCACCGGCGAGGTGCTGGGCCTGGGCAAGAACCTTTCCGAGGCGCTGTTCAAGGGCCTGGTGAGCGCGGGCACCCGCCTGCCCCACCCCGGCGAGCACGTGGGCGTGCTGCTGAGCGTGGACGAATACGACTACTACGAGGCGCTGGACGTGGCGCGGCGCTTCAGCGACCTGGGCTGCGCGCTGTACGCCACCGAGGGCACCGCCGAGGTGATCGCCACGCTGGGCATCCCGGTGACGCCCATCCCCGGCATCCGGGAGAGCGACCACGCCTTCGAGCTGCTGGAGAGCGGGAAGGTCAGCTACATCGTGTACACCGGCGCGCTGCTGGACAGCACCATCGAGGACTACATCGCCCTGCACAGGAAGGCGCTGTCGCTGAACATCGCCTGCCTGACCTCCCTGGACACGGCCAAGGCGCTGACGGACATACTGCTCAGCCGCTACAGCCAGCAGAACACCGAGCTGGTGGACATCAACCACATGCGCGCCCACCGGGAGGCCCTGCGCTTCGTGAAGATGCAGGCCGCGGGCAACGACTACATCATCATCGACAACCTGAAGGGCGATATCGCCTGCCCGGAGAGCCTGGCCGTGCGCCTGTGCGAGCAGCACTACGGCGTGGGGGCCGAGGGCATGACGCTGATCGAGAAGAGCGAAATCGCCGACGCGAGGATGCGCCAGTACAACCGGGACGGCACCGAGGGCGGCATGGGCGGCAACGCGCTGCGCTGCGTGGGCAAGTACCTGTACGACAGCGGCATCGTGCGCCACCCGGACATCACCGTGGAGACCGCCGGCGGCGTGAAGAAGCTGCACCTGTTCACCCGCTACGGCAAGGTGACCTCGGTGGCCGTGGACATGGGCCCGGCGTCCTTCGACCCGAAGGCCGTGCCCTGCAACCTCCCCGGCGACAGGGCCGTGAACGTGCCCGCCGTGATCGGCGGCGAGGAGTACACCGTCACCTGCGCCAGCATGGGCAACCCCCACTGCGTGGTGTTCACCGACAACGTGGACGCGCTGGACCTGCAGGTCGTCGGCCCGGTGTTTGAGAACGACCCCCTGTTCCCGGAGCGTGTGAACGCCGAGTTCGTGCGGGTGGTCAACCCCACCACGCTGCGGATGCGCTGCTTCGAGCGCGGCAGCGGCGAGACCATGGCCTGCGGCACCGGCGCCTGCGCCGCGGCGGCCGCCGCCGTGGAAAACGGCCTGTGCCGCCCGGATACCGACATCCTGGTGCAGGTGCCCGGCGGCAACCTGTATGTGCATTATACCCCCGAAACCGTGATCCTCACCGGCAAGGTGGAGAAGGTGTTCGAGGCGGAGGCGGAATACTGAGGAGAGAGTGGAGATGGGAACGCCCCTCCCGCAGGGGCGATCTCCTGATCGCACGCAGAACGGCATAACATGTCGCAGAAACATCGGGAACGGCCACCATAAGCCGTTCCCGGTGTTTTGCTATCGGAATAATATGTCTCAAATATCCGCCATTATATTGCATATCGTTCCGAATCTGTGCTATACTAAAGGCGGAAGGAGGGCTGCCCATGAACACAATCAGCGTGGCCGAAGCCGCTCGGCGCTGGGGCATTTCGGAAAGGCGCGTGCGCCTGCTGTGTAGCGAGGGCAGGATCGAAGGCGCGTTCCGCGAGGGCCGCGCCTATCGCATCCCGGAGGACGCTCTGCGGCCCGCGGACGGTAGAGAGCGTCGCGGCAGGATCATTCCGGAAGCCTATGCACCGCTGTTTGCCAGGATCGACGCCCTGAGGGCGGAGCTGGGCAAGCGCCGCCCGCTGACCCCCGGCGAGGTCCTGGCGCTTCGCGATGAATTCCTGATCGAATTCACACACAACTCCACAGCCATCGAGGGCAATACACTGACGCTCAAGGAGACCGCCCTGGTGCTCGGGGGCATCACCATCGATCAGAAGCCGCTGAAGGATCACCTGGAGGCCGTGGGACACCGCGATGCGTTCCTCTACGTGGAGGAGCTGGCCGCGAGCGACACGCCGCTGACCCCGTTCGAGCTAAAGCAGATCCATGCGCTTGTGCTGAGCGACCAGCCCCAGGACAGGGGGCGCTACCGCCGCGTACCGGTGCGCATCATGGGCGCTTTCGCCGTCCCCGCCGAGCCATGGCAGATCGAGGAGCGCATGGCGGCGCTGCTCTCGGACGACAAGGCGCGAAAAAAGCGCGTGCACCCCATCGAGCGCGTCGCGCTGTTCCACCTGGACTTTGAGGGCATCCATCCCTTCATCGACGGCAACGGCCGCACAGGGCGTCTGCTGATGAATCTGGAGCTGATCCGCGAGGGCTATCCGCCGATCGACATCAAATTCGCGGACCGCAAGCGCTATTACGATGCCTTCGACACCTACTACCGTGACGGCAGCCCCGACGCCATGGTGAGGCTCGTGGGCGGCTACGTGGAGGAACGACTGCGGGAAACCCTGCGAATCCTTGGAGAGGATTGACCTGCGAAAATCCGGCCACTCGTTCAGTATCGCCAATGTGCCCGCCAGATTCAGGCACAGGCCGAGCACCAATGTGGCGAGGGGAGGGGTGCCCCACCACCGCAAGCGGTCCCCCTCCCCACTGCGGTGGGGAGGCTTTTGGACGGCGCCAGCCACTATTCCTATT
>CACYWI010000153.1 GCA_902778045.1 uncultured Eubacteriales bacterium
ACAGCGCACTGTGCTGTTTTCCAGGCGCTCGAACCACTGAAAACTCTCCACTGGAGAGTTTTCCGGGCGCTCGATGCCACTGCGGTGGGGTGCCCTATCGACCTCGCTGCGCTCGGCCACTTCCCCACTGCGGTGGGGAAGCATAGGGTGCGGCAGCCACTATTTCTAGTTCCTGGTTCCTGGTTCCTAGTTCCTATTCCCTATTCCCCCGCCACATTATTGACCGGCTTTCCCCCGATCCACGCGCGCATATTGCCCACGGCGATCTCCATCAGGCGCTGGCGGGCAGCGAGGGGGGCCCAGGCGATATGGGGTGTGATGACGCAGTTCCTGGCGGTCAGCAGGGGGTTGTCGGCGCGGATGGGCTCCTCGGACACCACGTCCACGCCGGCGGCGTACACCTTCCCGGCGTTGAGCGCGTCGGCGAGGTCCTGCTCCACGATCAGCGGGCCGCGGCCGGTATTGAGGAGGATCACGCCGTCCTTCATGCGGGCGATGGTCTCCCGGTTGATCATGCCGCGGCTGTCGTCGTTCAGCGGGCAGTGCAGGCTGATCACGTCGCTTTCGGCATAGATCTCCTCCGGCGTGGCCCAGCGGCAGCCCTCGGGGAGCGCGCCGTCCCGGTGGCGGCTGGTGCACAGCACCTTCATGCCCATGGCCACGGCCACCCGGGCCACGGCCCTGCCGATCTGCCCGAAGCCCACGATGCCCAGGGTCTTGCCGGCCAGCTCGATCAGCGGCGTCTCCCAGAAGCAGAAGTCCGGGCAGGCGGCCCACTTGCCCGCGTGCACGGCGGCTGAGTGGCGCGCCGCGTTCAGGCAGATGTCCAGCAGCAGCGCGAAGGTCATCTGCACCACGTCCATGGTGCTGTAGGCGGGGATGTTGGTCACCACCACGCCCCTGCGACGCGCCGCCTGTACGTCGATGTTGTTGTAGCCGGTGGCCAGCTCGCCCACGTACTTCAGGTTCGGGCAGGCGGCCATCACGCCCTCGTCGATGCGGGCCTTGTTGGTCAGCACCGCGTCCGCGTCGCCGATGCGCTCCACCAGCTGCTCCGCCGGCGTGCGCTCGTACACCACCACCTCGCCGAATTCGCGAAACGGCTCCCAGCTGATGTCCCCCGGATTGGCCGCGTGGCCGTCAAGCACGATGATCTTCATGATGCTGCTCCTTTCTGGTCGATGGGGAGTTTGGAGTTTGGAGTTTGGAGTTAAAGTTACCGGCTTCCGCGCGGCAGCCACTATTCCTATTCCCTAATCCCTATTCCCTAATCCCTACTCCCTACTCCCTACTCCCTACTCCCTCCATCCTCTTCCTCACCGCATTCAGCGCCCAGCTCGTCGCGACGGTGCGCACGAACTGCCTTGTGCCCTTGAAGTGGCGCTCCTCGACGGTGGTGCCGTCGGGGCCGCTGACGGCGATGAACACGGTGCCGGCGGGGGTGCCGTCCTCGCCGCCGTCGGGGCCTGCGTAGCCGGTGGTGGCGGCGGCCCAGGTTGCCCCGCTCACGCGGCGGGCGCCCTCGGCCATCTCCCGGGCGCACTGGGCGCTGACGGCGGTATACCGCTCCAGCGTCTCCGGCTTCACGCCCAGCACCCGGGCCTTGGCGGCGTCGGCATAGGTCACATGGGCCTCGTTCAGCACGTTGCTGGCCCCGGGCACGTCCACCAGCCGCGCGGCGAGCATGCCGCCGGTGCAGCTCTCGGCGAAGGTGATCGTCTCGCCCCTCTCGCGCAGCAGCCCGACCACCACCTTCTCGATGCTGTTGTCCAGGCCCTCGCCGTACACGGCGTCGCCCAGCCGCGCGCGGATTTCGTCCGCCACGGGCCCGATCAGCGCCCCGGCGTCATCGCCCCGGGCGGTGATCCGCGCCTGGACCTCGCCCGGGCCGCAGTACAGCGCCAGCGTGGGGTTGTCGCTGTGGAACAGGTCCCGCAGCTTGTTCTCCACCGCCGATTCGCCGATGCCGAAGATCCGCAGGTACCTCGATTCCATGTGCTCGCCGCTGCGGGCCATCAGGTAGGGGGCCAGCTGCTTCTCGAACATGTCCTTCAGCTCGTGGGGCGGACCCGGCAGCACGGCCACCGCCTTCTCCCCCGCCTCCACCACGCAGCCCGGCGCGGTGCCGCAGGCGTTGGGCAGTATGATCGCCCCCTGGGGGAACCAGGCCTGCTTGCGGTTGTTCTCCGCCATCGGATGGCCCACGCTGCCCATGAAGGCCTCGATGGCCCGCAGGCTGTCGCCGTCCAGCACCATCGGCAGGCCGAACACCTCGGCCACCATCTCCTTGGTCAGGTCGTCCTCGGTGGGCCCCAGGCCGCCGGTGGTGATCACCAGGTCCGCCCGGCTCAGCGCCGCCGACAGCGCCTCCTTCACCCGGCCCGGGTTGTCCCCCACCACCTGCTGGCGGTACAGCCCAATGCCCAGCTCCGACAGCCGCCCCGATATGTACTGCGCGTCCGTGTTGGCGATTTGACCCATCAACAGCTCCGTGCCGATGGACAGGATCTCTGCGATCATGATATTACCTCCGGTTTAGGGAGTAGGGAGTAGGGAGTAGGAATAGTGGCTGCCGCGCGGAAACCGGTAACTTTAACTCCTAACTCCTAACTCCTAACTCTCCATTCCCCATTCTCAATTCCTCATTACACCTTCTCCATCCCCAGCGGCATCAGCCGGAACTCGCCCCAGATGGACTCGTTCCAGATGAACCCGCTGTTTTCGGCGGGGTCGTCGCTGACGATGAAGCGGCTGACGTCCACGATGGTATCGTAGTAGGTGCTGCGGCCCCGGGGGGTGCCGGCGATCAGGGAGAGCTTGATGATGTACTCCCCGGGCGCAATGCCCTTCAGCGGGAAGGTGATGCGGCGGGTGAAGGTCTCCTCGGCGGCCACCTCGAAGGGCTCGGTCTGGGTCATGGCGATGGGCGTGGCGATGCTGTTCTGCAGTATCAGCCGCAGCCGCAGCCGGGGCTCGGGGATGTGGGACACGCACTTGATCGTGAACACCATGGCGTCGTCCTGGTCGTACTCCAGCGACTGGGTGTCCTCGAAGTGGATCTCCAGCATGCGCATGGTGTCGCCCCGGTCCTTGGTGCGGGGCACCTCGTCCAGGTTGCGGTGCACGCTGCGGGCGCTGCTGCCGCCGTACAGCTCCATGGCGTGCTCCACGGTGCCGTCGTAGGTCAGCCTGCCCGCGTCCAGGTACAGGCCGCGGTTGCACAGCTGGTTCACGGTGCGCATGTTGTGGCTCACGTAGATCACGGCGCGGCCGTCCCGGGCGATCTCCGACATCTTGGTCAGGCACTTCTGCTGGAAGGCCAGATCGCCCACGGCCAGCACCTCGTCGCAGATCATCAGGTCCGGGTCCAGGTGCGCGGCCACGGCGAAGGCCAGCTTCACATACATGCCGCTGGAATAGCGCTTCACCGGCGTGTCGATGAAGGGCTCGATCTCCGAAAAGGCCACGATCTGGTCCAGCTTCCGGGTGATCTCCGCCCGGCGCATGCCCAGTATCGCCCCGTTCAGGTAGATGTTGTCCCGCCCGCTCAGCTCCGGGTGGAAGCCCGTGCCGATCTCCAGCAGGCTCGCCACCCGCCCGCGGATGCGGATCTCGCCCTCCGTGGGCGCGGTGATGCGGCTGATCAGCTTCAGCATGGTGCTCTTGCCCGCGCCGTTGCGGCCCAGCAGCGCCACCGCGTCGCCCCGGTCCACCGTGAAGCGCACGTCCTTCAGCGCCCAGAAGCGCTGGTTGTGGGCCAGGTGCTCCTTGCCGATCTTCACGTTCGGGTCGTCCTTGCCGCGCAGCCGCGCAAACCAGCTGGTCAGGTCGCCGTGCAGCGTGCCGCCGCCGATCATGCCCAGCCGGTATTCCTTGGAGACGCCGTCGATTTCAAGCAGTCGCTCTGTCATGGTTGTATCCTTTCAGGTGAGGGAACAGGCAATAGGAATAGCCAAGGGAACCAGGAACTAGGAACTAGGAACTAGGAATAGTGGCTGCCGCGCGGCCGTTCACTCCACACTCCACACTCCACACTCCACTCTCATCAAACCGTATCCATAAACGTCTTTTCCGTATGCGAGAACAGCACCACGCCCAGCGCGAACACCACCGCGGTGACGGCGACGGACAGCAGGTTGTACCCATAGGAATACCTGGGCACGCCCAGATAGGCGGCGCGGAACAGCTCTATGATAGGGGTGATGGGGTTGAGCATGTACACGCCGATCAGCCCGGGGAACTTGTCGGCGATCATGCTGGTGGAGTAGGTCACCGGCGTGCCGTACATCCACAGGTGCACGCCGAAGGTCACCAGCATGGCCAGGTCGCGGTACTTGGTGGTCAGCGCCGATATGATGATGCCGAAGCCCAGCCCCAGCAGGCCCAGCTGAAGCAGCAGCAGCGGGGTCAGCAGTATCAGCTGCCAGTTGGGGTTCACGCCGCTGTCCCCCCGGGCGGCATAGATCACCACGAATATGATGAACAGCAAAAACTGCACCGCGAAGTTGATCATCTCCGTCAGCACCGTGGCAAAGGGCATCACCAGCCGGGGAAAGTACACCTTGCCGAACAGCCTGCTGTTGTTCACAAAGGTGTTGCTGGTCACCGTCAGGCACTGGGAAAAGAAGTGCCACATCACGTTGCCCGCCATGTAAAACAGAAACTTCGGCACGCCGTCCGTGGGCAGCCCCGCCAGGTTGCCGAACACCACCGTGAACACCACCGTGGTCAACAGCGGCTGTATGATCACCCACGCCGGGCCCAGGATCGTCTGCTTGTACAGCAGCGTGAAGTTGCGCTTCACCATCAGAAGGATCAGGTCGCGGTAGCGCACCAGCCCCTTGATGTCGATGTCAAACCATCCCCGCCGGGGCTTGATGACCATGTCCCACCGCTCGCTCTTGCGCGTATTGTCCATGAAGCCCTCCCGCATACTTATTCTATTGTATTCTACCATGCCAATGTTGCGCTTGCAAGTAGGGATTAGGGAACAGGGATTAGGGATTAGGGATTAGGAACTAGGAACTAGGAACTAGGAACTAGGAGAACGAGGGAACAGGGATTAGGGATTAGGGAACAGGAATAGTGGCTGCCGCATCCTATGCTTCCCCACCGCAGTGGCATCGAGCGCCCGGAAAACGGCACAGTGAGAAATGGGGACGGTTCCTTATCTCATTTTCATGAGAAATGGGGACGGTTCCTTATCTCATTTTCATGGCCCGGCAACAGGAATTGCAGGGGCGGCGTTGCGCCGCCCGCCAAGCCTTTTCCT
>CACYWI010000154.1 GCA_902778045.1 uncultured Eubacteriales bacterium
TTGATTTACCGCCAGTAAACCTGCGGGAAATCGCCTTGAAATGCAGTCAAATCCACTCGAAACTGCATCTCCCGGCATTTAGAAACACACTCTAGGGAATAGGCAATAGGAATGGCTGAGGGAGCAGGGGAACGGACGGTCGCCATGTCATTGCGAGGAGCGTAGCGACGTGGCAATCCGGGCCCCCTGACCGGACAACAGGGAACAGGGATGCCGCCGCGCGGCCCGTAGGGGCGGCGTTGCGCGGCCCGCCGGAGCAGGCGAGCAGGCCTCTGGCGCGTCAATGTAGCCCATACGACAGGACCGAAAAGGAAAGTGTAACTATGAATTTCATCTTTATCTCACCGCATTTTCCCCACACCTACTGGCAGTTTTGCGACCGGCTGCGGCAGAACGGCATCAACGTGCTGGGCGTGGGCGACGCGCCTTATGACAGCCTGGAAGCGCCGCTGAAGGCCGCGCTGACCGAATACTACCGGGCGGACAGCCTGGAGGACTACGACCAGGTCTACCGCGCGGTGGCCTACTTCGCCTTCCGCTACGGCAAGGTCGACTGGATCGAGTCGATGAACGAATACTGGCTGGAGCAGGACGCCCGGCTGCGCACCGATTTCAACGTGACCACCGGCATACAGTCGGACCGGATCGGCTTCATCAAGGAAAAATCCCGTATGAAGGGCCTGTACCTGCAGGCCGGCATCCCCACCGCCAGGCAGCACGTGGTCACCACCCGCGAGGCGGGCCGGGAATTTGTCCGGACGGTGGGCTGGCCCGTGATCGTGAAGCCGGATGTGGGCGTGGGCGCGACCAACACCTACAAGCTGTGCTCCGATGCCGACCTGGAGGCCTTCTACGACGCCCTGCCCGCCGTACCCTATGTGATGGAGGAGTTCATCGAGGGCGAGATCTGCTCCTACGACGCGATACTGGATTCGCGCTGCGAGCCGCTGTTTGAAAGCATGACCGTCTGGCCCCCGGTGATGGATATCGTGAACAAGGACCTGGACCTGATGTACTACACCTGCCCCGAGGTGCCCGAGGGCCTGCGGACGCTGGGCCGCCGCACGGTGAAGGCCTTCGGCGTGGACCGGCGGTTTGTCCACCTGGAGTTCTTCCGCCTCACCCGGGCTCGCAAGGGCCTGGGCGGCGTGGGCGACTTCGTGGCCCTGGAGGTCAACATGCGCCCCGCCGGCGGCTACACCCCGGACATGATGGACTTTGCCCATTCCACCGACGTGTACCGAATCTACGCCGACATGGTGGCCTTCGACGAGCGCCGGATGCCGGAAAGCGGCGAGCACTGGTACTGCGTCTACGCCAGCCGCAAGGACGGCCATGCCTACGCCCGTACCCATGAGGACATCATGGCCCGTTACGGCGCGTGCATGGTCATGCAGGAGGAAATGCCCCCGATGAACTGGCCCCAGATGGGCCGCTACATGTACACGGCCAGGCTCAGGACCTTCGAGGAGGCCCGCGCCTTCATCGAATGGGTCCAGGGCGCGCCGGAGCAGGGGAGGCGGACATGAAGAAGACCGGCTTGCTCCTGCTTCTGGTCCTGCTTCCGGTGCTGCTTTTCGGCGCCTTCGCCCTGGCGGAGGAGACCCCGGAAGAGATGGACGAATGGACCGTGATGTTCTACTTCTGCGGTTCGGACCTGGAATCGAAGTACGGCTATGCCACCGGGAACCTGGAGGAGATCAGCCAGGTCATGTACCCGGACGACTTTAATATGGCTGCTTCCGATTACCGGGCCATGCCGTCGGATTCGGAAGCGCAGCCACAGCCGGGAAAGGTGAACCTGCTGCTCGAGACCGGCGGCAGCAAGGAATGGCACGCCCGGGAGCTGGGCATGGAGGTGGACGCCGGGGCGCTGCAGCGCTGGCGCTATAACGTGTATCCCTGGGGTGGCATGGGCGCACAGGACGGGGTAAACGGCTATGAGCTGCTGGAAACGCTTCCGCTGCAGAGCATGGCGGATCCGGAGACCCTGGCGGATTTCATTCGCTGGGGAAAGGCGACCTGCCCCGCAAAGAAGTACGCGCTGGTGCTGTGGGGTCACGGCGACGGCGCGCATACGGGCCTGCTCATCGACGAGCTGTTCGACCGCGACGTGATGTACCTGTATGAACTGAAGCAGGCCCTCGCCGACGCGGACACCCACCTGGAGGTCGTGATCGTCGACGCCTGCCTGATGGCCAACATCGAGACCGCCTGGGCCGTCAAGGACAGCGCGGATTGGATGGTGGCCTCGGAGGAGGTCGTGCCCGGCAATGGCACCGCCGTCAGCAGTTGGCTGCAGCAGCTGTTCAACAACCCCTGGGGCGACGGCGAATGGCTGGGACGCTGTGTGTGCGACACCACCGCGATCAAGTATGCCGACGCGGAGGACGAGCAAGCCAGGTCCACGATCACCTGGTCGGTGATCGACCTTTCGGGGATCGACGCGTTGACCGACAGCGCGCGGCGCTTCTTCGGGAGGATCGGGGAAACGCTGGAGTACAACCCCGACGTGTCCACCGTTTACATGCGCCGGCTGTCTGAAACCGTGGAGTGCGGGGACGGCCAGCAGAACATGCGGGATTTCGGCAGCCTGTTGTACAATGCCGACATGGTCCATTATATGGCGCCCGCCTTGCTCAGCCGGATGATCCAGGCACTGACCGACACGATAGCCTACAACGTGCGGGGCGTCGGGCGCAGCGAAGCCCGGGGCCTGTCCTTCTGCTATCCGATGAACTTCAGCGATGAGGAGCTGGATCAATACGCGAAGAACTATCCGGTTCCGGAATACCTGTCCTTCATCGACGCGGTATCCGACTGGACCGCGCCGGACTGGGTGTATGAATCCACCGGGCGGCTGCCGAAGATCGACAGCATCGAAGTGCTGAGGCTGTACCTGCAGAGGAAGCTGAACACGAACGGCACGCCAGGCGTGTTGTTCAGAATGGGCGATGTCAACCTGGACGACGTGTACTATCGCCTGTACCGGCTGGATGAGGAGACGGGCGAGGTGCTGTACCTGGGGCGCACGAACTGCACCTTTGAATCCACGGAGGATTTCGACCTGCTGTACTTTGCCTCTGATCCCATGCACTGGCCGGCCATCGACGGCGAGCTGATCTGCATGGACCTGATCAAGGTCTATGCGGACAGAAAGCTCTACAACGTGCCCGTGAGGATCAACGGCCAGAACAGCATGCTGCGCCTGAACCGCTGGACCAACTTCGCGGACGACGAGAGCGGACCGCTCGATGAGTACGAGGTCATCGGCGCCTGGGAGGGCGAGAACGCAAACGGCGACCTGATGAATCGCAGCCTGAAGCCTCTGTCCCAGCTGGTGAAGCTGGAATACCAGCTGCTGTATCCCATTGACGGTACGGCAGCCGGCGGCAAGACCGTCTATCGGCAAAGCGCGCCGCTGGTCATGTACCGCAGCCTGGACGTGCAGGAGATCCCGCTGCCCGCGGGCACCTATTACCTGGAGTATGAGGTCGACGACGTGTTCATGCGCACCACGGTGCTGGACCGGATCGAGATCCGTTGGGACGGCGAGACCATGACCTTCCCCGGCGCGGACCGGTGGGAGAACGGGGAATGGGTAAAGGTGGCCGAGCTTCGCGCGCAATGACACGCCGGCCCCTGGCCAAGGGGATTGGCAACCATGAAGGATAAGGACGCCGCATGACGGCGCGAAAGGAGGAACCCCATGCTGCAGCAGGTGATGACGGCCCCCGGCGAGATCGCGTTCCGGGAGGTGCCCGTGCCCGAACCCGGCGCGGGCGAGGTATTGATCAAAATCATGAACATCGGCGTGTGCGGAAGCGACATCCACGTGTACCACGGCACGCACCCCTTCACCAGCTATCCCGTCACCCAGGGCCACGAGGTCTCTGGTCTCGTCGAGCGGCTGGGGGAGGGCGTCACCGGGCTCGTGCCGGGGCAGAAGGTCACGATCCAGCCCCAGGTGGTCTGCGGCGAATGCTGGCCCTGCCGCCACGGCAAGTATAACCTGTGCGAAAAGCTGAAGGTGATGGGCTTCCAGACCACCGGCACGGCCTCGGAGTTCTTCTGCGTGGACGCGAGGAAGGTCACCCCTCTGCCGGACGACATGTCCCTGGAGGAGGGCGCGATGATCGAACCGCTGGCGGTGGCGGTCCACGCCGTGCGCCGCGCCGGAGACGTGGAGGGCAAGGACATCTGCGTGCTGGGTGCGGGTCCCATCGGCAACCTGGTGGCCCAGGTGGCAATGGGCATGGGCGCGCGCCGGGTGATGATCACCGACGTCAGCGACATCCGCCTGGCCAAGGCCCGTGAGGTGGGCATCGACGCCTGCGTGAACACGAGGGACCGGGATTTCGCCCAGGCGTTCGTGGAATACTTCGGTCCGGATAAGGCGGACGTGATCTACGATTGCGCCGGCAACGACATCACCATGGACCAGGCCATCCAGAACGCACGCAAGGGCAGTACCATCATACTGGTGGCGGTGTTCGGCAAGCGGGCCAACGTGGACCTGGCGGTGCTCAACGACCACGAGCTGGACCTGAACACCACCATGATGTACCGCAACGAGGACTACGTCAAGGCCATCGAAATGGCGAACGAGGGCAAGGTGCGGCTGAAGCCGCTGATCTCCAGGCGCTTCCCATTCGTCCAATACCTGGACGCCTATCACTACATCGACGCCAACCGGGAGAGCACGATGAAGGTGCTCATCGACGTGCAAAAATAGGATATTCACGCTTTCCTGTGGAATACTGATACCTCTCCGGGCTTTCAGACCGACTGCCGCGGGCCAGGCTGAAAACGGCGCGCTGTGCCGCTTTCCAGACGCCCCTCAAGGCAATGCTGTCCACGCAATGCCCGAGTGCCCTATCCCCCGCTGCGCGGGTACTTCCCCACTGCGGTGGGGAGGCTTTGAAAGTGAGCAACAGCGGCATCCCATGCTTCCCCACCGCAGTGGCATCGAGCGCCCGGAAAACTCTCCAGTGGAGAGTATTCAGCAAGATGGGACCAGCAGGTCCGTGGAGAAGTGGCCCGAAGGGCCGATAGGGCGCCCCTCAAGGCAATGTCTTCCACCCAGTGCCCGATTGCCCTATCCCCCGCTGCGCGGGTACTTCCCCACTGCGGTGGGGAAGCTTTGAAAGTGAGCGACAGCGGCATCCCATGCTTCCCCACCGCAGTGGCATCGAGCGCCCGGAAAGCTCTCCAGTGGAGAGCTTTCAGCAAGATGGGACCAGCAGGTCCGTGGAGAAGTGGC
>CACYWI010000155.1 GCA_902778045.1 uncultured Eubacteriales bacterium
TTCAGCGCCCGGATCTGGGAAAGCCGCGCCTCGGTCAGGTCCTTTTGCTTCAGGAAGCGGCCGTCCTTCGCCACGCGGCTGTCCGCCGGCACGCCGTTCAGGTAGCGGTCCGTCAGCAGGCCCTGGGCCAGCGGGCTGAAGGCGATGATGCCCATGCCGTGCTCCCGGCTCCAGGCCTTCACGCCGTCGTTTTCGATGCCCCGGTCGAATATGGAATAGCGCCGCTGGTTCACGATCAGCGGGCAGTGCAGCTGGCGCATGATCTCCCGGGCCCGCTCGGCGGTGGGCGCGTCGTAGTTGGAGATGGCCGCGTACAGCGCGCGCCCGCTCTTCACGATAAAGTCCAGCGCCTCCATGGTCTCCTCCAGGGGCGTCTCCGGGTCCATGCGGTGGTGGTAGAATATGTCCACATAGTCAAGCCCCAGGCGCTTCAGGCTCTGGTCGCAGCTGGCCACCAGGTACTTCTTGCTGCCGAAATCGCCGTAGGGACCGGGCCACATGTCGTAGCCCGCCTTGGTGGCGATCACCAGCTCGTCCCGGTAGGGGCGGAAGTCCTCCCGCAGTATGCGGCCCGCGTTCGCCTCGGCGCTGCCGTACACCGGGCCGTAGTTGTTGGCCAGGTCGAACTGGGTGATGCCGTGGTCGAAGGCCGTGCGGCACATGGCCTTCATGGTGTCGTAATTGCCGTTGGAGCCGAAATTGTGCCAGAAGCCCAGCGTGACCGCCGGAAACTTCAGCCCGCTGCGCCCCACGCGGTTGTAGACCATGCCCCCGTAGCGGGCCGGGGAAGCGGAATAGACGTCTGCCATGTGGATGCCTCCTGCCTTTTTAATGAGGAATGAGAAACGGGGAAATGAGGAATGAGGAATGACGGTTAGCGGCAGCTGCTCCCTTGGCAATTCCTATTGCCTATTGCCTAATGCCTGGGCCTGCCGGCCCCACCTCACTGAAAACAGTCCACTGGACTGTTTTCCGGGCGTTCGGTGTCCCTAATCCCTAATCCCCAGTTCCTAGTTCCTAGTTCCTAGTTCCTAATTCCCAATTCCCAATTCCCAATTCCCAATTCCCAATTCAACATTATATCACCTCCCTATCCGCTCGGCAATACTTTTCGCTTGAAAGGGTCTTGTCAGGCCGGGGAAAAAGCGCTATAATATGTTAAAGCAATGTTTCCTGTTTAACACACGACCGACAAGAAAGAAAGAGGTGTCCCCATGATTCGCATCGGTATGCTGACCTCCGGCGGCGACTGCCAGGCCCTGAACGCGGCCATGCGCGGCGTCGCGAAGACCCTGTACAACTCGGGTGAAGACGTGGAAATCTACGGCTTCCTGAACGGCTATCAGGGCCTGATTCACGGGCGCTTCCGCCTGCTGACCTACGACGACTTCTCCGGCATACTCACCAAGGGCGGCACGTTCCTGGGCTCCAGCCGCACCCCCTTCAAGACCATCGAGGTGATCGAGGAGGACGGCATCGACAAGGTGGCCGCCATGAAGCAGACCTACTACAAGCTGCAGCTGGACTGCCTGGTGATCCTGGGCGGCAACGGCACCCACAAGACCGCCAACCTGCTCAGCGAGCAGGGCCTGAACGTGGTGACCCTGCCCAAGACCATCGACAACGACCTGTGGGGCACGGACATGACCTTCGGCTTCCAGAGCGCCGTGGACATCGCCACCGACTGCATCGACATGATCCACACCACCGCCGCCAGCCACGGCCGCATCTTCATCGTGGAGATCATGGGCCACAAGGTGGGCTGGCTGCCGCTGAACGCGGGCATGGCCGGCGGCGCCGACATCATACTGATCCCCGAGATCCCCTACGACATCGACAAGATCGCCGAGAAGATCAAGGAGCGCCACGACCGCGGCGCGAGCTTCACGATCCTGGCCGTGGCCGAGGGCGCGATCTCCAAGAAGGACGCGAAGCTCTCCAAGAAGGAGCTGGCCAAGAAGCAGGCCGAGAGCCCCTATCCCTCCGTGTCCTACGAGATCGCCGCGAAGCTGACCAAGAAGACCGGCTACGACGTGCGCGTGACCGTGCCCGGCCACACCCAGCGCGGCGGCTCGCCCTGCCCCTACGACCGCGTGTTCGCCAGCCGCCTGGGCAGCGAGGCCGGCAAGCTGATCCTGAAGAAGGAGTTCGGCTTCATGGTGGGCTACAAGAACAGGGAGATCGTGAAGGTCTCGCTGAAGGACGTGGCCGGCAAGCTGAAGATGGTCGATCCCGACGCCTCCATCATCAAGGAGGCCAAGATGCTGGGCATCAGCTTCGGCGACTGACAGAAAATGAGATATGGGGACGGTTCCTTATCTCACTTTTCCAGGGTGAGATAAGGAACGCCTGTGGGAATAGGGATTGCCTCCTATTCCCTTTCATCTGTTATGAGATAAGGGGACGGTTCCTTATCTCACTTTACCCACCAATCAAAATGAGATAAGGAACCGTCCCCTTATCTCACTGGAGGGAGAATCATGCCCAGAAGCGCGAGAAGGCGCAGCACCACAGACACCTATCACGTGATGCTCCGCGGCATCAACCGCCAGCAGATCTTCATGGACGACGAGGACTACCGCCGCTTGCTGCGCACCCTGTCGGATTGCAAGCAGATCAGCGGGTTCGAGCTGTACGCGTACTGCCTGATGCCCAACCACATCCACCTGCTGATCCATGTGCAAAGCGAGCCGCTGGAGAAGATCCTCAAGCGCGTCGGCAGCCGCTTCGTGTGGTGGTACAACATGAAGTATGATCGGGTCGGCCACCTGTTCCAGGATCGCTACAAGAGCGAACCGGTGGAGGACGACGCCTACTTCCTTACGGTGTTGCGCTACATCCTGCAGAACCCGATGAAGGCGGGCCTGGAGGACGCGCCCGGCAGCTGGACCTGGAGCAGCTATGCCCACTACAGCGGCAATGATGATTTCCTGACCGACGCCGCCTTTGCCGACAGCTTCTTCCCAGACCGCGCGGCGCTGCTGGACTATCTGCGCCGGCAGAACGAGGACCGCGCCCTGGACGAGCGGTCCCGACCGGCCCGCCTCAGCGACGACAAGGCCGCCGCCATCGCCGCGAAGCTCACCCACTGCAAGACCCCGGATGCCTTCCGCCAGCTGGATAAGGCGAAGCAGCGGGATTATATCTCGCAGCTGCGCGACACCCACCTGACCATCGCCCAGATCGCCCGCCTCACAGGAATTCCATCCGCGACCGTCGGAAGAATCGTCAAAATGAGATAAGGGGACGGTTCCTTATCTCATTTTCAGCGTTCCAAAGTGAGATAAGGAACCGTCCCCTCATCTCACAAGGAGGTGCCCCATGCTGCTGCTCTGCTCGGACGGCCTGTCCAGTCCGGCGCTGCTGGAGGCCGCGCGGCCCCATGTCGCCGGAAAGCGCACCGCCGCGCTGGTGGTGACCGCCGACGATCAATATAAGGAGAGAAACTGGCACGTGCCCCGCTGCACGGCGGAGCTGGAGGCCCTCGGCCTGGCGGTGACGCCCTTCGACCTGGACGCGCGCCCCGCCGGCGACCTGCTGGCCTTCGACGTGGTGGAGTTCATCGGCGGCAACCCGTTCTACCTGCTGCATGCGCTGCGCCGCGCCGACGCCCGGGAGGTCCTGATGACCCTCGCCCGGGAGCGCCTGCTGATCGGCTGGAGCGCCGCGGCCTTCGTGTTCGGCCCGACGCTTGAGCTGGTGAACCGCTACTCGCCGGAGCTGAACACCCTGGGGCTGACCGACCTGACCGCCATGGCCCTCACCGACGCGCAGGTGCTGCCCCACTACAGCCGCTTCCTGACCCGCTTCGAGGGCTTCGAGGCCACCTGCGCCGCCTACGAGCGGGAAACGGGCCGCGAGGTCATCCGCCTGGACGACGGCGAAGGCATCATGATAAATGAGATAGGGGGACGGTTCCTTATCTCATTTTCCTGCCCCCAAAAAATGGGATAAGGAACCGTCCCCTTATCTCACTCAGGAGGTACCCCCATGCTCATATCCAAACAGGACGCGCTGGCCTGGTTCGAATTCTTCGCCCAGCTGCCTGAGGACGAGCCGCTGCCGCCCCGGCAGCAGGAGATCGCGCTGGCGGCGCTTTCGCAGATCGAGGCGGCGGAGGCCGCGCGGATCGACGCCCTGCGCGCGCAGGTCCCGGGGCTCAAATCGCTGGGCGGGCGCAGCGGCTATGTGGGCGAGGACGCCCGGTTCCCCAAGGGCTGCCGCTCGTGCCTGGCGGGCACCGGGCTCAGCGCGGTGCGCAAGACCAACCGCTGCAACCTGAACTGCCCCTTCTGCTACGACTTCGGCGAGATGGACGCCCAGCCGCCCATCGGCGAGGGCTACTGGGAGATCGGCGGCAGCCGCTTCCGCGTGGAGGACCTGCCGCTGCTGCTGTCCGCATCCAAGCGACCCACCGGCATCGCCTATGTGTACCTGGAGCCATTCATGGAGATCGAAAAGTACTACCCCATCATCCGCGCGTTTCGCGAGGCCGGCGTGTACCAGCACATGTACACCAACGGCACCCTGGCCACGCCCGAAAACCTGGCGGCGCTGGGCGAGGCGGGGCTGGACGAGCTGCGCTTCAACCTGGGGGCCAGCGGCTGCGCCGACCGGGTGATCGACATGATGGCCGAGGCGAAGCGCCACATCCCGATGGTGGGCATCGAGACGCCCATGACCCCGCAGCTGTACGGAGCCTTCATGCAGAAGAAGGCCGCGATACTCGCCACCGGCATCGATTTCATGAACTGCGCGGAGCTGCACCTGAACCCCAACAACCTCGAAAACTACTGGGGCGAAGACATGTACATGTACCGGCTGGGCTACCTCTCCCCCATTTCCAGCCACGAGCTGACGCTGAAGCTGATGGCCGCCGCCGCCCACGAGCAGTGGCCCATCGCCGTGCACGACTGCTGCAACGCCACCAAGTTCGCCCGCGACCTGAACCTGCGCGCCCACGAGGGCGGCTGGTTCGGCGCCAGCAGCTACGGCATGGAGTTCGACTGCATCCCCTACGCCGCCTTCCTGCCCATACTCTCCGACCCCGATTTCCAATTCCTCGAGGAGGAACCCCTGCCCGAGGGGTACCGGCTGGGAGAGGTCGTGCTGTAGGGAGTCAGGCAATAGGGAATAGGGATTAGGGATTAGGCAATAGGAACCAGGAACTAGGGGAACGAGGGATTAGGGATTAGGGATTAGGGAACAGGAATAGTGGCCGGCACATTCTATGCTTCCCCACCGCAGTGG
>CACYWI010000156.1 GCA_902778045.1 uncultured Eubacteriales bacterium
CACGCCCGAACCGACGCCTGAGCCCACGCCCGAGCCCACGCCCGAGCCGACACCCGAGCCCACGCCCGAGCCCACGCCCGAGCCCACGCCTGAGCCCACGCCCGAGCCCACGCCCGAGCCCACGCCCGAGCCCACGCCCGAGCCCACGCCCGAGCCGACGCCCGAGCCCACGCCCGAGCCGACGCCCGAGCCCACGCCCGAACCCACGCCCGAGCCCACGCCCGAACCCACGCCCGAGCCCACGCCCGAACCCACCGAGGAGCCGACACCCGAACCCACCGAGGAACCCGAACCCGAGCCGACCTTCTATCCCTGGGATCTGCCGGTGGACGAGTTCTCCACCGAGGAGGAGATCACCGCCATCCAGACGCGGCTGATCGAGCTGGGCTGGCTCAAGATGAAGGACGAGCTGCAGATCGGCGTGCTGGACGAGCTCACCGTCAAGGCCGTATCGAAGTTCCAGGACTATGTGAACGAGAGCTTCGGCATGGCGCTCATCCCCATCGACCCCGAAGCGCCGGTGATCGACCTTGAGACGATCGACGTGCTGATGAACACCTTCGACGACACCTACAAAAAGCCCAAGAAGGAGTAAGCGACAAAGCGGGGAGGCTGCCCTCATGGCAGCCTCCCCTTCATTCATACCGTGTCCAGCGTGCAGTCCGGCGTCAGCTCCGGATGGACGCCGACATCGTTGCTTCGCACCAATTCGTTCAGATAGTCCTCCAGCAGCGCCGTGTAGGCGCTCAGCGCGTCGATGCCGTTCAGCCGCTTCACCACGCCCTCCGCGCCGGTGAGGCCGGGCAGCAGCCAGCCGCAGAACTTGCGCATCTCGCAGACGGCCACCCGCTCCGGCCGGTGGCGGCACGCCAGCGCGGCCAGCCGGATCAGCAGGGAGATCCGCTCCTGCGCCAGGCGGGGCTTTACGGCCTCTCCCCCGCGCAGGCGGGCGATGTCGTCGAAGATCCAGGGCTGCTTCAGCGCCGCCCTGCCGATGGCCACGCCCGCCGCGCCGGTTTCCCGCAGGAAGGTCAGCGCGTCCCCGGCACAGGTGACGCCGCCGTTGGCGTACACCGGCAGCTTCACGCTCCGAACGATCGCGCGGATTGCCTCGGCGTCCACCCGACCGCCGTAACGCTGCTCGCGGGTGCGCCCGTGCAGCGTCACGCTTTCAAAGCCCAGGTTTTCCGCTTCCCGCACCAGGCCCGGCGCGGTGATGTGCTCGCCGTCCCAGCCCAGGCGCAGCTTCAGGCGCACCGGCAGCGAAGTGGCCGCCTTCACCGCGGCCATGACCCGCACGGCCCTGTCCGGGTCCAGCAGCAGCGCTGAGCCGTTTCCGCTGCCCACCACCTTGCGGGCCGGACAGCCCATGTTGATGTCGATGGCGTCAAATCGGCCCATGGCCGTCAGCCTTCGCGCCGATTCCGCCATCATCTCCGGCACGCTGCCGATCAGCTGGGCGGCCAGGTTTTTCTCATTTTCAAAGCGTACGAGCACCTCCATAAAGGTCGGGCTCATGCGCTTTTTTGCCCTGCCCAGGGCCAGGGACTGTATCATTTCCGTGGTCGCGCCGTCCGCGCCGTAATCGAAGCAGATGCTCCTGAAGGAGGCGCGGGTCATGCCGTCCATCGGCGCGAGCAGGAAAAGCGGGTCGTTCAAGGCGCTCATCCCCCTCAGCCGGTGACGTTCAGCCGCGCGTCGCCGGTCTGCCTGTAGCCCTGCTGCAGCAGCTGGGTCACGTCCCAGGGCCGCTGGGCCGCCTCGGGATACAGCTTCAGCAGGTAGATATACGGCTCCAGCAGGGCCGGATTGATATCGATGCACTTCTTCAGCATCTCGGCGGATTTATCCGTATCCTTCGCCTCAAAGTAGGCCATCGCCGCCGAGGAGGCAAAGCTGTAGTTGCCGGGATCGCGCTGCAGCGCGCGCTCGTAGTACAGGCCGGCGTCGCTGTAGCGCTCCTCCTGATAGCTCTGGTAGCCCAGCGAGCTGTAGGCGTCGGTGCTCCAGGCCAGGTTGAACCGCGCCAGGCTGAACTGGCCGGCACGGGAGAATGCGTAGATCACGAACATCAGTATCAGGATCACGAACAGCGCCAGGCCCACGATGCCGCGCAGGTGGCGCATAAAGAAGCTGCCCTCGTCGTCGTCCTCGAAGGCGAAGGCCCCGCTGAAATCGTCATTCTCAACATCGTCATAGGGGTCCACCGCGTCGAAGGCCGGCGATTTATCGTCCATGAATATGTCGTTGGGGTTCATGGTCTTCGGCGGCACCAGCGTGTTGGCGTGCTTGCGCGGCGCCTTTTCCCGCGGCGCGCCCTTCGCGCCCTCCACCTCCAGGTTCAGGTCGGGGGCGCTGCCCTCCAGTCGGACGGGCTGATCGTCCTCCCGCCGGATCTCCGGCGGCTTCTTCTCCACAGTCACGGCCTGCTTTCGGCTCGCGATCTCCTCGCGCCAGTTCGCCGGGGCTTCATCCTCCCCGTCCAGTACCAGAGGGGTAAAGGGCTCCTCGGGCGCGTCGCGGCGGGCCCACACGTCGTCCGCCCGCTTTTCCTCGCGGGCGCGGCTCCAGTCCTCCAGCTCGGCGGCGGCATCGGTCTCCTCCACGGCCTCCGCGGTCGTCTCCGGTTCCCGCGCCGGTTCGGCGGCGGGCACCGCAAGCGGCTCAAAGGCATCGATCTCGGCGGAATCCACCTGTTGCGCTTCGCGGCTGCCGTCATCCTGGTCCGGGATCACGATGGCTTCGCCGCAAAACGGGCAAAACAGCATCGTATCGTCGACCTTCTTTCCGCAATGGGAACAGTACATTGGATTCCCTCCTTTTCGCGCGTATGGGGTCGCGCCCTACATGTTGCGCATGGCCTCGTAATCCGGATCGCCGTAGAAGGTGCGCTCCTCGCCGGGATCGCCGCCCAGCTCCTCCACGGCGTTGCGCAGCTCGATATAGTCCAGGTAGCTGATGTCGGTCATCGACAGGAAGGGCTTGATCTGGTCGATGGCCCGGGCGTCGCCCAGCTTGCCCAGGAACGAGGCGTACAGCGCCCGCTGGTCGGGCCGGTTGCGCAGCTTGTCCAGCAGATAGTTGTAGATGCGGTCGTCGCCGGGGAAGTTGGTGCAGATGCCCAGTATCCGCATCTGGCCGTGCTCCGGCGCGCCGTCATAGCGCTCCAGCAGGTCGCCGATCTCCCGGCCGTCGCCGTCGGAGAGGATGTCCGCCGCCATCTCGCTGATATCGTCGCCCTCGTCACCCTCGCAGGCCAGCTGGACATACAGGGGGCGCGCGTCGTCGCTGCCGATGTCCCGCAGCAGGGCCAGCGCCGTGGCCCGCAGGGATTCGGGGCGGTCGGAATTGGATACGATGCGCATCAGCCCCGGCACGCAGCTCTCGCCCACGCTGACCACGCGGCTGTACAGCGGCTCCGGCAGGCCGATATGCCGCTTGTCATATTCCTCCAGCAGCTTTAACAGGTCCTTCGGCTCGCTGTAGCGCAGGAAGTATTCCCCGGGCTTTTCGCCATCCAGCCACCTGGCCGGGGCGTTCAGCCAGTTCAGCATGATCTCGTTGTACTTCTCCTCGACCTGCTTTTCGGTCATGCCGGGGTGCATGGCCATCCAGGTGCGCACATAATCATAGAACTTCTCGTCAAAATCGTGTATCTTCATATTGCTATTCTCCCGTCTGTTCGCCCTTCGCGATGCGCTCCAGGCACCCTGCGATGCGCCTTGCGTAGTAGACCAGCTGCCGCTCGTCACAGCCGAAGGCCTTCGCCAGCCCGGCGGCATCCGGCCTCGGGCCGTAGATCAGCATGTAGTTGTAGGCCAGCGCCGCCGCCGCGCCGCCCACGCAGCGCAGCGGATCGCCCTTCGTGCCCCGCAGCTGGCGGTATGCGGACCACATCAACAGCAGCTGGGGCAGCGCGGAGATATCGTATTCCTGGCGGAGCACCTCGTCGGCATAGCGCACCAGCTGGCGCTCCCCCACGCCCAGGCGCTTCATCATCAGCTGCGGGTCCGGCAGCAGCGCCAGGCCCAGGCCGGATCTTTCGGGCATGATCGCCTCCGCCTCCACGCCCTGCAGCCGCAGGGCCAGCGCGGCGTGCACCTTCAGCTCGCCGGGGAAATCGCCGTTGAACAGCAGGCTGCGCAGCAGGCTCCTGGATTCCCCGTCCTCGATGGTGGTCAGCGCCGTCATGGCCGCGCGGCTCAGCCGTCCGTCCTCGGAATTGACGGCCCAGCGCACCAGGCTGCGGAAGTCGGCATCATCCCTCCAGCGCGCGTCCAGGCGCTCGTAGCCCTGGGCCAGCTGGCCGATCAGCGCGCGAAGGCGGCGCTCAAATTCCTCGGCGGGCACCTCGTAGCCGTAGGACAGCGCGTACTGGCCCAGCCGGTGCTTCAATGCGGCCTGCTGGTAGAACCGGGCGATGCTGTCCTCCGGGTCGATCCGCAGTATGCGCGTCCAGCAGCGGGCCACGCGGGCGTCGGCGGTGCCCAGCTTCTTCTGGGCCACGGCCTTCATGTGCAGAAGGGACTTGTCGTAGGGCGTCTCCCTCAGGGCAAAGCGCACATATTCGGCCACCCGCTCGTCCATGCCCATTTCGCCCATGGCATACAGCATCAGCCGCAGGTCCTGGCCCTCGGGCCTTTCGGCGGCTGCCCGGTCGATCAGGGCGGTCGCCCTGTCCCTGTCGCCCGTCAACGCGTAGACCTGGGCGCACACGCTGAGCGCCCGTACCGACGGCGGATAGCCGCCGGAGGCGCGCTCGGCCTGAGCGCGCGCGCCTTCGGGATCGCCGCTGATGAACAGCGCCATGGCGTACAGCGCCCGCATCTCATACTGCTCCGAGGCCATTTCGAGGGAGCGCTCGAACAGGCGGCAGGCCTTCTCCGGCTCATCCGACTTCATAGCCTCGCAGGCGCGGCCGGCGATGCAGGAGGCCCGGTACAGCTTGCGGCTGGCGGGGTGGCCGATCTCGTTGAAAAAATCCAGCTCCGCGGTCAGGCGGCGCACCTCGTCCACCTCGGCGGCCTCGGGATCGCTTCTGCGGTACAGCCGCAGGGACTCCCGCGCGCCGGACAGGTCGTTCATGCCCAGCTGATTGAGGGCCAGGCCGTAATAGCACTCCGCGGGGCCGTCCCCCTCCGCAAGCATGTCCAGCAGCAGCCGCGTCGATTGCTCGTGGCAGCCCATCTCGCAGTACAGCTCGGCCAGGTCCAGCCGGTATTCCCGGTTCTCCGGCGATTGC
>CACYWI010000157.1 GCA_902778045.1 uncultured Eubacteriales bacterium
ACTGTGCTGTTTTCCAGGCGCTCGAACCACTGAAAACTCTCCACTGGAGAGTTTTCCGGGCGCTCGATGCCACTGCGGTGGGGTGCCCTATCCCCCGCTGCGCGGGTACTTCCCCACTGCGGTGGGGAAGCATAAAATGCGGCAGCCGCAATTCCTGTTCCCTGTTCCCTGTTCCCTCGTTCCCCTGGTTCCTGGTTCCTGGTTCCCAGTTCCTATTGCCTAATCCCTATTCCCGCTGCTCCTCCAGCCCTTCCACGGTCCAGTTATCGAAATCGAAAATATCGCCGTTGCGCAGGGTGACGATGATCGGGTCCTTGAAGGTGGTGCCCTTGTTTTTCTGGATGCGCCACTCCGTCTCGATGATGTGCTGCTCCGGCAGGTATTTGGCCGCGTCGGTGACGGGGTTGCCGGTGAACGGGTTGACCGGGTTTTCGATCAGCCCGTCGAAGGCCAGGGTCGGGGTATCGGCGTTGGTCATGAACCGGGTGTCGGTAGTAAAGCCGGTGGCCCCGAAGTCCTTCACCATCAGCAGGGGATTGGCGCTCATGGTGTCCCACCACTCCTCGGAATCCGCCATGCCTTCCAGCTTGCCGGGATACTTTTCCCTCAGGTCAAAGCCGAACAGGTACATGTCGTAGCCGTGGTCGGCCACCAGTATGATGCGGGTATTGTCGTACACGCCGTTTTCCCGCAGGTAATCGAACCACGCGCCCAGCTTGATGAAGGCGGCCATGTTCACCTGGTAGTTGCGCTGCCGGGATTCGCTGTTCTCCCCGTCCAGCCGCAGTTCGCCCCCGTCCAGGCCGACGCGCACGGCGTGCGCCGCCTCGTATTCGCTGTTGTCAAAGCCCGCGGCGGGCTCGAATTCCGGCTCCTTCAGCGCGGACACGCCGTGGGGGGTGTCGTTGCACATGGACAGGAAGGTGTCCGTACCCTCGTCGGTGACCCGGGTGATCTCCGGCAGATTCTTCAGCACCATATAGGAATTCAGGAATTCCTGGGGCGCCCAGCCCACGCCGTCGGCGTCCTGGCTGCGAACCGTGGCGTCCGCCTCGTTATAGCGGCCCCCGTTGTACAGCGTACCGTGCAAAAGCACTGGAGCCGCGCGCATCACGCTGTAGCAGAACAGGTTCCTGTCCCGCACATGGTTGTTGTAGGCCGCCAGCTTGTCCGCGTCGCCCACCACGGCGCCCTCGGTATTGTAGGCGCGCACGCCGGGGTACTTGTCGAAAATGCTCAGATCCGGCACCCACTGATAGTTGGCGTAGGGCAGATCGCACACCGTGACCTGGTAGCCCGCCTCCAGGAAATTGACGGGCATCAGCCGCAGCGCCTCGTTCTGCTTCTTGCGCAGCTTCACGTCGGCCCGGGCGTTGACGGCGTCCGGTATGTAATCGTAGCCGCCGAACAGGCTCATCGAGCCCACGTTCGTGTGATAGCCGTAGGAGATCGTATTCGGGTACCAGGTAAAGCCGTCGAACTGCTCCTTCAGCCCGGGGATCTCGTTGAGCATGAAGGGCACATAGCCGTCCACGGCCCGGTCCAGCATCAGCACGATCACGTTCTTTCCGGAGCGGTCCAGCTGCAGCACCGGCTGGCCCTGCTTGGCCACCTTTTTGGCCGCCTTCTTCAGCGCCGGCGTCTGCTTCTGAATGCTGGCGACGTTCATGCCCGACATGCCCGCCACCGCCAGGCAGCCCGCCAGGCAGGCCGTCTGCACCGCCAGGGGCAGCCTGCGCCACAGCATGTAGATCAGACCCGCCACCGCCAGCACCACGGCGGCGTTCACGGCGCACTGGACCAGGCTCACCCGGATGGGATCATCGTAGATCAGCCAGGCGGAGATGTTGCCGTAGCCCTTGCCAAAGGCCATGTAGTCCACCACGGCGGCCCCGGTCAGCATCGCCACGGCGGCGCTGAACCGCCGGCGGCCCTTTTCCGAGGACATCCTGTAGAACACCACGCCCCAGACCAGGAACGCGCCGAGGCCCAGCATGGCGGACTTGTAGACATACCACACCGGCGGCTCGAACCGCTGCAGCGTGACAAATTCGTCCGGCGAGGCGTTCACGATCTCCGAGGGGATCAGCACGCCCATCAGCAGCGCCAGCAGCACACAGCCGGTGTAGAAGATCGCCCTTTCAGCGCCCTTGCGGTTGCCCCGCAGCGGCGCGGGCGCCTTGATGTGGATAAAGCGGGACAGCAGCGGCGCCTCCAGGGCAAGGGCCACGATGACCGCCAGGGCCTTGCCGGTGGCGCTGTCCGCCGGCTTGATGATCAGGAATACCGCCAGGAAGGCCGCGCCGGCCAGCGCGCTGAGCGCCTGCAGCAGCCCGGCGGAGGGCCGCAGCTTCTTGAATATGTTCTTGCCCAGCGAGAACACATTGTTCAGCGTCCAGTAGAACACCAGCCCCGAGGGGGAATCGTACAGCAGCACCAGGAAGATCAGCGCCATGCCGTACAGCTGCAGCTTGCTCTTTAGCGGCATGCCCCGGGTGTAGATGGCCCCGGACACGATGTTGATGCCCGTCATCAGCACCGGCAGCAGGTGAACGGTGAGCCCCCCGACGCGGATCAGGCCGTCCGGCGCGCCCAGGTCCCGGATCGGGCCGAAGGCCACGCCCTGGAGCACCTGCAGGCCGGAAAGATAGTTGTAGGCGGCGATGAAGAAGGGGATCTGCAGCAGCAGCGACAGCGAGCCCTTCAGCGCGTAATAGGGTCGGTAGTGGTTTTGCCGGTAGTAGGTTTGCAGCATCATGAACCGCTCGTCGCCCTTGAACATCGCCTTGATGTGCTCGACGCCCGGCTTCAGCTGCGCCGCCTGCCGGCCCTCCTCCTCCTGCATGGCGTCCGCCCGGTTGTACATCGGCAGCACCAGCAGGTTGATGGCCAGGCTCAGAAACACCAGGGACAGGCCAGGGCTCTTCACCACGCGCAGCGCAAAGGTATACACCGCGTCGAACAGCAGCTCCAGCGGGCCGAGCACCAGCCTGTACAGCATATTCGAAAAAGTCACTTGAATGCTTCTCCTTCAGCGCAAAACAATCACATTAATTGTAATTTTCCGTTCGCGCCATTGTCAAGCACATTGTCATGATGATTGTGGCGCAATATTGTGATGCTTGCGGTGAAGGCCCGAATCATGTATAACAACCGAAAATGACAACGAGGTGCATGCTGTATGGATTTCAAGACCGCCGTCGCAAACGAGATACTTTCCGCGCTGAAGGCCGCCTTCGGCGAGGTGGAGATCGCCCCCGCGGACATCGCCGCAGCGCTGGAGATCCCGCCGGACACCGCCCTGGGCGACTACGCCTTCCCCTGCTTCAAGCTGTCCAAGGCCCTGCGCAAGAGCCCGATGATGATCGCGGACGCGCTGGCCGCAGGCATCCACGCGGATTTCGTGGGCCGGGTGGAATCGGTGAAGGGCTACCTGAACTTCTTTATCGACCGGGCCATCTACGCCGAGAAGGTGCTGTCGCTGGCCAGGGCGCAGGGCGAGCGCTACGGCGCGGACGATTCCGGCGCGGGCAAGACCGTGGTGCTGGACTATTCCAGCATCAACATCGCCAAGCGCTTCCATATCGGCCACCTTTCCACCACGATGATCGGCAACAGCCTGTACCGGCTGCACCGGTTCTTCGGCTGGCGGGCGGTGGGCGTCAACCACCTGGGCGACTGGGGCACCCAGTTCGGCAAGATGATCGCCGCCTACAAGCGCTGGGGCGACCATGACACCGTGGCCGCCGGCGGCGTAGACGAGATGGTCAAGCTGTACGTGCGCTTCAACGACGAGGCCAAGGAAAACCCCGCCCTGAACGACGAGGGCCGCGCCTGGTTCAAGAAGATCGAGGACGGCGACCCGGAGGCGCTGGAGATCTTCAATTGGTTCAAGTCCGTCACGCTGAAGGATGCCGAGCGTGTGTACGACATGCTGGGCGTGACCTTCGACAGCTACGCGGGCGAGAGCTTCTACAACGACAAGATGCAGCCCATCATCGACAGCCTGCGGGACAAGGGCCTTCTGAAGGAGGACCAGGGCGCGCAGATCGTGGATCTGGCCGACTACGGCATGCCCCCGGCCCTGATTTTGCGCAGCGACGGCGCGACGCTGTACATGACCCGCGACCTGGCCGCCGCCAAGTACCGCAAGGACACCTATGACTTCGACAAGAGCCTGTACGTGGTGGCCTACCAGCAGGACCTGCACTTCCGCCAGCTGTTCAAGGTGCTGGAGCTGATGGGCTATGAATGGTCCAAGGCCTGCGAGCACGTGGCCTTCGGCATGGTCTCCTTCGAGGGCGAGGCGCTGTCCACCCGGCAGGGCCACGTGGTGTACCTGGACGAGCTGCTGACCCAGGCCGTGGAAAAGGCCCGGGCCATCATCGACGAGAAGAGCCCGGACCTTGAGAACAAGGACGAGGTCGCCCGCCAGGTGGGCATCGGCGCAGTGGTGTTCTTCGACCTGTACAACAACCGCATCAAGGACATCGACTTCAGCTGGGATCGCGCGCTGAATTTCGACGGCGAGACCGGCCCCTATGTGCAGTACACCCACGCCCGTGCCTGCTCCGTGCTGCGCAAGGCCGCGGGGGCCGAAAAGGCCGAGCCGGACTTCGCCGCCCTCGCCGACCCCTTCAGCCAGGATGTGGTGCGCCTGATCGAGCAGTTCCCGGACATCCTGAAGAGCGCCGTGAACCGCAGCGAGCCCAGCATGGTCACCCGCTTCGCGGTGGACCTGGCCCAGGCCTTCAACAAGTTCTACTATGAGAACAAGGTGATGGTGGACGAGCCCGGCACCCGCGCCGCCAGGCTGCTGCTGACCGACGTGGTCCGCCAGACCCTGAAGGTCGCCCTGTACCTGATCGGCGTGGAAGCGCCGGAGAGGATGTAGAAGAGGGAATAGGGATTAGGGATTAGGGATTAGGGATTAGGCAATAGGAATAGTGGCTGCCGCGTTTCCAGTCGGGCCATGCACCGCCCGACAATTCCCACATGACGAAGAAGATCCTTCGCTCCGCTCAGGATGACACATCGATTCGTTGACCTGTCATCCTGAACAAAGTGAAGGATCTTCGCCTGTCCTCAAGAAATCCGGTTTTCGTACCAAGGCTACAGCATCTGCGCGGCAGCCACAATTCCTATTCCCTATTCCCTATTGCCTGTTCCCTAATCCACCCACGTCAGCACCTCGCAGCCATCCTCGGTGATGGCCACCAGGTCCTCCACGCGCACGCCGAATTTGCCGGGCAGGTAGATGCCGGGCTCCACGGAGAAGATCATGCCCGGGCGGGCGACGATCCCGCTGACGGCGGAGCAATCGGGGAACTCGTGCTCGTCCAGGCCGATGCCGTGGCCGGTGCGGTGGGTGAAGTATTCGCCGTAGCCGGCGTCCTCGATCACCTTCCGGGCGGCGCGGTCGATGTCCTTCATCGGCACGCCGGGGCGGCAGGCGGCGATGCCCGCGCGGTTGGCGGCGGTCACGATCTCATGCACCCGCTTCTGCTCGTCAGTGGCGGGGCCGAAGTGCACGGTGCGGGTCATGTCGCTGCAATAGTGCTTCCACAGCAGGCCCACGTCCATGATCACGGTGTCGCCCCGCTTCAGCCGGGTGCCGTCGCTGTCGTGGTGGGGCTCCGCGCCGTTGGGCCCGAAGCAGATCAGTGGCGTGAAGGAGGGCCCCTCCGATCCCAGCTCCAGCGCGATCTGGTTGTACAGCGCCTGGATCTCCTTTTCGGTCACGCCCTCATGCAGCGCCTCGCCGATGCGGGTGCACACCTCCACGTTCATCCGGGAGCTGATTCGCATCAGCTCAAGCTCCTGCTCGTCCTTGATCATGCGGGCGTCGTCGATGGGCTGGCTGCCCAGCACCGGGGTGACGTCCGGCCGCATTTCCATCAGGCGGATCAGGAAGTGGCTGGGCCAGGTCTTGTCGATGCCGATGGCGCCCGGCCACACGTCCGGGGCCAGCACGGCCACGCAGTCGTCCGTGTCCTCGTACTCCACCAGGGGGATGTCCGTGACGCCCCGCAGCGCGAACAGCCGGTTGCCGTACAGCTTCAGGGTGCCGTCGTCCTTCACCAGCAGCGCCAGCATGCGCTCGAAGGGCTCGCACCACGCGCCGCTGAGATAGTACACCGACGCCGGCGCGCAGACGATGATCTGTCTGAGGCCGCAGGCGCGCATGTTTTCGATGACCCGGTTGATCCGTTCTATATTCATTCTGCCTTCTCCTCAGGCTGGAAGCGCTCCAGCTCCACGCCGCTTTCATTCAGTATTTCCAGCGAAAAATCGTCGGGATAGCCCTCCTGGTACACCACGCGCTTGATGCCGGCGTTCACGATCATCTTCGCGCACAGCACGCAGGGCTGGTGGGTGCAGTACAGCGTGGCCCCGTCGATGCTGCTGCCCAGCCGCGCGGCCTGTATGATGGCGTTCTGCTCGGCGTGCACGGCATAGCACAGCTCCGCCCGGGTGCCCGAGGGGATGCCCAGCTTCTGCCGCAGGCACTCGCCCCGCTCCACGCAGGTCTTGATGCCCGACGGCGCGCCGTTGTAGCCGGTGGTCACGATGCGCTTGTTCTTCACGATCACCGCGCCGATCTTGCGGTTCTCCTTGTAGCAGCTGGCCCAACCGGAGATGACGCCCGCCAGCTCCATGAATCGCGCGTCCCACTTGTCCATGAGTGCGCCTCCTTTCAAGCGTTGAGAGTCGTTCCTATTATAGAATATATCCCATCAAAAAGCAACGTTCCCCGACCGCAGCCAGATCATCAGCACGGTGACGTCGCCGGGGTTGATGCCGGGGATGCGGCTGGCCTGGCCCAGGGATGCCGGGCGCTGGGCGTCCAGCTTTTGCCGGGCCTCGATGCGCAGGCCGGACATGTTCAGGTAGTCGGCGTCCGGGGGCAGGGGCGTGTCCTCCATCTTCATAAAGCGCTGGCGGTCGGCCTGCTGGCGGGCCAGGTAGCCCTCGTAGCGGATGTCGATCTCCAGCTGCTCCACCACCTCCGGGGGATAGTCGGGCAGCTCCGGCCGCTGTGCCCGCAGCGCCGCGTAGGTGGCCTCCGGGTGGCGCAGCTTCTCCGTCAGGCGCAGCCTGTCCAGCAGCGCCCTGCCCTCGGCGGTCAGGCGCTTTTTCTCCAGCATTTTCTGGTAGCGGTCATCGGACACCAGCCCTGCGTCCCGGCCTTTTTCCGTCAGGCGCAGGTCGGCGTTGTCCTGGCGCAGCAGCAGCCGGTACTCGGCGCGGCTGGTCATCATGCGATAGGGCTCGTCCACGCCCTTGGTCACCAGGTCGTCCACCAGCACGCCGATGTAGGCGTCCGCCCGGGTCAGCAGCATGGGCGGCCTGCCCTGGCAGTACAGCGCGGCGTTGACGCCGGCGAACAGCCCCTGGGCGGCGGCCTCCTCGTAGCCGGAGGTGCCGTTGATCTGCCCCGCGCAGTACAGCCCCTCCACGTGCCGCGCGCCGAGGGCGGCGTTCAGCTGGGTAGGGTCGATGCAGTCGTACTCGATGGCGTAGGCCAGCCGCAGCAGCTTCGCGCGCTCCAGCCCCGGGATCGAAGCGTAGATCTGCCGCTGCACGTCCTCCGGCATGGATGTGGACATGCCCTGGGCGTACCATTCGTGGGTATACAGGCCCTCCGGCTCCATGAAGATGGGGTGCCGGTCCTTGTCCTTGAAGCGCACCACCTTGTCCTCGATGGAGGGGCAGTAGCGCGCGCCGGTGCCGTGGATCGTGCCGGAATACATCGGGGCGCGGTGCAGGTTGTCGAGGATGATCCTGTGGGTCTCGGGCGTGGTGTAGGTGAGCCAGCACATCGCTTTATTTTGAAGCGTCGCCGGATCGGTCATGAAGGAGAAGGGTACCACCGGCTCGTCGCCGTATTGGGGCTCCATTCTGGAAAAATCGATGGTCCGGCCGTCCAGCCGGGCGGGGGTGCCCGTCTTGAACCGGCGGATGGAGAAGCCCAGGTCCATCAGGCTCTGGGTCAGGGCGTTGGCGGCCATCAGCCCCTGGGGCCCGCCGTTCCAGCTGCACTCGCCGATGATGATGCGGCTGTTCAGGTACACGCCGCAGCAGGCCACGATAGCCCGGCAGGCCACGCGGCCCCCGGTGGTGGTCTCCAGGCCCGTCACCCGGCCGTCTTCCACCAGGATCCGGCGCACCTCGGCCTGGCGCAGCGTCAGGCGGGGGCAATCGTCGATGGCCCTGCGCATGCGCAGCTGGTAGGCCTTCTTGTCCGCCTGGGCCCGCAGCGA
>CACYWI010000158.1 GCA_902778045.1 uncultured Eubacteriales bacterium
TGCGCTTCAGGTATTTTGGAAACACACTCTAACGCCGGAGCTGTACGGCGGACGATACCTGCATCAGGGGCGCCGAGCGCCTGGAAAGCAGCGCTGCGTGCCTTCTCCGGCAGTATGGAAGCCTGTCCGCGCGCGATGGGCCCCGGTGCACCGGCTGTGCGTTTGGCGGGCACGCGAAACGGTGGCACGACGAAGCTGTGATGGGTGGGGCCGTTTCATCCGGACACTCGCGCTTCGTCGCCGCCCCTGCATGTGTACGGAATACATAGGACACACGCCCTTTTACAGGTCCACGGCCCCCATTTCCCGTTCCCTGTCCCCTGTCTTTGAATTATGATAAAATCTGGGCTTCTTCCGTATATGGTTGCACTAAGATGAAGGAATGTATATAATAAATATACAAAAGTGATATTTGGGGTGGTATAAATGTCTATGTATCCTCTTATTCTTATTGCAGACGACGATCCTGTGGTGCATGAGTCGCTGGGCCTGTACCTGGGCTCCGAGGGCTATGAGCACCAGAGCGCCTATGACGGCCAGCAGGCGCTGGAGATGGTGGAGAGCCTGCACCCCGACATGGTGGTGCTGGACCTGATGATGCCCCGGGTTTCGGGCATCGACGTGTGCCGCACCATCCGCCAGACCAGCAGCCTTCCCATCATCATGCTGACGGCCAAGGGCGAGGAGATCGACCGCATACTGGGCCTGGAGCTGGGCGCCGATGATTACATCGTAAAGCCCTTCTCTCCCCGCGAGGTGCTGGCCCGCATCAAGGCGGTGCTGCGCCGCTTCAGCGAAAAGACCGGCGAGGAGGACAGCAGCATCATCCGCCTGCCCCAGCTGGAGATCAGCCTGGAGAACTATCAGGTGAAGGTGTCCGGCAAGGTGATCCCCTGCACGCCCAAGGAGGTCGAGATCCTGCACATGCTGACCAGCAACGTGGGCCAGGTGTTCAGCAGGGAGCAGATCCTTTCCCGGGTCTGGGGCTACGATTACTTCGGCGATACCCGCACGGTGGATGCCCACATCAAGCGCATTCGCCAGAAGCTGCCCCAGGAGAACGTGCCCTGGGCGCTGAAGACAGTGTACGGTGTGGGCTACAGGTTTGAGGTCAATGCATGATCGAACTTCGGCGCAATCCTGAGGCCTCCGTCAACCCGCGCGGCGAAGCATCGAATTCGCCGGCCGATCGGGCCAAAGGCAAAAAAGGCAGCGTGCTGATCAAGCGCGCGGTACTCTTAGCGGCAATCGCGGTGTTCATCGCGGTTGCCGTGGGTCTGTCGGTCTTTTTTGTCCTTGGCGGAGGGCAGCCGCCCGCCGTGGAAGGGCAGGGCAAGCTGGTACCGGCGCTCCTTGCGGGGGCGGCGGCGCTTGTCGTTGCGCTGGTCGCGGTATGGCTGCTGGCGGAAAGGATCATGCGCCCTGTGATGGCCCCCGTGGCCACGCTGCGGGACGCGGCGGTGGCCATGTCCGAGGGCGACCTGGAGGTCCGCGCCGATGAGAACGCCTATGGCGAGCTGGGCGAGCTGGGCAAGGCGGTGAACAACCTGTCCTACCAGCTGTCCCGCAACATGTACACCCTGATCGTGGAGCGCAACCGCCTGCGCAACATGCTCAACGGCCTGTCCGAGGCCATCGTGGCCATCGACGCCGAGGGCCGCGTCACTCACACCAACCCGGCGCTGGACAGGTTCTTCACCCGGCAGAAGCTGGCGCTGCACCTTCCCGACCCGCGGATGAAGCTGATCCCGGACAAGAGCATCTGGGAGGACTTCGACGCCGTCATACAGTCCGGCGAGGCAATGACCCGCAACCTGGAAGCCCGGGACATGATCCTGCGGATGACCATCACGCCCATCGTGGATGAGATCGGCGCCATCGCCGGGGCGGTGGGCCTGTTTTCCGACATCACCCAGATGGAGCGCCTGGAAAAGACCCGGCGGGACTACGTGTCCAACGTGTCCCACGAGCTGCGCACCCCGCTGACGGCCATGCGCGCGCTGATCGAGCCCCTGAAGGAGGGCATGGTCACCGAGGAGGCCGACCGCCAGCGCTATTACGACATCATCCTGCGGGAGATCATGCGCCTGTCCCGGCTGATCAACGACCAGCTGGAGCTCTCCCGCCTGCAGAGCGGCACGCTGTCCATCCAGAAGAGCGTCATGGCGCTGGACGACGTGGTGTACGACGTGTGCGACCGCTATGCCACCATCGCCGCCGAGCACGGGCTGGAGCTGAAGGTGGAGACCGACTTCACCCAGTGTCCCCAGGTGTACGCCAACGCCGACCGGGTGGAGCAGATGCTGATCATACTGGTGGACAACGCCATCAAGTATACCGAACAGGGCTCCGTCGCCGTCCGCGCCGATTGGGACGACGAGCGTGTGGTGATCCACGTGAAGGATACCGGCATCGGCATCGAGGAGAACGACCTGCCCTATGTGTTCGACCGCTTCTACAAGGTGGACAAGGCCCACAGCGGCAAGGGCAGCGGCCTCGGCCTGTCCATCGCCAAGGAGCTTCTGAAGCGCATGGATGAGGAGATCTGGGTGACCAGCGAAAAGGGTGAGGGCACCGAGTTCAGCTTCACCGTGCACAGACCCAAAAAGGAAAGTGTGGAGTGAGGAGTTGAAGATGGCCAGGGGACGGCGTTTCTTCGCGATAAATAGGGAGCGGTTTTCCGCTGCGATTCGCGCGCGACATTCTGTAACTCCACACGCCTGACTCCTCACTCCACACTGATTTTACATTATACCGCGCAATAGAATTCAAACGATAACTCAGAAAGGACCTCCCCCCTATGCCCAGACGATCCATCCATCGCCGCCGCCGCGCCCAGGGCGGCTGCCTGTCCTTCGCCATCGGCGTGCTGGCCGTGACGGCGCTGGCGCTGATCGTGGCCATAATGGTGAACAACCGGGTCAGGCCCGCGGGCACGCCCGTGGTTTCCCCGGCAGACGGCAAGGACGGCTATGTGGATGCCAACAACCTGCCTGTGGAGGATCACCAGATGGTGCTCACCGCGGGCGACGTGGTGCAGGGCGACGGCAGCATACAGGTGCTCACGCCCTCCCCGACCCCGACCCTGGAGCCGACCCCCACGCCCGAGCCCACCTTCAACCCGGACGAGCCCTATGCCCTGGTGCGTCCCGAGCCCACCGCCGAGGGCTTTTTGCCGGTGTTCACCAAGGCCAATACCGAACAGAAGCAGATCGCCATCACCCTGGATGAATGCTCCGGCGCCACCATCACCATGGAATTTATCCGCGCGGCGCTGGACAACAAGGCCAAGCTCACGCTGTTCCCCACAGGCGAAAACGTGATGAAGAACGGCATGGACGACGTGTTGCGCATGTGCTATTACTCCGTCGGCTTTGAAATCGAAAACCGCTGCTACAGCACCCTGGCCCGGCTGTATTCGCTGAACGATACGATGATGGCCTCGGAGATCTGGAAGCAGGATATCTCCGTCAGCTTCGTGCTGGGCGGCAGCTACCAGCCCCACTTCCTGCGCCTGTACGGCCGGGACGGCGAGAACGACCTGCGCACCCACACCTATCTGGCCCAGGAGGGCTATCTCGGTGTCGCGGGCTGGACCTACAACGGCAGCCTGATGGAGGAGGGCCGCATCGGCAACAACCTGGCCCCGGGCAATATCTACTACTTCAAGACCACCGAAGAGGACCTGCGCCGCATGAACGTGCTGATCGACGAGGCCACGGAGCAGGGCTATGAGATGGTCACCCTGAACGAGCTTTTCGGCTACGAGAACAACGCCTGCGTCACCAGCTCCAACGTGCTGGCCGAGACCATGCCGGAGCTGCAGAACCACGATATCCCCTATTACTTCATGAAGGCGGGGGATTGCACCTGGGCCGCGAACCTGCTGCAGCGCAGGCTGATCCAGCTGGGCTACCTGCCCGAGGGCAGCGCGGACGGCGTGTACGGCAGCGGCACCGCCGCGGCGCTCAGCGCCTTCCAGGCCAAGCTGGGCATCGCCGCCACCGGGGCTGCCGACGTGGATACTCAGAAGCGGCTCTATGCCGAGGACGCGCCGCGGGTGGACGACTGAGACTATCATTTGGGAGGGATGCCGCATGGCTGTGACCATCCGGGACGTTGCGCGCCGGTGCCAGATGTCCATCGCCACGGTCAGCAAGGTGTTCAACGGCTATCCGGACGTCAGCGATGCCACCCGCCGCCAGGTGATGGAGGCCGCCCACGAGATCGGCTATCGTCCCAACGCGCTGGCGCGGGCGCTGAAGACCAACCGCAGCTACAACATCGGCGTGCTGTTCGTGGACGAGAACGTCAGCGGGCTCACCCACCCGTTCTTCGCCGCCGTGCTGAACGCCTTCAAGGCGGAATCCGAGGCCCACGGCTTCGATGTCACCTTCATCAACCACAACATCGGGGCCATGGACATGACCTTCCTGGAGCACTGCCACTATCGCAACGTGGACGGCGTGTGCCTGGCCTGCGTGGATTTTACCGCGCCGGAGGTGGTGGAGCTGGTGAACAGCGATATCCCCTGCGTCACCATCGACCACCGGTTTGAAAACCGCCCCTGCGTGATGTCCGACAACCTGAACGGCATCCGCATGCTGGTGGACCGGGCCGTGGCGCTGGGCCACCGGCGCATCGCCTACATTCACGGCCAGCGCAACTCCCTGGTCACCGAGAACCGCATCTCCAGCTACCTGCAGGCCATGCAGGCCCACGGCCTTTCCGTGCCCGAGGGCTATCTGGTCGCGGGCCGCTACGACGATGTGGAAAACATCCGGCCCCGGCTGAAGGCGCTGATGGCGCGGGAGGACTGGCCCACCTGCGTGCTGCTGCCGGACGACGCCTCCTACTTTGGCGCGCTGGATACCCTGCGCGGCATGGACATTCAGGTGCCGGAGGATGTCTCCGTGGCCGGCTACGACGGCGTGCGCTCCGTGCAGGCCGTGCACCCCAGGCTGACCACCGTTCGCCAGAACAGCGAGGCCATGGGCCGCCAGGCCGCCCTCCGCCTGATCGATCACATCGATCACCCCACCACCGCCGCCAACGACGAGGTGATGATCCCCACCGAGTTGATCGAGGGGGAATCGATGGGGGAGGTCAGGCAATAGGGAACAGGGAATAGGCAATTGGAATAGTGGGGATCCGCCCCCTGGATTTGTGGCGATCCTTCGCCTGTCACAGAACTTGAAAGGAGATACGCAAATGGCAAACAACAATCGCTGCGGCTGCTCGCGCCGCAATTCCAATAATGCCTATGGCTGCCTGAACAGCGTGGGCGGCCGCTATCGCTGGGACAACTATCCCTACTATCCCGGCCCCTGCCCGGACGCGGAGGGCGTGTACGACTGGTGCAACGACAACAACGATAACGACGACTGCGATTGTGGGCGCCGGGAGCGCCGCTGTCGCCGGCGCCGGCGCTGCCGCTTCGGGCTGTTCTCGGCCATGCTGCCCATGGCGGTGACGGCCAACGGCATCGTGCCCCTGGCCAGCAACAACTGCATGGGCGCGGTCAGCGAATTCCCGGTGAACAGCGGCCTGATCACCGTGGAGGAGGCGGGCACCTACCTGGCCACCTACACGGTGCGGGTGCCCGAGGGCCAGGCGATGGCCTCCACCTTCACGTTGAACGTGAATGACGCCTCCCAATCCTCCGCCGTGGTGGAGGCGGGCGGCGAGGGCCCCACGGGCTTTACCGGCCAGGCGATCTTTGACGTGCACGACCGCTCCACGGTCACGCTGCGCAGCTCGGACGCCATCAACCTGACCGAGACCTCGGTGCAGCCGCTGGTCACGCTGACGCTGGTGCGCCTGGATTAACGTGAATTGACAATTACCGATGATTCTGATATACTGTTTGTGTCATCCCGGTAAAGCGCGATCGCGGCGGAAGCCCGCGCGCCAGAGCCGGGCCGGCGCGACGAGGGAACGGCGGATAGGCCCGCGGGCTTATCCGTCTTTGGCATAGAGATACCGACCGCATGAAGAGGGCACAGCCATGGCAAACCAATTCAACAGGCCCATACTATCCCGCGCGCGGCAGCGCGCCTACAGGAAACGGCAGCTCATCATCGGCGGCGGCATACTGGCGGCGCTTGTTGTGATCGCGCTGGTGGTGCTGATCCTGCCGAAGGGAAGCCCGGACACCGCCGTGGAGGCGGTTGCCCCGGCGGTCACCGCCGAGCCGGAGCCGGCTGAGGACGAAGGCGCCGAGGGGGAGCCCGCCCCCACGCCCACGCCCGAACCGACCCCCGAGCCCACGCCGGAGGTCACCCCGGTGTCGGATGTGGCCGCCCAGCGCGCCCAGACGCGCCCAACGCCCATCGCGGAGGGCTTCCTGCCGGTGTTCTCCAAGGCGAACACCGAGGAAAAGATCATTGCCATCACCGTGGACGACTGCTTCCAGGCCAACAACCTGCAGCAGATCGTGGACTGCGCCCTGGGCGTGGGCGGCAAGCTGACCATATTCCCCATCGGGCGGAACGCGCTGAAGGAGAAGCAGGCCGAGATCCTGAAGTACGCCTGGGAGAACGGCTTCGAGCTGGAGAACCACACCTTCACCCACGAGGGCCTTTTCAACCTGGACAACGATACCCTGGCCCAGGAGGTCTACACCCAGCAGCTGGCCCTCAGCCACATCCTGGGCGTGGAGTACCACTGCCACTTCCTGCGCCCCCGAGGCGGCGACGCCCGCAACGACCAGCGCATGCAGATGTACGCCAAGCAGCTGGGCTACTATGGCATTGCCCACTGGGTGATGGATGGCGGTCAGAGCGACGAGAAGATCGCCAAGGCGCTGAAGCCCGGCGCGATCTTCCTGTTCCACACCACCAATACCGATCTGGACAAGCTGTTGCGATTCATCCCCTGGGCGGTGGAGAAGGGCTATCAGCTGGTTACGCTGAACGAGATGTTCGGCTATCCCGAAAACGAGACCAAGGAGCTGACCAAGCCCGCCACCGAATATGAGATCCCGGCGCTGGAGCCCTATGAAATGGTGTACGTGCGCCTGAAGAAGACCACCTACTGCTGGGAGGCCTATCTGCTGCAGCAGAAGCTGATCGAGCTGGGCTATCTGACTGGCGAGCCGGACGGCGTGTACGGCGAGCAGTGCGCCGAGGCCATCAAGGTTTACCAGAAGGACCACGGCCTGGAGGAGACCGGCGTGGCCGAGGCTGACCTGATCAAGGAAATCCTCGAGGGCTGAGATATGGAACGCGTGGCACAGTTCATCCCCGTCAGCGACGGGCAGTTTTGCGCCGACTGGGAAGACGCCTTCCCCGGCACGGCGGTTCCGGAGCGCCCGCAGCCGCCCCGGCGCGCCACCGCGGGCTCCGCGGGCTACGACTTCCGCTCCCCGCTGGATTTTCATCTGGACAGCGGCGAGAGCATACGCATTCCCACCGGCTATCGGGCGCGCATCGCCCCGGGCTGGGTGCTGATGCTGTTCCCCCGCAGCGGGCTGGGCTTCAAGTACCGGCTGCAGCTGAACAACACCGTGGGCATCGTGGACGCCGATTACTTCGGCGCGCGCAACGAGGGGCACATCTTCATCAAGCTGACCAACGCCGGGGACAGGCCCCTGTCGGTGAAGCGGGGCGAGGCCTTCGCCCAAGGCGTGTTCCTCCCCTTCGGCCTGACCGAGGACGACGATGCCGGGGGCGAGCGCTTGGGCGGCTTCGGCAGCACCGGCGCATAAATACGAAATACATTTAATCAGGAAGGAATGGTTATCATGAATACGACACTGGTTGTAATGGCGGCGGGCATGGCTTCCCGCTATGGCGGCAACAAGCAGATCACCGGCATGGGCCCCAACAACGAGATCCTGCTGGAGTACTCCGTGTGCGACGCGATCCGCGCGGGCTTCAACAAGGTGGTGTTCATCATCCGGCCCGATATGCTGGAGGACATGAAGCGCATCTGCGGCGACAAGCTGGCGAAAAAGATCGCGGTGGAGTATGCCTTCCAGGACTACAGCTCGCTGCCCGGGTGGTACGCGGTGCCCGCGGGACGCACCAAGCCCTTCGGCACGGTGCACGCGGTGCTGTGCGCCCGAGCCTGCGTGAACGAGCCCTTCGCCGTGATCAACGCTGACGACTACTATGGCGTGGATTCCTTCCAGAAGATGCACGACTACCTGGTGGCCTCCGCCGATCCCGCCCGGGCGGCGATGGTGGGCTACCGGCTGAAGAACACCGTCAGCATCCACGGCGCGGTGACCCGCGGCGTGTGCAAGGTGGAAAACGGCCGCATGGTGGACGTGGACGAGGTGGCCAAGATCCGCCTGTACGAGGACGGCCGCATCGCCGATACCTCCGGCGGCGAGCCGGGCGTCGATCTGGACCCCGAGGCGCTGGTGTCCATGAACTTCTGGGGCTTCAGGCCCGAGGTGTTCGATGCCATGCAGCGCTACTTCGAGGAATTCCTGAAAAAGGCCGACCCCGCGGACATCAAGTGCGAATGCCTGCTGCCCGTGATGGTGGACGCCCTGCTGAAGAGCGGCGCGCTGACCGTGGACATGCTGGAGACCGAGGCCGTGTGGTTCGGCGTCACCTACCAGGAGGATCGCCCGCTGGTGCAGCAGGCGCTGCGCGAGCTGCACGCCAAGGGCGTCTATCCCGAGAAGCTGTGATCTGGTTCGGGGGTACGATGGAATGAACGCGGAACAGACCGAAAAGAGGCGCTTTGCCCTCAATTTCAATACGGCGGATAAGGTGCTGCTGGGCATACTGCTGCTGTTGGCCGTGGCCATCATCGCGCTGGGCATCCTCCAGCGGGCGGGGCTTTCGCTGGTCAACGGCACGCTGATGCTGCAGCTGCCCGTGATGGCGGTGATCGTGCTGATCAGCTGGGGCGGCTACGCGCTGGTGCGCCGCATCAAGCACCGCACCGCCAGGATCGTGGTGGCCAGCGTGCTGGTGCTGGTACTGGTGCTCGGGTTGGCGCTGGTATCCTCCTATATCAGCTTCATGGCCGCCATCACCGTGCCCCAGCGCTATGCCACGCTGAGATCGCCCTCCGGGGCAAAGCAGGCGGTGGTGCTGCGCGCTCTCGACGGCGACGAAACGCGCCTGGACGAACGCCGGGCGGCCCGGCTGGCCGCCGACCCCGACGGCGATACGGAGATCACCCTTCAGGATTGGGGCTATGTGTACAAGGCATGGCCCAAGGCCTGGGGCCCGTTCTATCGCTCCAACGCCGAGGTGGAGGGCGAGATCTACCTGGCCTATGACGGCGCGGTCGCCCCTGCCGCCGAGGATGGCGCGGAGCCCGTACAGCTGCCCCACGGCACACTGATGGTGGAGTGGCTGGACGACGAGGCAACGGCCCATTTCTATGTGAAGGACCCCGGCACGGCCGAGGGCGGCGAGTGCACCGTGAAATTCTGATTCGGTCCGTATCAAATCCCCCCTGCCCGAATAGCATCGGACAGGGGGGATTTATATGCTTCGGTGGCTGGGGACGCTTGCGCTGATGGCGCTGCTGCTTCTGCGACCGGGGGCGGCGATGGCCGGCGCGACCCGGGCAATGGTCCAGTGGGCGACCTCCGTGGCCCCGGCCCTGTTTCCGTTCATGGCGCTGATGCCGCTGCTGACCTGCGACGAGGCCGCCCGGGTCTGGGAGCGGCTGCTGGGCCGGCCAATGCGGGCGGCGCTGGATCTGCCCGGGGCAGCGGCGCCCGCGATGGTGGTGGGCATGGTGGCCGGCGCTCCGGCGGGGGCCATGGCCGCCCGCGGCGTGGCGGCCCGTGCGGGCATGAACCGGGGCCAGCTGGCGCGCCTGGCGCTGTCGACCGCCGGGTTCAGCCCCGCCTTTTTGATCGGGGGCGTCGGCATG
>CACYWI010000159.1 GCA_902778045.1 uncultured Eubacteriales bacterium
CCCTCGGAATGGGTGGTGACGTCGGGATCGTTCTGCAGCGCGGAGTGCAGGATCCGGCGCTCGTAGGGGTTCATGGGCTCCAGCGCCACGCGGCGGCCGCTCTTCTTGCAGCGGCCCGCCATGCGCACGGCCAGCTTGCGCAGGGCCTCTTCGCGCTTGGCGCGGTAGTTCTCGGTATCGATGTTCACCCGCAGGTACTCGTCCCGACCGCGGTTGATGTTCAGGCTGGTCAGGTACTGCAGCGCGTCCAGGGTCTCGCCCCGGCGGCCGATCAGCAGGCTCATGCCCTCGCCGGCCATCTGCATGCGCAGCTGCTCCTCGCTCTGCTGCAGCTGGATCTCCACCGGCACGCCCATGCGCTGGGTCAGGCCGGCCAGGAACTCGCGGGCCCGCCTGGCCTCGTCAGACTGTTCCTCCTCGGGGGTGGGCACGAAGGGCTCCTGCTCCAGCACGGGGGCGAGCACCACCTGGGGCGCCTCGCTCTCCTCGCGGGGCTGGGCCTCGGCCGCGCCCTCGCCGCCCTTGGAGCCGCCCCTGCGGCGGCGGCGATTGCGGCTCTTCTTCTCGGGCTTGGGCTCGTCCTCCGCCTCGTCCGCGGGGGCGGCCTGCGCCTCGGTCTTTTCGACCTTTTCAACCTTCTCGGCCTTGGGCGCGGGCTTTTCGGCCTTGCGCTTCTCGGCCTTCTGCTTCTTGCCGCCGGCGGCATCCAGCGACAGCACCGGCATTTCGATGTCCAGGGCGGGGTCTTCGGCCTTCACGGTCAGCCGCACCTTGGCGGGCTTGCCGAACATGCCGAACAGCCCGGGGCTGCCCATCTCTATGACCTGAATATCGACATCGTCGGAATCGCAGCCCAGCTCGGCCAGGCCGCTTCGGATGGCATCCTTTACCGTCTTGCCACTCGCTTCAATGGATCTCAAGGCACGTTGCCTCCTTACGCATTAAGTCATCAGTCGTCAATGTCCTGCGCGGCAGCGAGCTCGGCGGCCTTGGCGTCCTGGCGCTCAAAATACCAGTTCACGGCCAGCTGCTGCACAATCTGGATTACGTTCGCCGCCATCCAGTAGATGGAGAACGCGGCGTTGGAAGTGGCGCAGATCCAGACCGAGAAGATCGGGAAGAACCACTTCATCACAGGGCTGTTCATGGGGTTGGTCTGGTCGGCCTGCTGGGCCTCCTGGGCGGCCTTCTGCTCTTCGGTCTGCTTGCCGTTCATGATCTTGGTCATCAGGAACTGGCTGGCGCCGGCCAACAGCGGCAGTATGAACAGGCCGTTGCCATACTTGAATACGTTGGCGAAGGAATTGGGGATCGTCAGTGTGGTATTGATGAACAGGAAGCGGATGGCCTGCACGCTGAACGCGCTGGCCGGCGCCAGCTGGGCCGCCAGCCTGGAATACTCGGTGGACTTCAGGTACTCCAGCACGGCGTTGATGTTGTCCGCCGTCAGTATGGACGAGCTGGCCACGGGCCGGATCATCTGCAGGTTGGTGCCCACGGCGGGCAGTATCGTAGCTGCGAAGGAATCCGGCTGGAACACGTTCTTGATCCACAGCCAGCTTTGCAGCGACGGCAGGGTGCCGGTGTTCTTCATGTCCAGCAGCATCTGGATGGTATACTCATTGCCCAGCGTGCGCATGGCCGAGAACATGATCCACAGGATCGGCAGGGAGATCAGCATCGGCAGGCAGCCGGCCGTGGGGCTGACATGCTCCTTGCGGTACAGCTCCATGGTCTTCTGGTTCAGCTTCTCCTTATCGTTGGCGTACTTCTTCTGAAGCGCCTGGATCTTGGGCTGGATCTTGCTCATGGCCCGCATGCTCTTCTTGCTCTTGATATCCAGGGGCAGAAGCACCACGCGGATCAACAGGGTGAACACCACGATCGACCAACCGTAGTTCCCCACCACGCCGTTGATCCAGGTCAGCAGATTGACAAAAAAAGCCGTCATCGTTTAGCCTCCAAAAACAGTTGTTGCTCCCCCCACGCTACAGAAAAGCCCCGCCGCACTGGCCGCGGAGCGTTTCCGGCTTACGGAACGGGATCGTACCCGCCCTTGTGGAACGGATGGCATCGCAATATCCGGCGCAGGGCCAGATACCCCCCTTTGGCGGCGCCGTATTTCTCAACGGCCTCCATGGCATACTGCGAGCAGGTCGGCGTGAACCGGCAGCACGCGGGATGCAGGGGCGATATGCTCACGCGATAGAATCGAATCAGCCAAAGCAATATGCGCTTCGGCCAGCTACGCAATCGGCGCATCGGCAGCTCCTTGCCCTCAGGCTTCTTCCTTCAGCAGCTTCGCGCGGGAGAGCAGCTTGTTCAGCTCCCGCGTCAACGCTTCGTGCGGCACCTGCGCGATGGAGGGCCGGGCGATGAACACATAGCGCCCGCACTTCATGCTCCGGCGAAGCTTTCGCACGTCTTCCCGCAGGCAGCGCCGCACGCGGTTGCGTGTGACGGCGTTGCCCACCTTGCCGGAGACGGAAAAGCCGATCTTCAGCTCCCGCCCCTTCAGGTGGATCAATACCAGGTTTTTCGAGGGATAGGACTTGCCCCGGCGGTACACATAGCGATAGTTTCGGTTGCTGCCCAGCCGGAAGCGGCGCGGGAAGGCCTGACTGCCCTTCGCGCCGGTGCGCACTCCCTCCATGACGGGCCCCGTTATGCAGACAGGACCTTGCGGCCGCGGGCGCGGCGGGCCTTCAGAACGTTGCGGCCGGCACGGGTCTTCATGCGGGCGCGGAAACCATGAACCTTGCTCCTCTGACGCTTCTTGGGCTGATAGGTACGGACAGACATTTGGAACACTCCTTACAAATTAATATGTCGCATTCGCCGCGCCGACGGTTTCGCCACGGCGAACAATGCCAAAGTAACAGCCTTATAAGTATAAGAGATTTATCCGGGGCTGTCAAGATGGGTTGTGTGAAATTATGAGGGCGGAAAATGCGCTTCAGGTATTTTGGAAACACGCCTCAATTCTCAATTCACAATTCTCAATTCTCAATTACTTCCCATTCCCACATCTCCGATTATCTGCTATAATATATTTAAATAAACCATCCCACCGGAGGCACCATGACCAAACCATCATTCCTGGAAGGGGGCTTGTCCCCCGCACCCCGGAGCCACGCGGCGGCGGGCGACTTCCTGCGGGTGTTCTGCGCGCTGATGATCGGCTGGTACCACATCTGGCAGCAGTCGTGGCTGTACCCCCAGCTGCGGCTTGGGCCCGTCGAGCTGAACTTCGCGCCCTATGTGCGGGCGGGCTATATGTTCGTGGACGTGATGCTGCTGCTCAGCGGCTTTTTGCTGTACCTGCCCTACGCCAACGGCAAAAAGGTTGCCACCCGCGATTTCTACGCCCGGCGGGCCATGCGCATACTGCCCAGCTACTGGCTGTGCCTGCTGGGGATGCTGGTGTTCACGCTGGTCACGGAGGGCTTCACAAAGCCCCTCGACCTGGCGAAGGACCTGCTGGCCCACCTGACCTTCACCCACAACCTGTTCCGGGTGTCCTATCTGGGCACGCGGCTGGGCGGCGTGCTGTGGACGCTGGCGGTGGAGGTGCAGTTCTACCTGCTGCTGCCGGCGCTGGCCCCGCTGTTCAAGAAGCACCCCCTGGTATGCTATGGAGCGATGGTGGGCGCGGCGCTGTGCTTCCAGAAGCAGTGGACCCACCCGATGGCAGACACATCGATGTTCATCAACCGCCTGCCCAACATGCTGGACGTGTACGCCAATGGCATGCTGGCGGCCCAGCTGTACGCAAAGCTGGCCCGCCGCAGGGATCACCGGGCGCTGATCGCCGCCGCCGGCACCGCGGCCTGCGTGATCGGGGCCTGGGGCGCGCTGAAGGTGGTCAGCGCCCAGGCCGGCATCAACGGCTATGACGCACTGCGGCTGGGCCAGATCGACCACCGGTTCATGCTCAGCTTTTGCGGGGCGCTGTTCCTGGCCGGGGGCAGCCTCAGCTTCGGGCCGGTGCGCGCGCTGCTGTCCAATCCGCCGATACGCTTCCTCTCCGGGCTCACCTTCAACTTCTACATGTGGCACCAGTGGCTGGCCGTGCGGCTGAAGCTGTGGCGCATCCCGCCGTACCTGGCCGAGGAAAACCCCCATATGGCCGGCGAGATGCCCTGGCAGCTGCACTACACGCTGCTGTGCTTCATCGCCGCGCTGGCCCTTTCCGCGCTGATCACCTACCTGGTGGAAAAGCCCTGCGCCCGGTGGGGATCGCGGAAGCTGGAGGCGTGGAAGGCGCGCCGTAGAAACGACAGCTGACGTCCGCGGCGCGCGGACCGGCCACACACAGGGCCTTCGCCCGCCGCTTCACATGCCCGGGGACGCGTTCCCCAACGCCCTTCGGAGGTTCGCCATGCCCAACAACCTTCCCCTCCTGCGCCATTACGCCCGGGACATACTGGCCTCGCCGGGTATGCGGCTCGGGCGGCTGCACCCCCAGCACGGGCGCGTCAGCGTGCTGCAGCATTCGCTGGCGGTGGCGCTGATGTGCGTAAAGCTGGCCCGGGGACTGCGGCTGCGTGTGGACGAGCAGGCCCTGGTGCGCGGCGCGCTGCTGCACGACTACTTCCTGTACGACTGGCACGAGAGGGACGCCGCCCACCGCTGGCACGGCTTTCGCCACCCGGCCACGGCCCTGAAGAACGCCGAGCGGGATTTCCGCCTGGGCGACACCGAGCGGGACATGATCGCCCACCACATGTTTCCCCTGGTGCCCGTGCCGCCCCGCCGCCGGGAGAGCGTACTGCTGTGCGTGGCCGACAAGCTGTGCGCCATCCGGGAGACGGTATTGAGGCGTTAGAGTGTGTTTTCAAAATGCCTGAAGCGCATTTTCGGTGTATTTGACTGCATTTCCTTGACTTGCAACCTTATCGCCAAAGCAAAGATCCTTCGCTGCGCTCAGGATGACACATTCGCGTCGTTGTCATCCTGAGCGCAGCGAAGGATCTTCTTTGCCGCCGGGAACGCGGGCGAGGCGCAAGCGCGAAAGCGGAGATCGCCCTACGGAGAGGTCGCACGCA
>CACYWI010000160.1 GCA_902778045.1 uncultured Eubacteriales bacterium
AAGTACGGCACGCCCTACTTCTCCAACTACATCAACTCCGACATGGAGCCCAGCGACGTGCGCAGCATGTGCTGCCGCCTGCGCCTGGACTTGCGGGAGCTGCGCAAGAAGTCCGGCGGCTTCTTCGGCAGCGGCGAGAGCACCGGCTCCATCGGCGTGGTGACCATCAACCTGCCCCGCATCGCCTACCTGGCCAAGGACGAGGCCGACTTCTACAAGCGGCTGGATAACCTGATGGATATCGCCGCCCGCAGCCTGAAGGTGAAGCGCACCGTGATCACCAAGCTGCTGGAGCAGGGCCTGTATCCCTATACCAAGCGCTATCTGGGCCACTTCAACAACCACTTCTCCACCATCGGTCTGATCGGCATGAACGAGACCGGCCTGAACGCCAAGTGGCTGAAGGCCGACCTGACCGACCCCAGGGTGCAGAAGTTCGCCCAGGACGTACTGAACCACATGCGCGAGCGCCTGTCCGATTATCAGGAGCAGTACGGCGACCTGTACAACCTGGAGGCCACCCCGGCGGAGAGCACCACCTATCGCTTCGCCAAGCACGACAAGGAGCAGTTCCCGGACATCATCACCGCCAACATGAACGGCACGCCCTACTACACCAACAGCAGCCACCTGCCGGTGGGCTTCACCGAGGACGTGTTCTCCGCCCTGGATATCCAGGACGAGCTGCAGACCCTGTACACCTCCGGCACCGTGTTCCACGCCTTCCTGGGCGAGAAGCTGCCGGATTGGAAGGCCGCGGCCACGCTGGTGCGCAAGATTGCCGAGAACTACAAGCTGCCCTACTACACCATGTCGCCCACCTATTCTGTGTGCAAGGATCATGGCTACCTGTCCGGCGAGCAGTATACCTGCCCCATCTGCGGCCAGAAGACCGAGGTCTACAGCCGCATCACCGGCTACTATCGCCCGGTGCAGAACTGGAACGACGGCAAGGCCCAGGAGTTCAAGGACCGCAAGGTGTATAACATCGGCCGTTCCCACCTGACCCACACCGGCCCGAAGCCCGCGTTCACGCTGGCGGACGCCGCCATCGAGGCCGCCGGCGAGCGGGGCTGCTGCGAGCCCGCCCAGCCGCTGATGAAGCCCGAGACCGAGGCCCGGCCCGAGGTCGTGGCCGTGGTGACGGCCATCCCCGAGGACGCCCAGGCCACCGTGCCCGAGGACGCCGAGGTGGTGCTGTTCAAGTCCCCCACCTGCCCCAACTGCAAGGCCGCCATGGCGCTGCTGGACCGGGCCGGCGTGAACTACGTGGCCGTGAACGCCGCCGATGTGCGCGACTTGACCGCCAGGTACGGCGTCAAGCAGGCCCCCACCCTGGTGGTGCGCCACGGCGAGGAATTTGAAAAGTTCCGCGGCGTTTCCGACATCAAGGGCTGGCTGATGGGCAGCCCGATGATGAAGAAGGCGCAGTAAAACCATTATATCGGATAGCATAAGGAAGGGGACGCCCCAGCAAAGGGGACGTCCCCGTTGAAAATCAGGGGGCCCCAACAGATTCACAAAGCGAGGACGATACACATGTACGACATCATCATCGTGGGCGGCGGGCCCGCGGGCATGACGGCGGCGCTGTATGCGCTGCGCAACGGCAAAAGCGCGCTGGTGGTGGAGCGGACCGGCTTCGGCGGGCAGATCACCCATTCGCCGAAGGTGGAAAACTATCCCGGCACCAAGCAGATGAGCGGCAACGAGTTCGCCGACAAAATGCTGGATCAGATCCTGGCCCAGGGCGCGGAGATCGAGCTGGAGAACGTGGTGGCCGTGGAGGACCTGGGCGACCACAAGGTGGTGCGCACCGAGGAGGGCAGCGCCTTCGAGGGCAAGACCGTGGTGCTGGCCACCGGCGTGAAGCACAGGATGCTGGGCCTTGAAGGCGAGCAGGAATTGGTGGGGGAGGGCATCTCCTTCTGCGCGGTGTGTGAAGGCGATTTCTACAGCGGCCAGCGGGTGTGCGTGGCCGGCGGCGGCAACTCCGCGCTGCAGGAGGCCCTGCTGCTGTCGGAGAAGTGCAGCGAGGTCGTGATCCTGCAGGACCTGCCCGCGCTGACCGGCGAGAAGAAGCTGCAGGAGGCGCTGGCGAAGCGGGACAACGTGCGGGCGATTTGCGATACGAAGATCGACGCGCTGGTGACCGGGGACGGCGCGCTGAAGGGCGTGGCCATCTCCAGCCGTACCACCGGAGAAACGCAGACCGTGACCTGCGACGGGCTGTTCGTGGCCATCGGGCTGATCCCGGAGAACGGCCCCTTCGAGGCGCTGGCCGTGTTGAACAACTGGGGCTACTTTGATTCCGGTGAGGACTGCCGGACCAAGACCCCCGGCGTGTTCGTGGCCGGGGACTGCCGCAGCAAGGGCGTGCGCCAGCTGACCACCGCCGTGGCCGACGGGGCCACCGCCGCGCTGGCGGCGTGCAGGTATATCGACCAGCAATAATGGAGGAGGAGCGACATGAGCAAAGTGAAGATCCTGAACTGCCCCAGCCTGCCGAACATCCCCTGGCAGGACCGCCCCGCCGACGACAAGCATGATTCCCCGGTGTGGCGCTATTCCGAGAACCCCATCATCAAGCGCAACCCGATCCCCGGCGTGGCCCGCATCTTCAACTCCGCCGCCGCGCCTTGGGAGGGCGGCTACATCGCCGTGTTCCGCGGCGAGCGGCTGAACGGCATCCCCATGGTGTACATGGGTACAAGCCCGGACGGCATCCACTGGGACATCGACCCGGAGAAGGTGCCCTTTACCGATGAGAACGGCGAGCCGCTGATGCCGCTGTACGCCTACGACCCGCGCCTGGTGAAGGTGGAGGATACCTATTACGCCATGTGGTGCCAGGACAACTACGGCGCCTCCATCGGCATGGCGAAGACGAAGGACTTCAAGACCTTCACCCGCCTTGAAAACCCCTTCATCCCCTTCAACCGCAACGCCGTACTGTTCCCCCGGCGGGTGAACGGCCTGTACCAGCTGCTCTCACGCCCGTCGGACAGCGGTCACACCCCCTTCGGCGATATCTGGCTCAGCCAGAGCCCGGACCTCACCTTCTGGGGCAAGCACCGCCACGTGATGTCCCCCGGCGGCAAGTGGTGGGAATCCGTGAAGATCGGCAGCGGCGCGGCCCCCATCGAGACCAGCGAGGGCTGGCTGCTGTTCTACCACGGCGCGTCCAGCACCTGCTCCGGCTTTGTGTACTCCTTCGGCGCGGCGATACTGGATATCGACGAGCCCAGCCGCGTGAAGTACCGCTGCGAGAACTTCCTGATCACCCCCGAGGAGTGGTACGAGGAGCGGGGCTTCGTGCCCAGCGTGTGCTTCCCCTGCGCTACCCTGCAGGACCCGGACACCGGCCGCATCGCCATCTACTACGGCGCGGCGGACACCTACCTGGCCATGGCCTTCACCGAGATCGACGCGCTGGTGGATTACATCAAGGCCCACAGCGACGTGAGCGGGACCGACGCCGAGGCAGGGAGAAGATAAGGCAATAGGCAATAGGAATTGTGGCGCCGTACGCCCGAGGCCTATTGCCTATATTGAAATCAGAAAGGATGATAGAAATGCTTTGTATCGCGGCGGTGTTCTCCGATCACATGGTGCTGCAGCGGGGCCTGTCGGTGCGGGTGTTCGGCGAGGCGGACGGCCCGGTGCGCGCGGCGCTGGCGGGCTGTGAGGCCGTGGCCCGGCCGGGACCGGACGGACGCTTTTGCGCCACCCTACCGGCGATGGAAGCGGGCGGCCCCTATGAGCTGAGCGTGTCCTGCGGCGATGAAGGCAGGACCTTTCACGATGTGATGGTGGGCGAGGTGGTGTTGTGCGGCGGTCAGTCCAACATGGAGTTCCGGCTGCGCGACGACGCCAACGGGCCCGCCGAGGTCGCCGGCGGTGAGGACGCGCTGCTGCGCTTCTATACCGTGAACGAAGAGGCGAAGGTGGACGACGCCATGCTGGCCCGGGAGCGGAAGACGGCCTGGAAGCCCCTTGCGCCGGATACCTGCGGCGACGTCAGCGCCGTGGCCTACTACGCGGGCCGCAGGCTTCGGGCGGCGCTGGGTGTGCCGGTGGGCATGCTGATCTGCTGCATCGGCGGCACCGAGATCTACAGCTGGATCAGCCGCGAGGCGCTGGCCGACACCCCCGACGGCCCGGAGATGCTTGCGGATTTCGACGCGGCGGTGGCGGACGTCACCGACGAACAGTTCACTCGCGAGGAGGCGGCCTACAATGCCCGGGTGAAGGCCTGGTGCGATATCGCCGACGCCATGAAGGCGGCCAGGCCCGGCCTGCCCGCGTCCGAGATCGTGGCGAAGGCGGGGGACTTCCCCTGGCCGCCGCCAATGGGGCCGTTCATGATGCGCCGCCCCGGCGGCCCCTGGGACACCATGGTGCGCCGGATCACCCCCTACGGGGCGATGGGTCTCATGTGGTACCAGGGCGAGTCCGATTCCGGCAAGGCCAGGCACTACGACGCCCGGCTGGAAAAGCTGATTTCCGAGTGGCGTTTGGCCTTTGAAAACCCGGATATGAAGGTGGTCGTGGCCCAGCTGCCCAATTACGCATCGGACCCGGCCAACGAGGACTGGCCCGCCATCCGCAGGGCGCAGCAGGCCGTGTGCGACAGGGTGCCCGGCTGCGCGCTCAGCTGCCTGATCGACTGCGGCGACAGCGCGGACCTGCACCCCTGGAAGAAGGCGATCCCCGGCGCGCGCATGGCAGACGCCCTGCTGTGGCTGGCCCACGGCATGGGAAGCGGCGCGCAATCGCCGAGGCTTGCGAGGGTGGAGGCCGCGGCGGAGGGCCTGCTGCTGAGCTTCACCCGGCCCCTCGCCCCGCTGAAGGGCGGCCTGCGCTCCCTGCTGGCCGACGGCAAGCCGGCCGCCGCCGTGCTTACGCCCGAAGGCGCGCTGCTGGTGAAGGCCCCCGGCGCGCAGAGGCTGACCTACGCCTGGGAGAACGACCCGGAGGCCTGCCTGTTCGATTCGGACGGCCTGCCGGTATTGCCGTTTGAGTGGGAAGGAAACGGGGAATAGGGATTAGGCAATAGGAACTAGGAACTAGGAACTAGGGGAACGAGGGAACAGGGAACAGGGAGCAGGAATAGCGGCTGCCGCATTCTATGCTTCCCCACCGCAGTGGGGAAGTGGCCCGAAGGGCCGATAGGGCACCCCAGCCAAGGGAACAGAAACAGGAATAGTGGCTGCCGCATTCTATGCTTCCCCACCGCAGTGGGGAAGTGGCCCGAAGGGCCGATAGGGCACCCCAGCCAAGGGAACAGAAAACAGGAATAGCGGCTGCCGCATTCTATGCTTCCCCACCGCAGTGGCAACGAGCGCCTGGAAAACAGCGTACTGTGCTGTTTTCCGGGCGCTCAGTGTCCCTGTTCCCTTGACCATTCCTATTGCCTAAATCCCGATCGTCTTCTCCACGTCTCCGCTCAGTACCTTCTCCTCGTCCCGGGCCTTTTCCTCGTCGGGGGCGGAGACGGAGACGTACAACTTCAGCTTGGGCTCG
>CACYWI010000161.1 GCA_902778045.1 uncultured Eubacteriales bacterium
CTTCGCCCGCTGGCCAGCCTCGGCGGACATCAGCCGGGGCTCCTCCGCCTCGTGGGTCAGTTCGATCTCGGCCACGCCGCGGGTGAAGTACCGCGCGGTCGCCTGGGGCATCCAAAGCTGCAGCGGCGCACCCTGGGCGGCGGTGATGTCCCTGCCGCCGATCTGGTACACCAGCAGCGCTTCGTTCTCAATGGCCGTGCGCAGCGGGATCGGCAGGCCGTAGCCCTCGCTGTCCTTCACGGTGACGGTGTTGATATCCTCCTCCATGTCCACCATTTCCAGAACTTTGGACAGGGGGATACCCACCACCTGGGTATTGGCGATGGCCCCGCCCATGGCGCAGGAACACTTCAGCACCCGCGTCTGGGCGTCGGCCTCCTTCAGCTGGGACAGCGGGATCGTGGAGGACTTCTTCAGGTCGCCGCTGATGTTGATATAATAGTTGGCCTCGTCCGGCTCCTGGAAGGCAAAGCCGGGCTTCGCGCACAGGGCCGTCGCCGCGGTGCCGAACAGGTTGAACACGGTGTCGGCGGGCGTGACGATATTCTGGTCGAAGGCGAATTCGCCCTTCACATTGGCCTGCTCGTCATAGCTCACGGCGTCTGCGGCCTGCCACGCGGCAGCCTGCTGGGGCGCCTCCGCCTGTACCGCGGTCGCGCCGGAGGCCAGCATCGCCGTACCGGCCAGGAGGCCCAGCCTCTTTTTCATGGTTTTTTTCATGACGCTACCTCCTCTGCCTGTACGTTCACGAGATATTTGAGCGGCTTGACGGTCACGGAGCCGTCGGAGCAATACGAGCGGATCATCAGCACGTAAGCGCCTTCCTCCGGGGGCTGCCAGGTCATGTGCCAGTACACCCAGCGGGTCTTGTCCGCGCCTTCGGTATCGAAGCGCCGCCAGGTCTGACCCTGGTCGAAGGAGTATTCGATCGCCGTGATGGTGTCGTCCCAGGCCGAGGCATAGCCTTCAAAGGTATAGCTCTGGCCGGCGGGAATGATCTGTCCGTCTGCGAAGTGGCACAGGCCCACGTTCGGCTTGTAGTAGGAGACGCCGTCCTCAGTGGGCAGGCCGGCGGGCCAGATCTCCACGGGCTCCATGCGCACGGTGAGCTGGTTGACCTCCTTGTTGTTGACCCAGGCGGGCTGGCCGCCGACCCACACCGCGCAGGGATAGCCCAGCCGGTACGGCAGCGGCTTGCCGCTGATCTCCAGCACCAAGTAAGCACCGTCGTCATAGACGGAGGACATGGCCGCGTTGTACAGGTTGCCGTCCTGGGACAGCGAATCCAGGGTCTGGGCCTCGGGGTTCGCGCCGGCGTAGGCCAGGATATCCTTGATCGGGATGCCCGTGACCTCCACATTGGCGATCCAGGGGCCGCCGATCATGTTGTCGCCGCAGTGGGAGATCATCGTCGCCTTGACCGGCGGGATCTCCTTGATCAGCTCGGTGAGGGTCATTTCAAAGGGGTTTTCCACTTCGCCGTCCACCTTGATGGTCCAGGCGTCGTAGATGCCATCGTGCTCCGGATCGGGTGTCAGCTCGTCGACGATGCTCGCGCGCCGGCGCAGGCCGCCCGCGTCGAAGTACCACTGCACGTCGTACATGTCGTCCACGTCGATGGTGGTCGTCTGGTCCCATTCGAAGCTCATATCCTGGGTGTCGGCCTCCAGCGGGGTGATGCCGCGCAACACGCTGTACTTCACATCGTCCCAAAGCTGCATGCCCTGGCCGTCCTCAGCCGCGTAATGGCAGGACCAGCAGTCGCCGCCCAGCTTTCCGAAGGCCGCGTTGCCGCTGTCGTGCAGCATGTGCATCAGGTTGCCGAAGGTGAACACGTCCGGCGTGCCCGTGGAATAGTTGTGACAGATCATGCACTGCCCCACGTTCATGTCGATCTCAAGCCCTTCGGTATTGCCGTTGAACATCAGGTGCGGATAGCCCTTCAGGTTCGTGGCCACGGAGGCCAAGTCGGTGTGGCACGCGCCGCAGCCGCGGCGGTCGGCGTCCAGGTACTTCATGTTGTAGGATGTCTTGTCCCAGTACAGGTTCAGGTAATAGCCGTTCTGCATGGAATAGTTGCCGACCATATCCGTGGTGTTCGGCGTGCGCTGGATCTTCACGCCGTTCTTCAGCGTGCGGACCTGCGGCGCGTAGGTCGTCTCGTCTTCCTTCAGCTGGGCCAGGATATCGCTTTGGGCGTCCGCGCAGGCGAAGGCGCAGAACACCAGCGCCAGCAGCGCCGCCAGCAGCAGCATCCCGGCAAGTTTCTTTCCTTTCATCGATTTATTCACCTCCATGTTGAAATTATAAGGCTTTCACCATTGTATTTCCACACGGAATGTGCTATCATCAGTATTAGGGTATAACCTAACGCAAAGGGGAATTCAAATGGACCTGAAACGGCTGAAAAACGCGCTGCGCGTGGCGGACGCCGGCAGCATGACCGCCGCCGCGAGCGCGCTGTACATCACCCCCGTATCGCTGAGGGAGCAGATAAACCGCCTGGAGGAGGAGCTGGGCTTTGCTCTGTTCGAGCGCAGCAGCCGGGGCGTGCGGCCGACGGAGGCCGGTGCTGTGTTCTTTGAAGCGCTGCGCCCCCAGCTGGATGCCTTCGACGCCCTGCTGGCGCGCTGCAGGCGCATCGGCGCGGCCACGCGCAGGATCCGTGCGGCGCTCTACGCGCCCTATACCTTTTCCCAGTATTGCGACCGGTACCGCCAGCTGCACCCGGAGGTCGAATTCGAGTACGGGGAATCCAACTTCGACATCAATTCGGATTCCGGCCTGTTCCTGTCCCGGAACAACTACGACATCATGCAGGAATGCTATTCCCCGGGATTTGCCGAACAGGGGTTGTCCTTCCTCCCCCTGTGGTCGGAGCCCTACTGCTGCTTCCTGTCCCACGCACACCCTCTGGCCCATCGGCAAACGGTATCGCTGGACGATCTGAAGGGGGAAAGCGTGTACGCCGCGCTGGCGCTTTCGCTGGACGTCCGGCTACTGGACAAGCGCTGCCGAGAGGCGCGCATCCCAGTGCGTCGCGTGCCCTTCAGCAATCTGAACATATTGCGGCTGTGCTCCGCCGGAAACGTGTTCATCGCGGAGCAGAGCGCCACAGCCATATTCAGCCAGCTGGTCTGCGTGCCCATCGTACCCGAAACCCTGCTGGTGCACGGCATCGTGTACCGGGAACCGGTCAATCAGCCCACGGCGGGCTTCATCGCTTACCTGGCCGAAACCACCGGGGCCGACACGCTGGAACGCCTTCGTCTGCAATGCGAAGCCACCCTTGCGGAGCTCGGCATCGAAAAGCAGGGATAGCGCCGCCACAAACAAAAAGGGGCTGTCTCAAAACGAACATTGATGCGCGACCGCGGTGCGTTTGCGGCCCGATCGCGGCTCCAACGTTGTTTTGAGACAGCCCTGTGTTTGATGTCGCGCGGCACTATTGCGCGAAGAGCTCCTGATAGTCCCCCGGCACCATGCCGTAGACCTGCTTGAACTGGCGGTAGAAATTCGTCGTGTTCGCGTAGCCGCACTCGGCGGCGACCACGCGCACGGTGTCCCGTCCGCCACGCAGCCGCCGGGCGGCAAAGCTGAGGCGCACCAGCTGGCGGAAGTCGCCGTAGCTCATGCCGCTGGCGCGGCGGAAGACCCTCGACAGGGTGTTCGCATGGCAGTAGCACAGCTCCGCGGCCTGGGGCAGGGCCAGCGCGCCGCCGGTGCGCAGCAGCCCCGCGCACACCTTCTGGTAGTTCTCCTGCCCCGGGCCATGGGTCAGCACCGCGTGCATGAAGCAGTTTGCCGTGGCCGCGCACAGCAGCTCGCACAGTATGCCCTGGGCCAGCAGCTTTTCCTCCAGGTCCCGGGGCGTGCCGATCTCCGCCAGCAGCTCCGCAAGCGCCAGCATGCCGGGCGTCAGGTAGTCCATCTCGATGAACGAGAGGTGGCCCTCCTCCCTGGTTTCGCACAGGAAGAAATCGGACATCACCGAATTGCCCGCCAGGGCCGGCAGGCAGGATGTGAGCACCGTGGCTTCATCAAAGGAGATCGCGATAAACCGGACGTCCGTGTCGCTGCGCAGCCTTGCCGCCCGGCCCGGAAGCAGCATAAGGGCGTGACCCCGGCGGAAGGGCGCCTCGCCCTCCGACAGCGTCACCCCGGCCCCGTCCTGCAGGCCGATCAGCAGGCTGTATTCCGAGGGCAGGATTTCCCGCTCTCCCCGGATCGACAGCCCGGCGGCCCCTGCCCTTCCCTGTACGGCGCTTTGAAGCACGGTCTGAGCTCCTTTATTCGTAGATCTCCTCTTCCGAAACGCACTCCGTCTTGATCCTTCCCACCAGCCACTGCAGCGCGTCGATCACCCGGGGCCGTATGTCGCCGCCGATCATCACGAACATGATGTCGTCGCCCACCTCCAGCACACCGTCGTTCAGCCATGCCCGGGCGAAGAATATGCCCGGCAGGCGCAGCGCCTCCGCCACCGCGGCGTCGACCTTCGCGGCGTCATGGGAAAAGCGCATGCCCTTCACGGGCCTGGCCCCGGCATCCCCCTCCCGCACGCGGGCGCGGGCGTCACCGCGCACGATGCCGTTGTGCACCAGGAACATGCCCATCCTGGCCAGGTCGCCCGAGGCCTTCGTCTCGCGCATCCAGGCGTCCATCGAGGGCGGCGTGCGCTTCGCGGGGGCGGCGGGGGTCGCGCAATCCGCCGAGCCCTCGGACAGCAGCATCTTCAGCCCGTGCTCCAGCGCGGGCAGCACCGCCTGCAGGTTTTCCCGGGCGGCCCGCTCGCTGCCCGGCAGGTTCACGATCAGCGTGCGGCCGCGGATGCCCGCCACGCCGCGGGAAAGGCAGCCCCGGGGCGTGATCTTCATGCTCTCAGCCCGCATGGCCTCGGCAAGGCCGGGCGTTTCGCGCTCGATGACGTCCAGCGTGGCCTCCGGGGTGATGTCCCGGGGCGAAAAGCCGGTGCCGCCCGTGGTCAGCACCAGCGCCGTGCCGCGCGAGGCGCAG
>CACYWI010000162.1 GCA_902778045.1 uncultured Eubacteriales bacterium
CGACGTGTACACCGGCAAGGTCGTGCGCATCATGACCTTCGGCGCGTTCGTGGAGTTCGCCCCCGGCAAGGACGGCCTGATCCACATCTCCAAGCTGGCTAACGAGCGCGTGGAGAAGGTGGAGGACGTCGTGAACATCGGCGATACCCTGGAGGTCCGCATCGGTGAGATCGACGACCAGGGCCGCATCAACCTGGTGCGCAACGACATCGTGTATGACGACGATTCCATGCCCGTGCGCCGGCCCCCGCGCCGCGACGGCGACAGGGACCGCCGCAGCGGCGACCGCGACCGCAGGCCGCGCCGTCGTGACTGATAGGATTCCATCAGGATGGGCATACTTTGTATGCCCATCCGTTCGGTATTGGGGGAGTGTGCCATCAATGCGGTGGAGATCAGGCGCGGCCTGTCCGAAGAGCATATGCCTGCGCTGCTGGACTGGGCGAACACCGGCGGGCCGGGCTTTCTAAAGCAGTTCGCCGGGCCCAAATGGCGCTATCCGCTGACGGAGGCGCAGGTCATGGCCGAGGTCGGAGGTATCTTTACGATCTTCGCGGACGGCGCGTTCGCGGGCATCGTGCAGGCGCTGTATCGGCGTGAGAACCGCGCGCACATCGGGCGCTTCCTGCTGGACCCGGGCCTCAGAGGTACGGGCATCGGCGAAAGAGCGCTGGGGCGCTTCTGCGCGATGCTGTTTGAGAACGAAACCATCGACGCGGTCAGCCTGAACGTGTACCGCTTCAACGCCCCGGCGATTCGTTGCTACGCGAAGTGCGGCTTCGGCCCCGTGCCGGAGAGCGGTACGGGCGATCCCTGGGACAGCTGTTTCATGACGCTCCCGAGGGGGGCTGCCAATCCGCGATGACGCGCCGTGAAACCATGGGAGGGATGATTGTCTGTGAACATCACCACCAAGCAGTTCCAGCCGCTGACGGACGAGGGCCGGGTGTGGGACTTTATGACCGAGGTCTATGCGGAGGACTGGTCGAACGGCGTGCCCGCGCCGTTCTTCGAGTACGCCATCGCCTCGGCCTGGCTGGACAAGAACTACCTGTTCATGGACCGGGTGTGGCTGGACGGTGACAGGGTCGTGGCCTTTGCCTTCTATGAAAACCCCTGCACCGACGTGTTTATCAACCTGCGCCCCGACTACGAGGCGCTGGCGGATGAGATCGTCGAATACGGCGAGACACAGATGCCCGGCTTCGGCGGCGAGAAGGCCTTCGTGCTGTTCCCGGGACAGGCGGCGCTGATCGATGCCGTGCAGCGCCGGGGCTATGCCATCGCCCATGAGGAGGTCGACCACGCCTTCGACTTTGAAGCCGGGAACCTGGACTTCCCGCTGCCGCAGGGCTTTCACGTGATCGACCCGCAGTCCTGCGAGCCGGAGAAGCTGGCCCGCTGCTTCTGGAGGGGCTTCGGCAACGATGAACGCGAGCCCTTTGAAAACTGGGCGGAGCGGGTGACCGGCGACGATTGGACCGCGCAGCGATCCTATTACGGCGTGCTGGGCGAGACCCTTGCGCCGCCGCCCCATTCCACCTACGATCACAACGTGATCATCGCCGACGGGACCGGGGAATACGCATGCTTCTCGGGAATGTGGTGGGTGCCGGAGAACCGCCTGGCCTACATGGAGCCGCTGTGCACGGTTCCCGAGCACCGGGGCAAGGGCCTGGCCGCCGCGGCGCTGTCGATGCACGTCAGGCGACTGCGGCCACTGGGCGCGCGCAGGATGACTGGCGGCGGCAGCCCGTTCTATGCTCATATCGGCTACAATCGGGAGATCCACTGGTTGCACTGGAGGAAGGGATGAGCTGTGCCCGTCCCCTTGGCGAGGTAAAGACACGATCTTTGCATGGGCCGGCTTACGGACAGCCACAGGCTCGCAGGGCCATGGAAGGGGTACGCTTCCCTGTGGCAGCCGGCAGCGGCATGGACGCCGGCACTTGAGAATGAACGATCCGAATATAGCGAGGTAGAATATGGCGGGACGTATACTGTATATCAATGCTTGTGTGCGCAGGGAGTCCAGAACCAGGGTACTGGCGGAAAGGCTTCTCCAAAGGCTGGCTGTTCCCTGTGAGGAAATCCGCCTCGAGGACATTGAATTCCCGGGCGTGGACGAGGATTATCTCAATGCGCGGGACCGGCTTATTCTCAAGGGGGATTATCAAAACCCGATGTTTGATCTTGCCCGGCAGTTTTCGCAGGCTGCCACCATCGTGATCGCGGCTCCATATTGGGATCTGTCCTTTCCCGCGGTGTTAAAGCAATATCTGGAGCAGATCAATGTCGTGGGAATCACCTTCAAATACTTGCCGGAGGGCATACCGGTCGGCCTTTGCAGGGCCAGCAGGCTGTTTTATGTGACCACCGCGGGTGGCTGTTATGTTCCGGAGACCTTTGGCTTCGGATATGTCAAGGCGCTGGCGCAGAACTTCTATGGCATACAGGATGTCAGGAAGATTGAAGCTGTCGGCCTCGATATTGACGGGGCTGACGTCGGCGCGATCATGAGGGAAGCGGAGGCCACCCTGTCCGGCATGAAACTGGAACCGTGAGCCGACAGGTGGACTTTAAGTGACAGAACAGGGTTCAAGGAGGCAACATGATTTTTGATCAAATCACCCTGCCCAACGGCCTGCGGATCATCGGTGAGCGGATCCCTCACTTCCGCTCGGTGTCGGTGGGACTGTGGCTGGGCTCGGGTTCCCAGTATGAAAGCGTTCCGGAGGCGGGCGTCAGCCACTTCCTGGAGCACATGGTGTTCAAGGGCACCGAGAAGCGCACCGCCCGGCAGATCGCCGAGGAGATGGACGCCGTGGGCGGCCAGCTGAACGCCTTTACCGCCAAGGAGTGCACCTGCTTCTACGCCAAGGTGGTGGACGAGCACCTGCCCCTGGCCATGGATGTGATCAGCGACCTGGTGACGCACCCCACCTTCGATCCCGGCGAGATGGCCAAGGAGAAGGGCGTGGTGCTGGAGGAGATCGCCATGGCCGAGGACACCCCGGAGGACCTGGTGCACGAGCTGATCATGCTGGCCCACTACGGCGACCAGGCCGTTTCCCGGCCGATCCTGGGCACCGAGGACAGCGTGTCCGGCTGCGCCCGGGAGAAGCTGCACGGCTACTGGCAGCGCATGTACCGGCCCCAGAATGCCGTGCTGGCCATCGCCGGCAACTACGACTGGCAGGCCGTGCTGGACATGGCGAACGACCTGCTGGGCGGCTGGAGGGCCGAGGGCTTTGAACGGCTGCCCTGCGTGACCTGCGAGGTCGCGCCGGTGGTGCAGTTCAAGGAGAAGGACATCGAGCAGGTGCACATCTGCCTGGGCTATCCGGCGCTGCCGATGGGGGACGTGCGCAACTACGATATCTCCATATTCAACAGCGTGTTCGGCGGGGCCATGTCTTCCCGGCTGTTCCAGAAGATCCGCGAGGAGCTGGGCATGGCCTACACCGTATACAGCTATCCCAACACCTACATGGATACCGGCATGCTGTCGGTGTACGCGGCTACCAATCCGGAGACCGCCGTGCAGGTGTACGACATGATCCTCCAGGAGGCCCGTGCCATCGCCGAGGGCGGCATGACCCGCCAGGAGTTCGACATGGCCCGGGAGCAGCTGAAGTCCGGCTACATCCTTGGGCTGGAGTCCACCTCCGCGCGGATGCAGTCCAACGGGCGGCGCCTGCTGCTGATGGACAAGACCCGCACCGAGAGCGAGACCCTGGACGCCATCAACGCCGTGGATTTCGACGCTGCCAACGCGCTGATGAAGGAGACGCTGACCGCGCCACATTCCATCGCTCTGGTGGGCAAGGGCGTGGAGGGCCTCGCCGCGAAGCTGCAGCGGTGAACCAGCGAACCCGGCGCATTTCCCAGCGTAAAATAAGGAAGATCCTTCACTGTGCTCGGAATGACAACGAAACGCAATTCGTGTCATCCTGAGCGCAGCGAAGGATCTTTCTGTTGTGCGTGAGCATGCCGTGAAGCCGGTCACATTTTGTCGCTTTTACGCATACCCTGAACCGTGGGGGGGATGACCATGGCCCGCTATTGTGGCTATAAGCCAAAAAACAACGGCACGCGGATCGCCGGCATCGTGCTGATGATCGTGGGCGTGCTGATGTTTCTGATATTCGTGCCCCGCTGGGTGTGGACCAGCGCCCTGGGCGTGTGCCTGATCAGCGTGGGCTACCTGATGTGGCGGTTCGGGGGAAATTAGAAATGGCGGGGGAGCAAGCTCCCCCGCCGGGACATCTCAGCACATCAACGGCTGAAGATCGTCCATAAGCGCGTCGCAATGGTCAGAGTAGACCTCCAGGGTGATCGGCTTTGAGGTCTCAAGGCTGCACACGCCGAGTATGGACTTGCCATCCACGACGTACCGCCCCTGCCGGAGTTGTATGGTGAAGGGGTAGCGGTTGGTGATGTTCACCAGCTTGCTGACGTGCTTCGGGGATTGCAAGGCAATGTCTACGGTTCTCATGGGCCTCACCTCCAATCATTGGTTCTGAACGGTTGCGTTCAACTGTTTAATTAGATTGTCTAATTATAGCATGTTAAGAAATGGATTTCAAGGGGTAAAACGTGGCAAATCGCCACTATAATGAACTTTGATAGAGGGCAAAGAACCCCCGCCGCTTATCCGATATTGACTATTTCAATTTGGGTATTGACAGCAGACATCCGCTTGTATATAATAACATATGAACAGTTGTTCATATGTTAGGAGGATTTGGGATGCGCGAAATGGTGGAGCACTGCGACGAGCTGCACAGCCACCCGCAGCTGGTGGACCACGTGAAGCTGGACATGCCGGACGAGGAGGACCTGTACGACCTGGCGGAGCTGTTCAAGGTGTTCGGCGACAGCACCCGCATACGCATACTCTACGTGCTGTTTGAATCGGAGATGTGCGTGTGCGACATCGCGGCGCTCTTGAGCATGTCCCAGTCCGCCATTTCCCACCAGCTGCGGGTGCTGAAGCAGGCCCGGCTGGTGCGCTCCCGCCGCGAGGGCAAGACGGTCTATTATTTCCTGGCGGACGACCACGTGCGCGTGATCCTCGGCCAGGGCATGGAACATGTCGAGGAATGAAAGGGAGGATACCGAAATGAAGAAGAGCTACAAGATCGAAGTGGACTGCGCCAACTGCGCCAACCTGATGGAGGA
>CACYWI010000163.1:0-3403 GCA_902778045.1 uncultured Eubacteriales bacterium
GCGAAGATCGGGGCCACCAGCAGCGCCGCCAGCATCAGCAGGCCCTGGAAGAAGTCGGTCCAGCAAACGGCGGAGAAGCCGCCCAGGAAGGTATAGCCGATGATGATCGCCGCCGCCAGGTACATGGCCGTGGTGGCATTCATGCCGATCACGGTGTTGAACAGCGTGCCGCAGGCCAGTATGCTGGAGGCCGCGTAGATCGTGTACGCGAAGATGAAGATCACCGCGCAGATGATCTGCAGCGCCTTGCTCCTGGACAAGAAGCGGTTGGTCAGATACTGCGGGATGGTGATGGAATCGTTGGCCACGATGGAGAAGCGGCGCAGGCGCGGCGCCTCAAAGATCCAGCTGAGCGCGTATCCGATGGCCAGGCCGATGGCGATCCAGGTCTGCCCCATGCCCAGGGCGTAGATGGAGGCCGGCAGGCCCATCAGCACCCAGGCACTCATGTCCGAGGCGCCGGCGGACAGCGCGGAGACCCACGCGCCCATCTTGCGGCCGCCCAGGAAGTAGTCCTTCTCGTTGGCGCCCTTGGAGCGCGCGAAGAAGTACACGCCGATGCCGATCATGAACACCAGGTAGATGACAAATACAACCAATTCCGCTACATTCATGTGCTCGCCTCATTTCATGATACGATTGCAACTTTTATTATAACACAAGATTTACCACTTTATCGGTTTATCACAGTAAATTTATGTTTAAGTATTGACTTCCCTTTCCGGCGCATATGCTGAAATCAAAGCATTTGAGGGAGGGAACGGCATGGAAAAGACGCGGGGACAGGCGGCGCTGGCCCTATTGAAGGGGCTTGCCGTGGCCGTGGGGGTCACGCTGACGCTGATGGCCGTCGTGGCGGCGCTGGCGGTATGGCTGCGGCTGTCCGACGGGCTGTTGACGGCGCTCAACCAGGTGATGAAGCTGTGCGCCATACTGCTGGGCACGCTGGCGGCGGTGGGCCGCGGCGGGCACCGGGGCTTTGTGACGGGCATGACGCTGGCGCTGTTGTACATGGCGCTGGGCTACGCCGGCTATGTTGGCCTGGGCGGCAGCGCCTTCAGGACCGGCGAGATGCTGGGTGAGCTGCTGGTCGGCGCGGCGATCGGCGCGGCGGCGGGGGCGGTGCTCAGCAACCTGCCGGCGCGGAGAAGGGCGGCGTGAACAAGGGGCTGTCTCAAATCATCTGAGACAGCCCCTATGAATTGCGCATTGAAATGCGCAATTCATACTAAACTCAAATAGAATAAAGACAATCCTACGGCATCCTTTCCGCTATGGCAGTGTTGAAGTCCCTTGACTTGCCGCCAGCAAGCCTGCGGAACTTCGCGCCCAGATCCTAATTGAGTTTAGTATCATATCATGCGCCGAAGGCGTAGATCATGGCTGCCGAGCAGCCAATTCATTCTGTATCAGCCGACTTCCTTCGCCAACGCCTCCATCATATCCGGCGTGACGGGGCAGATGGCACTGATGTACAGCGAATCCCGCACAGACAGCAGCTTGCGCGCCTTGTCATCCGCGCCGTCCTCGTGGAACAGCCGGGCCAGATAGTAGATCGTGGTGGTCTGCCGGGGCTTGGCCTTGTGGGCCAGCTTATAGTATTTCATGGCCTCGGCCCGGTACTCGGCGGCCTTTTCCCCGGGCTCCCGGCTCATGATTTCATAGAGCTGCCCCAGGTTGTCCAGCGTGGAGGGATCCTCGTCGTCATAGTCCAGCGCCTTCATGTTGAAATCCAGCGCCTCCCGGTATTCATGGGTCTGGCGGGCCTTCTCCACCCAGTACATGCCCAGCGTGCCGTACACCATGCCGTTCATCTTATAGTCGGCGGCGCGGCTGATGGTTTCGATGGCCTTGTCCAGCTGGCCGGTCTTCCACAGGTAGATGGAATAGTCGATCCGCAGTTCGAACCAATCGTCCTTGCTGAGGTTCTTCATCTTGCTGATCTGCTGCATCAGTGCGCCGGCCTTTTCAAATTCACCCTCGCGCATCAGCAGCACCGCGTAGGCCCGCTGTATGTTCTGGGGGATGCCGTCCGACTGCATCGCCTCCCCGTACAGCTTCAGCGCGGTCTGATACTTTTCCGCGGCCTCCTGTCGCTTGCCCTCGCCGGCCAGCTTGTTGCCGTCCACATGGGCGCGATAGGCCTTGTTTCCCGTAAAGGCCGCCTTCGCGGCGTTAAACAATCCCATGGCTATGCCTCCGTTTTCCTTTCGATCTTGCGCTGAAGGCGTTCGAGCCGCCTCCGCAGCTGTGCTTCGTCCTCGCCGTCCGGGTATCGCGCGGACCGGCTGGCGTATTCCATCGCCCTTCGGCAGTCGCCCAGCCGGTGCTCATACAGCTTCGCCAGCTCCGTGCACGCCGCGCCGGGCATCTGCCGTCGGTTCAGCATTTGCAGCAGCGTGTCCCGCGCGCCCTCCCAGTCCCCCGACCTGCGGCTCAGCAGGTACAGCCGCCAGTTGGCCATGCCGGCCACGCGCTCGCCCGTCAGCGCCGAAAGCGTGCCCGCCGGGCGGGGCTTTGCGGATATGCGGTACATCTCCCGCGCGGGCCTCAGCTCACCCTGGCGCTCCAGGGAGCGGCCCATGCTGTACTGGTCCCGCTGGTCGGTGAGGTCCTCCGGCCGGTCGTTGATGCGGCACAGCTTCACCAGCAGCGTGGCCAGCGTGGCGATGTCCTGGCAGTTGTGGCGCACGATGTCCTCCAGCAGCGCCTCGTCCCCCGTCTTCATGAACTCGAAGAAGCGCGTGGGCACCTCGCTGCCGGGCAAGTCGTCCTCCCTGGGACAGCCGAGGATCTCCGCCTCGATGTTTGCCAGGCGGCAGCTGCCCAGCCGCAGCTTCCAGGCGCGGCGGGCGGGCACGATCAGGTCCAGGTTGTCCATGTCCCGCCAGCGCTCGCGCATGCGGCACATGGTGAACCGCGCCTCCAGCAGCGGCATGTCGAAGGTCCTGCCGTTGAAGGTGCACACGCAGTCGAAGCCCTGCATCCGCGCGGCGAGGCGGTCGATCAGCTCCGGCTCGTCGGAGTAGTCGCGCATCAGGTACTGCTCGACGACCAGCTGCTCCCCCTCCGCAAACCCCACGCCCACCAGGAAGGCCACCGTGCCCGCGCCGTGGGAGAGGCCCGTGGTCTCGGTGTCCAGGAACAGGCAGCGGCGGATGTCGAACCGCGGCCCGCACCAGCCGATGCGGCGCAGCCCCGCGCCGGGCAGAGCGTACACGGCCATGTCCAGCGGCACGCGGGTGACGCGGCAAACCAGGCCTCCCCCGCGCCGCTGCGGCGCGGCGGGGGCCGCCGTCTTCATCGCGTTCAGCTTTGCCCGCAGCCCGGATGCCATATCCATCACCGCATTCTATTGTAAATAACCCCGGGCGGATTGTCAAGCGGCCAAATCTGTGATATA
>CACYWI010000163.1:3472-8389 GCA_902778045.1 uncultured Eubacteriales bacterium
ATCGGAACCGTCGCGCCGGACTTCACCCTGCCGGACCAGAACGGCGCGCCCCATACCCTTTCGGACTATCGCGGACAGCGGGTCATACTGTACTTCTATCCCAAGGACAACACCGCGGGCTGCACCAAGCAGGCCTGCAATTTTGGCGAGCTGTATCCCCAGTTCCGGGAGAAGGGCGCGGTGATCCTGGGCGTCAGCAAGGATTCCGTGGCCTCCCACAAGCGCTTTGAGGAGAAGTACGGCCTGCCCTTCACGCTGCTTTCCGACGAGGACAAGGCCGTGATCCAGGCTTACGACGTGTGGAAGGAAAAGAAGAACTACGGCAAGGTGACCCTGGGCGTGGTGCGCAGCACCTACCTGATCGACGAAAACGGCGTGATCGAGAAGGCCTTCGGCGGCGTCAAGGCCGCGGACAACCCGGCCCAGATGCTCGCCGCGCTGGACTGAAAGGACGATTCCATGGCAAAGATCATCTCCGCGGGCCACATCTGCCTGGACATCACCCCGGTGTTCGCCCCCGGCCAGGGCTACGAGCGCATTGCCGACCTGCTGGTGCCGGGCAAGCTGCTCGAGGTCGGCCCGGCCAGCGTATACGCCGGGGGCAGCGTGGGCAACACGGGCCTGGCGCTGAAAAAGATGGGCAACGACGCGGTGCTGCTGGGCAAGGTGGGCGACGACCTGCTGGGGGCCACCCTTCAAAGGGTGCTGTCAAGCAGCGGCGCGGGCGGCCTGATCGTGGACAAAAACAGCTCCACCGCCTATTCCGTGGTGCTGGCCGTGCCCGGCATCGACCGCATCTTCCTGCACAATCCCGGGGCCAACGACACCTTTGCGCCGGAGGACATCCCGGAGGCGGCGCTGGACGGCGCGGCGCTGTTCCACTTCGGCTATCCCACGCTGATGAAGCGCATGTACGGGGGCGGCGGCGCGGCGCTGGCGGACATGCTGAATGGCGTCCGGAGCCGCGGCGTGCCCACCAGCCTGGACCTGACCGCCGTGGACCCGAACACCGAGGCGGGCCGCGCGGACTGGCCGGGCATCCTGGAAAGGGCGCTCCCCCACGTGGATTTCTTCGTGCCCAGCTTCGAGGAGCTGTGCTTCATGCTGGACCGGCCCCTGTACGACCGGCTGTTCGCCCTGGGCGGCGACATGACCCGGCACCTGAGCCTGGCGGAGCACGCCGTGCCCCTGGCCCGGAAATGCCTGGCCATGGGCTGCGGCGCGGTGCTGCTGAAATGCGGGCTGTCCGGCATGGTGCTGTGCGCCGGCGGGCGGCGGCGGCTGGGCGGGATCCGCCTGCTGGACGCGGACCTGTGGGCGGAGAGGACGATACCGCAGCCCTGCTACAGGGCCGAAAGGGTATGCAGCGCCGCCGGGGCGGGTGACGCCAGCATCGCCGCGTTCCTGACGGCCGTCACCCGCGGCGAAGCGCCGGAGCTGTGCGTGAAGCTGGCCGCCGCCGAGGGCGCGGCCGCCGTCAGCGCCTACGACACCCTGGGCGGCTTACTTTCGCTGGACGAACTCAAGAGACGCATACAGGCCGGATGGCAGACGATGGAGGAATGAACGCATGCTTGTCAATATGAAGGAAATGCTGGAAAAAGCCCGGGAGGGCCGCTACTGCGTGGGCTTCTTCAACGCGGTGAACGTGGAGATGGCCCGGGCCATCATCGAGACCGCCGAGGCGCTGCGGGCCCCGGTGATCGTGGGCACCGCGGAGATCCTGCTGCCCGCCATGCCGCTGGAGCGGGTGGCCGAGTACCTGATCCCCATGGCGAAGAAGGCCAGCGTGCCCGTGGCGGTGCACTACGACCACGGCCTGACCTTTGAAAAGTGCATGGAGGCGCTGCGGCTGGGCTTTAGCAGCGTCATGTACGATTGCTCCACCGCCGCCTACGGGGACAACCTCGAAAGCGTCGCCGAAATGGTGCGCATCTGCCACGCCATGGGCGCCACCGTGGAGGGCGAGCTGGGCCATGTGGGCGACAACGAGGGCGAGGGCCGGCTGGCCAATCCCTCCGACTACTACACCGACCCCGCCATGGCCGAGGACTTCGTGCGCCGCACCGGCGTGGACGCCCTGGCGGTGGCCGTCGGCAACGCCCACGGCGATTACAAATTCCCGCCCAAGCTGGATTTCGACCGCATCTCCGACATCTCGAGGATCACCGGCATCCCGCTGGTGCTGCACGGCGGCAGCGGCCTTTCCGACGACGACTTCCGCGAGGCCGCCCGCCGGGGCATCTGCAAGGTGAACATCTTCACCGACCTGGACAAGGCCGGCAAGGCCGGCGCGGAGAAGGCCCTGAAGGAGGGTGCCGTCTCGCTGATGGGCATGATCCCCTACGAGATCGAGGCCATGAAGGCCGTGGTGCGGGAGAAGATCACACTCTTCGGCTCGGACGGCAAGGCGTAGCTTCAAGAAAGCCCCGCCGCGAATTTCCCGTGAAATTTGCGGCGGGGTATTGACAAATGGCGACAGATCAAGTATAATACCATATGTTGCTCGGGGTTATAGCTCAGTTGGTTAGAGCGTTACGTTGACATCGTAAAGGTCGATGGTTCGAGCCCATTTAACCCCACCACAAGACCGCCTGGAAAAGGGCGGTCTTTTTTTGTATTCATTAGGGAAAGCTGACGGATATACACATCGTATTCTGTTGACACGGTAGATCCTTCGCTTCGCTCAGTATGACAACGATCGGAGCGCCGCATTATCCGTCCCCGCTGTTCCCAAATGACAAATGAGATAAGGAACCGTCCCCTCATCTCACGGACCTCATCCGACCTCACTGCGCTCGGCCGCCTCCAAGGACCTCATCCGACCTCGCTGCGCTCGGCCACCTTCCCCATCGGGGAAGGCTTTGGGGCACGCGGCAGCCACTATTCCCATTGCCTATTCCCTATTCCCTATTGCCTATTGCCTGCTTAGGGCCTGTCGGCCTCACCTCACTGAAAACAGTCCACTGGACTGTTTTCCGGGCGTTCGGTGTCCCTAATCCCTATTCCCTAATCCCTATTCCCTGTTCCCTGTTCCCAAATGAGATAAGGAACCGTCCCCTTATCTCACGTCCTCTCCGCGAGGTAATCGAATATGTACTCCAGCAGCGCGTCGCTCCAGAAGCCGCCCTCGTGGGGCGCGCCGGGCACCCGGGCCATCCGGGCATCGTAGCCGCAGTCGATCAGCCTGTGGTACAGCCGCTCGCTCTGGTTGTAGTTGACCACCGGGTCGCCGGTGCCGTGCAGCAGCAGGAAGGGCGGCAGGTTCTTCCCCGGTGCCACATGGCGGAGGGGGCTGATCAGGCGCATCACGCGGCGCGTCTCATCGTTCAGCGGGAAGCCGCACAGCTTGGCGAAGATGGTATCGGGGTTGTCCCTGAAGTCGGCGTAGTCCTCGTCGGCCATGGCTTCGATGTCGGTGGGGCCAAAGCAATCCACCACGCAGTTCACCGCGTCGGATTCATCCGGGTATTCCGCGGACGCGAACCGGGGATCGCCGGCGGTCAGGCCCACCAGCAGCGCCGTGTTCCCGCCGGAGCTGGTGCCCCAGACGGACACGCGGTCCCTGTCGATGCTGTATTCCGCCGCGTGGGCGCGCAGGAAGCGTATCGCGGCCTTCACGTCCACCAGGAACGCCGGGGCCATGTGCCCCTCCAGGCAGGAGCGGTGCCCCACCGAGGCCACCACATAGCCCCTGCGCGAAAGCGCCGAAAGCTGGGGGACCTCCGTGCCGCGGTCCGGCGAGGTCCAGGAGCTGCCCTGCACGAACACGATCAGCGGATACCGCGCCTCGCCCAGCTCGTCCTGGTGCTGGTTGGCCCAGGGCAGAAACAGGTCCAGCGTGCAGCCGGGCCGGTCGGCATAGGCGATATTCGCGTCGTAGCGGGAAAAGCCTGCCAGCGGCGTGTTCAACGGGAAGCTCACGATTTCGGGATACGCCCCGCCGGGGCGTTCGTTTGGCGACTGTTTCATACAATTCACTCCTTCCGTATATTCGTCTGATCGGATTGCCCGCCTTGGGCCAGCGCGTAATAGCGCTCCAGCTTGCTCTGGCAGCTCTGGAACACGAGATACATGTTGGGATCGAACTGGGTGCCCATGCCCTCCCGCATGATCTGGGCGGCCTTCCCGAAGCTCATGGGCTCCTTGTACACGCGCTTGCTGACCAGCGCGTCATACACGTCCGCCACCGCCATGATGCGGGCCTCCAGCGGGATCATCTCCCCCACCAGCCCCTCCGGATAGCCCTTGCCGTCCCAGCGCTCGTGGTGGTAGCGGGCGACGTGAAAGGCGGTCTGCACCAGGTGTGCCTCCTCCATGCCCTCAAGCAGGATCTTCACCATCTGCCCGCTGATCGTGGAATGGGTCTTCATGATGGCGAACTCCTCCGGCGTCAGCCGGCCCGGCTTGTTCAGTATGCCGGAATCGATGCTGACCTTTCCAAGATCGTGCATAGGGGCGGCGCGCACGATATCCCGGGCGAGGGTGTCGCCGAGGGGAAAGAACTGCCTGGACTGTATGTCCTCCACCAGGATCCGAACGATGTCGCTGGTCCGCTTTACATGGCCGCCGGTATTGCTGTCCCGGTTTTCAACCATGTCCGCCAGGCTCAGCACCAGCTTTTCGCGCATCATCTCGGCGCTGCGGGTCTTTTCGGCGACCTCCCGGTTCAGGCGCTCGTTGAAATCGGACAGGATCTCCAGGTTGCTGGTCTCCTCGGTCGCGTCCCGCAGGTCGATCAGATAGCCGCGGTCCATGCCCCCGCGGTGAAGCGCGAAGGGCGAGATCTCGTAGGCGAAGGTCCTGAGATACAGTGGGTACAGTGGGGACGGTTCCAACGGCATTGAGATAGCGATTATGACTCGGAATACGAATCGGTATCCGGGGTATATGTGTACTGTATGAATGCGTTAATAC
>CACYWI010000164.1 GCA_902778045.1 uncultured Eubacteriales bacterium
CCCGCCGAAAGAAGGTTCTGATTATGGCATTGATCACCTGCCGGGACGTATCCCTCGGCTACGAATCCCACGCGATACTGGAGCACCTGAGCTTCCAGGTCGACGCCGGCGATTACCTGTGCGTCGTGGGTGAAAACGGCTCCGGCAAATCCACGCTGATGCGCACGGTGCTGGGCCTGCAAAGGGCGCTGGCCGGCGAGATCCGCTTCGGCGACGGCATGCGGCAGAATGAGATCGGCTACCTGCCCCAGCAGACGGCCATCCAAAGGGATTTCCCCGCCACGGTGTGGGAGATCGCGCTGTCCGGCTGCCAGGCCCGCGCGGGCCGGCGGGCCTTTTACAGCAAGGCTGACAAGGCCCTTGCTGAGCAAAGCCTTTCCCGCATGGGCATGGCGGATTACAGGAGCCGCTGTTACCGCCAGCTGTCCGGCGGCCAGCAGCAGCGGGTGCTGCTGGCGCGGGCGCTGTGCGCCACGGGAAAGCTGCTGCTGCTGGACGAGCCGGTGGCCGGCCTCGACCCGAAGGTGACGGCGGAGATGTACGCGCTGATCGAGGGGCTGAACCGGGAGGGCGTGACGATCGTCATGATCTCCCACGACATCGCCGCGGCGCTGCGCTTCGCCACCCACATACTGCACGTGGGCAGCCGGGTGTTCTTCGGCACGGCGGCCGACTACCGGGAAAGCCCCCTCGGCCGGCGCTTTATCGCCATGGAAGAAGGTGAGGGCGCGTGATCGGGACCATTGCCCAGTACATGCAGTTCCCCTTCGTGCGCTACGCCCTGGTGGTGGGCACGCTGATCGCGCTGTGCTCGTCGCTGATGGGCGTCACGCTGGTACTGAAGCGCTTCTCCTTCATCGGCGACGGCCTGTCCCACGTAGCCTTCGGCGCGATGGCCATCGCCGGGGTGCTGCGCATCAAGGGCGACATGCTGTTCGTGATGCCGGCCACGGTGCTGTGCGCGGTGCTGCTGCTGCGCACGGGCAAGAACGCGAAGGTCAGGGGCGACGCGGCGGTGGCGATGATCTCCGTCGGCGCGCTGGCCGTGGGCTACCTGCTGCTGAACCTGTTCTCCACGTCGTCGAACCTGTCCGGCGACGTGTGCGCCACGCTGTTCGGCTCCACATCGATACTGACGCTCACGAAAACCGAGGTCTGGCTGAGCGCGGGGCTTTCCGTGGCGGTGGTGGCGCTGTTCATACTGTTCTACAACAAGCTGTTCGCCGTCACCTTTGACGAGGACTTCGCCCGCGCCGTGGGCACCCGGGTGGATGCCTGCAACCTGCTGATCGCGGTGGTGATCGCCGTGATCATCGTGCTGGCCATGAACCTGGTGGGGTCGCTGCTGATCTCGGCGCTGATCATCTTCCCGGCGCTGTCGGCCATGCGGCTGTTCAGGAGCTTCAGGGCCGTCACCGTCTGCTCGGCGGTGCTGTCAGTGCTCTGCGCGCTGACCGGCATGCTGGTGTCCATCGTCGGGGGCACGCCCGTGGGCAGCACCATCGTGGCGGTGGATATCGCCGTGTACGTCGCGTTCGTCATCATCGAGAAAATCAGGAGATAGACAAGGAGGCTGAACATGAAGAAGCTTGCATTGATCGCCCTGCTGGGGCTGACGGTCCTGGCGCTGGCCGCCTGCGGCGCGGGCCAGGCATCCGAAGCCGTCACCGAGGCCGCCACCGAGGTCCCCGAGCTGCCGGTGGACCTGGACCTGACGCAGCTGAGCGGCACCGTGGTGTACTCCCAGGTGTACGACATGATGAACGAGCCGGATTCCTACATGGGCCAGCGGATCAGGATGGACGGCAGCTTCAGCTATTACAAGGACGAGGACACGCAGCAGGAGTACTTTGCCGCGATCATCGCCGACGCCACGGCCTGCTGCGCCCAGGGCATCGAATTCGTGTGGAAGGGCGAGCACGCCTATCCCGAGGACTATCCCCCGCTGGACACCGACATCACCGTGACCGGCACCTTCGACACCTACTACGAGGGCAACTACATGTACGTGCAGCTGGTGGACGCCGACGTGGCCTGGAACGAATAACCCGCAAACGGCATTGACTTTTCTTCGCCCATCCTTTACAATAGAGGCAGGAAAACGGCGTCGAAAAGGAGGGTATCCCCATGAAGAAACTGCGCGTCATCGCCGCGCTCGCGCTGATCGTGATGCTGCTGGCCTCCGCCTGCGCGGGGCAGGCCGCCCAGGCCTACTATGACTACAACGCCTATGACAACCTGCTGGGCGCGATGGAGATCGTGAACTGCCAGTCCTGGGCGTCGCTGCGGGTCTATCCGGATTCCGCCTCCGCCCGGCTGGCGAAGGTGCCCCTGGGCTCCACGGTGATCAACTGCTACTACCAGGACGACCGGTTCACCTACTGCGAATACAACGGCATCGGCGGCTACATACTGAACAGCAACCTGTCGTTCATCTACGGCCCGGTGGGCTACGAATACCCGGCGGACAACTACCTGGGCAACATGCAGATCGTGAACTGCCAGACCTACGCCTCGCTGCGGGACTATCCCAGCACCAGCGGCAACCTGCTGATGCGCGTGCCCCTGGGCGAGATCGTGACCAACGTGTTCTACCAGGACGAGCGCTTCTCCTACTGCATCTACAACGGCGTGGAGGGCTACATACTGAACAACAACCTGTCCTGGATCTCCGGCGGCAGCAGCGCCTCCAACTACGACAGCACCTGGATCGGCGACGCGTACATCGTGAACTGCCTGTCCTATGCCTCTCTGCGGGAGCTGCCGGACACCACCGCCTACCGGCTGGCAAAGGTGCCCCTGGGCTCGCTGGTCACCGACTGCTATTATGTGAACGACCGCTTCGCCTGCGTCACCTGGAACGGCTACGTGGGCTACATCCTGGTGGACAACCTGGGCTGGGACTGAGCCGACTTAACCGCGGTACGCTGCGACGACTGGACCCACGTTCAGGATGCCAGATTGCCACAGCCCCTTCGGGGCTTCGCAATGACAGACAACAGATCGTGTCGTAGGTTGTCATTGCGAGGAGGAGCGCAGCGACGACGCGGCAATCCGGTTCCCCGGCAGGTCAACATTTCATGCTGCGCCACAGCAGGGACGATCATCTGATCGCCCCTGCTGTTTTATCCCTGCGCCGCCTCGCCCAGCATCGATTCAATGCATATGCCGTAGCCCATGGCCGGGTCGTTCACCATCACGTGGGTCACCGCGCCGATGATGCGCCCGTCCTGGATCAGGGGGCTGCCGGACATGCCCTGCACGATGCCGCCGGTCCTTTCAAGCAGCGCCGGGTCCGTCACCCGCACCACCATGGCCCGGGCCGCGGGCTGCGCCGCGTCGGACAGGCGCACGATCTCGCAGTCGTACTCCCCCACGCCCCCGCCGTCCACCGTGGTCAGCAGCGTGGCGGGGCCGGTGTGGATCTGCCGCCGCGTCGCCGCGGGCAGCCCCTCGGGGTACAGGCTGTTTTCGAGGGGCTCTGCCGCGCGGCCGAATATGCCGTATTCGCAGTTCCGGTTCACGCTGCCCAGCGCCTCGGTCTCGCCCAGGAAGTCGCCGGTCAGCTCGCCCGGGGCCCCGTCCCGGCTGGGCGTGACGTCCACCACCCGGTTGGCGTAGATCTCGCCCTCGCCCACCGGCATCATCACGCCGGTGTCGATGTCGGTGATGGCGTGGCCCAGCGCGCCGAAGGCGCCGCTCCGCGGGTCATAGAACGTCAGCGTGCCCACGCCGGCGGTGCTGTCCCGCACCCAGGCTCCCAGGCGGTACCTGCCGTCCCGCTCGTCCACCGCGGGGGTCACCTCGCACTCCATCACGTTCCCGCCCCGCAGCACCCGCAGGCGGGCCGTGCCGCCGCCGTCCAGGCAGGCCGAAAGCTGGGCCGCCCCGCTGACGTCCGTGCCGTTCACGCACTGGATCACGTCGCCGCTCTTCAGCCCCGCCAGCCGCGCCGGGCTGGGCGTCTTGCCCAGATCCGAATTGCCGACCACCACCACGCCGCCGGTGGTCATCGCCACGCCCACGGACTGGCCCCCCGGCACCAGCCGCCGCTGGGGCTGCACCGACAGCTTCACCGTGCGCAGCGGCAGAAGCCCCAGCAGCCGGAAGGTCAGCCGCCCCTCGCCGCTGTCCCCCGCCGTCAAAGCGAGGCTCGACCCGCCGGCGTCCGTTCGCGTCTCCACGCCGGCGATCGCGCCCTCGTCGCCGCTGGCGTCCGCCCGCAGGGCCGCGGACACCGGGATCACCGTCACCGTGCCCGCGTCCAGCACCATTTCGTCCGGCAGCCGCGACAGCGCCCCCAGCTGCGGCGACAGCATGAGCATCGCCATCGCCGCGGCCAGCGCGCCGGACAGCCGCCGCCTGAACCTGTCCCCCATCGCACCATTCCTCCTTGCTTCCCATTTTCCCCCGGCGGTCCGCGCCGCGCTTCCGCTTTTTACCAATCCAAGCGCCGCCCCGCGCCGCGAGCCATCCGCCATTTTGACCGAAAGCCGGGGCCGCTATGCTGGCAAATGCCCCGCGCGGTGGGAATGTTTGTCGCCCCGTGCCGAAGTGCGGCCCGTCGGGCGACCGACGGCGGCGCTGGAAATCCTTTCCTGCATATCATGATTTTAACCTCTTTTTACAGCATTTATGCCGTTTCGCGGTCAAAATCGGTTGCTATATTTTTTTAAACCGATTATAATAGTATCTGCTATGGTGGATGATTTTGCGATGCGGCGGGGCGACATGCCCCCGGCCGACCTTTCCGGCCTCGCGGGCAGGCGCGTTTTGATCGCGCTGTCCGGCGGCGCGGATTCCGTGGCGCTGACGGCCATGCTGTGCGAGGCGCGCCCGGCGCTGGGGCTCACCCTGTTCGCCGCGCACCTGGACCACGGCATCCGGCCCGAGAGC
>CACYWI010000165.1 GCA_902778045.1 uncultured Eubacteriales bacterium
TTGCCGGGCAGGGCCACGATCTGCGTGACCTGCGGGTTCTGCTTCAGCTTCTTGATGATGGCGTGCTCGCGCCCGCCGCCGCCGACGACCAGTATCTTCATGCTAATCCTCCAACAGGCCAAAGTGCCTTTCCAGTATTGCCAGGGTCTGCTCCGGGGTCCGGGCCTCGTCGCGCTTCAGCACGAAGAAGCCGCTGTCCTCGAGCCTGCGATAGTTTTCGGGGCTGTTGATCCGCTCCAGCACGGCGCGGTAGTTCGCCAGCGTGGCCTGCGGGTCCTCGGCCTCCATGATCTTCTGATAGATGAACTGCTTTTCCGCGTCCGGCCGGTCGAAGAACCGGCTGACGGAGATCCCGGGATCGGAGAGCATCACGGCCACGTGACGGTAGTCCGAGATTCCCCGCAATACCTCCAGCGGGAACTGCGTGTCCACGAACACGCTTTGGCCCGCCTCCGTCCGCCGGATCAGCTCGATCAGCTCCAGCCCCACGTTTTCCGAGGCGCAGCCGTATAGCCACGCCTCATACTGCTCGGGCGTGCGGTGCACGAATTCCTGCCAGCCGGACATGGTGTCAAAGTAGCAAAGGTTCGGCTGGTGCTGGGGGGCGATGAGACCGAACAGGTCCTCGGTGTAGTTCTCCCGGCACCACACGCCGCCGTGCTTCTGGGCCAGCATCCTGACCATCGTGGATTTCCCCGCGTAGGCCGTGCCGGTGATGAAGTAGACGTTTTCAAACAGCTTTTTCAGGATGTTGTTTGCGATATCCATGGCTTCAATTTCTGGGGAACGACCTCTTCCGGCGCTTCGCGCCACCTTCCCCTAAAGGGGAAGGCTTATTTACCGCGCGGCAGCCACAATCCCTATTGCCTATTGCCTATTGCCTGGGTCTGCCGACCCCACCTCACTGAAAACAGTCCACCGGACTGTTTTCCAGGCGTTCGGTGTCCCTCTTAATGATGGAACAGCCGGATGCCCGTGAACGCCATGGCGATGCCGTACTCGTCGCACTTTTCGATCACCAGGTCGTCGCGGATGGAGCCGCCGGGCTGAGCGATGCAGGTCACGCCGCTGCGGTGGGCGCGCTCGATGTTGTCGCTGAAGGGGAAGAAGGCGTCGCTGCCCAGGGCCACGTCGGTCACGGTGTCCAGGTAGGCGCGCTTCTCCTCGCGGGTCAGCGGCTCGGGGCGGGTGGTGAACAGGCGCTGCCAGCGGCCCTCGCCCAGCACGTCCTCCCAATCCTCGGAGATGTACACGTCGATGGCGTTGTCCCGGTCGGGGCGGCCCACGTCGCTGCGGAAGGGCAGGTTCAGCACCTTCTCGTGCTGCCTGAGGTGCCAGTTGTCGGCCTTGCCGCCCGCCAGGCGGGTGCAGTGGATGCGGCTCTGCTGGCCGGCGCCCACGCCGATGGCCTGGCCGTCCTTCACATAGCACACGGAGTTGGACTGGGTGTACTTCAGCGTGATCAGCGCCACCAGCAGGTCCTTCTTCTGGGCCTCGGTGAGGGCCTTGTTCTTCGTCACGACATTGGAGATCATCTCATTGTTGATCTCCAGCGCCTGGCGGCCCTGCTCGAAGGTGATGCCGAACACCTGCTTGCGCTCGATCTCCTCGGGCACGTAGTTCGGGTCGATCTTGATGATGTTGTAGCCGCCCTTGCGCTTCTCCTTCAGTATGGCCAGCGCCTCGTCGGTATAGCCGGGGGCGATGATGCCGTCGGAAACCTCGTGGCGGATCAGCTGGGCGGTGGGCACGTCGCACACGTCGGACAGCGCGATGAAATCGCCGAAGGAGCTCATGCGGTCCGCGCCGCGGGCGCGGGCATAGGCGCAGGCCAGCGGGGACAGCTCCATGTCCTCGGGCACGAAGTAGATCCTGCGCAGCACGTCCGTCAGCGGGTTGCCGATGGCCGCGCCGGCGGGGCTGACGTGCTTGAAGGAGGCCGCGGCGGGCATGCCGGTGGCCTTTTTCAGCTCGGTAACCAGCTGCCAGCTGTTCAGCGCGTCCAGGAAGTTGATGTAGCCGGGGCGGCCGTTGACGACCTCCAGCGGCAGCTCGCCGCCCTCCATGAAGATGCGGGAGGGCTTCTGGTTGGGGTTGCAGCCGTACTTCAGTTGAATCTCATGTGCCATGGTGTTTGCCCTCCGTTACGCGTTCGCGTTGATGATCGATGTGTCGGTCCTGCCGGTTTCCAGGTCGCGGGTGCAGACCCACAGCGAAACCTTGTTGTTCTGATCCAGCCCGGCCCAAAGCGCCTTGGCCAGGTCGAAGGCGGAGGCGTCGTCCAGGGCCACCGTCTCCGGGTCGCCGGTGAAGCTGGGGATCGGGTTGCCGTCCTTCAGGTAGGTGTGCAGGAAGTAGCCCTTGCCCGCCTCCACCTTCTCATACTTCCAGAACACCCGATGGCAGCAGCTGCCCTGGGCGTCGCCGGCGCGCAGTATGGCCATATCCAGGCTGAAATCGCCGCCCACGAAGGTGGCCATGGCGCTGACGCGGGGGGTGAAGTTGGGGGCGTCGGGCTCGAAGGTGCGGGTCATCAGCGCGTCCACGAAGTCGGCGTCCTCGCCGATGTAATCGTGGATGGTGTCGGTCTGGTCGCCGTTGGTGACGATCACCTTGTTGTCGATGGTCCTGACCGGGGAATAGATGATCAGGCTGGGGTCCACCATCTTCGACGGGTCGAAGGCCTCGGTGCGGATGCCGCCGGGCTGCTCCACGAACACGCGGTTGCGGCTGTTCACGCTGCGGCCCATGATGAAGTAGGCCATCACGGCCCGCTTGCCGTCCGCGCTCTTGCCCATGATGATGCCGCGGCCCGGATAGGTGGTCGCCCCGACGGCGCTGGATGCTGACTGGATCATATATAAGCCTCCTGTACTGCTGAAATGAGAATTGGGCGTGTCCGTCTGCTTCAATTCTCCATTCTCAATTGTCAATTCTCCATTATTTTCCGCGCTACCATCTCCGTCGCCCGGGGCAGCAGTATCCATTCGGCCTGCTCCATCACCCGGCGCTGGAGGATCTCGGGGGTATCCCCCGGCTGGATCTCGACGGCCTTCTGGCAGATGATGCGCCCGCCGTCGGGGATCTCGTTCACATAGTGGACCGTCGCGCCGGTGACCTTCACGCCGTAGTCCAGCGCCGCCCGGTGCACCCGAAGGCCGTAGAAGCCCTCGCCGCAGAAGGACGGGATCAGCGAAGGATGCACGTTGATGATCCGGTCCGGGTAGCGGCAAACGAAGTCGGCGGAGAGTATCGCCATGAAGCCGGCGAGCACGATCATGTCGATGCGGTTCTGCGACAGGATGTCCAGCAGCCGCGCCTCGAAGTCGGCGCGGGGCTCGCCCTTTGCCCGCAGGCACAGCGCCGTGGGGATGCCGGCCTTCCGCGCCCGCTCCAGCGCGTAGGCGCTTTCGTTGTTGGACACCACCAGCGCCAGCTCGCCGTGGGGGATCTCGCCCCGGCCCGCGGCGTCGATCAGGGCCTGCAGATTGGTGCCGCCGCCGGAGACCAGCACCGCGACGCGCGTTCTCATACCAGCGCCACCCTTTCCTCGCCGGGCACGACCTCGCCGATCACCCGGGCGTCCTCGCCGCAGGCGCGCAGCACGGCCACGGCCTCGTCCGCCTGATCGGCGGGCACGGTCAGGCACATGCCGATGCCCATGTTGAAGGTGTTGTACATGTCCCGCATGGGAATGTGGCCCGCGCTGGCGATGCGCTCGAACAGCGGGACCGGGCCGATCTTGCCCAGGTCGATGCAGGCGGTGAGGCCCTCGGGCAGGCTGCGCGGTATGTTCTCGTAGAAGCCGCCGCCGGTGATGTGGCTGGCCGCCTTGACCCGCACGGTCTCGGCCAGCTTCAATACCGGCTTCACATAGATGCGGGTGGGCTCCAGCAGCGCCTCGCCCAGGGTGCGGCCCAGGTCGTCACAGTAGAAGTCCAGGCCGCCGTTCTCCACGTCGAACACCTTGCGCACCAGCGAAAAGCCGTTGGAGTGCACGCCCGAGGAGGGCAGGCCGATCAGCGCGTCGCCGGCCTTCACCGCGGTGGGATCGAAGATTTTGCTCTTCTCCACCACGCCTACGGAGAAGCCCGCCAGGTCGTACTCGTTCACGGGATAGAAGCCGGGCATTTCGGCGGTCTCGCCGCCGATCAGCGCGCAGCCCGCCTGCACGCAGCCCTCGGCCACGCCGGACACGATCTGCGCGATCTTCTCCGGCACGTTCTTGCCGCAGGCGATGTAATCCAGGAACACCAGGGGCTTCGCGCCGCAGCACACGATGTCGTTGACGCACATGGCCACGCAGTCGATGCCCACGGTGTCGTGCTTGTCCATCAGAAAGGCCAGCTTCAGCTTGGTGCCCACGCCGTCGGTGCCGCTGACCAGCACCGGATGGGTCAGGCCCGTCATGTCCAGCTCGAACAGGCCGCCGAAGCCGCCGATGCCGGACACCACACCCGGTATGTTGGTCCGGGCGATGTGCTTTTTCATCAGCTCGACAGCCCTGTAGCCCGCGGTGATATCGACGCCCGCCGCGGCATAGCTTTCAGACCTTGATACACTGTTCGCCATCTTCACCCTCCACTCTCAGCTCTATTCGTCGATTCCCCGCTCGAACCGGGTCTTGTCCGGCTTCTTGGGCGGGTTGGTAGGATACTTGCCGTCGAAGCAGGCGGTGCAGAAGCCGGTGGTGTTCTCCGCCAGCTTGTGGGCGTTCTCGCAGGACAGGTAGCCCAGGGAGTCCACGCCGATGATCTTCGCGATCTCATCCACGGTGTGCTTGTAGGCGATCAGGTTCTCCTGGCTGTCCACNNNTCCACCAGCACCACGCGCTTGCCCTTCACCGTGGCGGAGACCGGGTTCAGCTTGATGCGCACCTTGTTCTCGCGGTCGGACTGGGTGGGCTGTATGAACGTCCTGCCGATGTACTTGTTCTTGATGAAGCCGATGCCGTAGGGAATGCCGGAGGTCTTGGCATAGCCGATCGCCGCGTCCAGGCCGCTGTCCGGCACGCCGATCACCACGTCGGCGTTGCAGGGATGCTCCAGGGCCAGGAAGCTGCCCGCGCGCTGGCGGGCCATGTGCACGCTGGAGCCGTCCACCACGGAATCCGGGCGGGCGAAGTAGATGTATTCAAACACGCACAGCGCCTTCTTGCACTTGCCCACGTGGCTGTCGTCGCTGCGCATGCCCTTCTTGTCCACGATCACGACCTCGCCGGGCTGCACGTCCCGCAGGAAGGTGGCGCCCACGGCGTCCAGCGCGCAGGTCTCCGAGGCGAAGATCACGCTGCCGTCCGGCCGGGTGCCGATGCACAGCGGGTGGAAGCCGTGGGGATCGCGAGCCGCGATCAGCTTCTTGGAGGACATCACCACAAAGGAATACGCGCCGTCCAGCCGGTCCATGGCCCGGCTGACCGCCGCCTCGATGGAGGGGGCCTTCAGCCGCTCGCGGATGATGACGTGGGCGATGATCTCGGAATCGCTGGTCATGTGGAATATGGAGCCGTTCAGCTCCAGCTCCTCCCGCAGCTCGCTGGCGTTGGTCAGGCTGCCGTTGTGGGCCAGCGACATCAAGCCCTTGACGTGGTTGACCACGATGGGCTGGGCGTTCTGCACGGGGTTGATGCCCGCGGTGCCGTAGCGCACGTGGCCCACGGCCATATTGCCCTGTCCCAGATAGTTCATCACGTCCGGCGTGAACACGTCCTGCACCAGGCCCGCGTCCTTGTGGGTGCGCAGGCGTCCCTTTTCGTTCACGGTGATACCGGCGCTCTCCTGGCCGCGGTGCTGCAGCGCGAACAGCGCGTAGTAGCAGTCGGAGGCCACCTGTCCCACATCGTTGCTGTAAATACCGAAAACGCCGCATTCCTCATGGATTTTGCTCATATACGCTATCTCCCCTTACTTGCCCATCAGTCTGCGCATGACCTCGTTGTAAGCGTCCTCGACGCCGCCCAGGTCGCGGCGGAAGCGGTCCTTGTCCAGCTTTTCGCCGGTATCCTTGTCCCAGAAGCGGCAGGTGTCCGGGCTGATCTCGTCGGCCAGCACGATGGTGCCGTCCGGCAGGCGGCCGAACTCCAGCTTGAAGTCCACCAGCGTGATGTTCAGCTTCAGGAAGTACTCCTTCAGCACCTCGTTCACGCGGAAGGCGTATTTTTCGATCAGGTCGATCTCATCGGCGGTGGCCAGCTTCAGCGCCAGCGCGTGATAGCGGTTCAGCAGCGGGTCGCCCAGGTCGTCGTTCTTATAGGAGAACTCGATGGTGGGGGCGTCGAACACGATGCCCTCCTCCACGCCGTAGTGCTTGGCGAAGCTGCCGGCGGAGATGTTGCGGATGATGACCTCCAGCGGCACGATGGAGACCTTCTTCACCAGGGTGTCCCGGTCGCTCAGCTCCTTGACGAAGTGGGTGGGCACGCCATGCTGCTCCAGCATCTGCATCAGCATGTTGCTCATGCGGTTGTTGATGACGCCCTTGCCGGCGATGGTGCCCTTCTTCAGGCCGTTGAAGGCGGTGGCGTCGTCCTTGTAGGACACGAT
>CACYWI010000166.1 GCA_902778045.1 uncultured Eubacteriales bacterium
CCCTCGGTGACGTACTGGAGCTTGGTGTTGCCCACGGTCCAGGCGCCGCCGTGCACGCCGTACCAGTTCTGGTCGGTCAGCTTCACGGTGTTTTCGTCGACCTTCTCGTAGTTCACGCCCTCGGCGCCGAACAGCATCAGGTTGACGAGCGTCGCGTCGGAATGCATCAGGTTCAGGTACTGCATGGCCTTCTCAGGATTCTGAGAGGTCACCGGGATACCGAACATGGAGCCGCCGGCGTGGGTGGTCACGACGTACTTGGGCTGCATGGTGATCTCGACGCACTCGAACTCGGCGGTCTTGTTGGCCTGGTACATCTCAACAGCCTTGATGCCGTTGCCCTTCAGGGGCTGGGAGAAGGCCAGGAAGTCGCCGCGGCCGAAGGTGCCGTTGTAGTCGAAGGAGGTCAGGGCAGCATCGGGATCGATGTAGCCCTTCTGGCCCCAGTCGTACATCAGGCGGATGTGCTCCTCCTGCTCGGGAGTCTCGAAGATGCTGTACACGGTCTCGTCAAAGTTGCCGTCTTCGCCCTTCGCCATCTTCATGGCGACGGAGTTGTTGGTCATGCCCGCCCAGTCGGGGCACCAGGGCTCGTCGGCCCAGCGGCCGTTCTGGCCGTCCATCAGGTAGGGATACTTGTCGGGATGGAGCTCCTTGTACTTGGCCAGCCAGGGCTCCAGATCAGCGGTGGTCTTGATGGAGGGATCGTCAGCGGTGACGTCCCAGCCGATCTCCTCAGCCGCGGTCTTGTTGATGATGAAGCCTTCCGGCACGCACAGCTCCTTGTTGGTGGGGATGCCGTACAGCACGCCGTTCACCTTGACGCCGTCCAGGAAGGTCTGGGGCAGGGTCTCCTTGATGCCCTGACCGTACTGCTCGAGCAGGTCGTCCAGGGGCTGCAGCAGGCCGCCGGCAACCTCGATGCCGTAGCCTTCCCAGTCAGCGGTGAAGATCAGATCCATCTTCTCGCCGGACTGCAGCGCGTTGATGGCCTTGTCGTTCCAGTCGCCCCAGCCGATGATGTGGTAGCTGACCTTCGCGCCGATCAGGGGCTCGATGTAGGCGTTCACAGCCTCTTCAACGCCCGCACGGACAGCTTCGTTGTCGCCGTTGCCCACCCAGTAGATGTCCAGGGTATAGGGCTCCTCGGCCACAGCGGCGGTAACCAGCGACAGAACCATCGCCAGCGCCAGAAGCAGAGTAACCAGTTTACGCATGATGTTTCCCTCCTAAGTTGATCTATTTCGAGGGCCGCGTACGCCCTTGAAATCTTTAAGAAAACCTTTTCGAAGCCTTCCCTTGCTGGGGCGGCCCATGGCGGGCCGCCCTCCAAGGTATCAGCCCTTCACGGCGCCAACCGTGAGGCCCTTGACGAAGTACTTCTGGAAGAAGGGGTAGGCCAGTATGATCGGGCCCACCGTGACCACCGCCATGGACATGCGGAACGTCTCCGCCGGGAGGTTCGCCACGTTCACGCCGCCCATCCGGCTGGCGTTCTCCTTGATGAAGCGCAGGTTGTTCATGGTCTGGTAGATCGTGTACTGCAGGTTGTAGTACTGCGCGCTGTCGTTCAGCAGCAGGCAGTTGCGGAAGTCGTTCCACACGCCGATAGCGCTGAACAGGGCCACCGTGGCAAAGCCCGGCAGCGCCAGCGGGGCCACGATCTGGATCAGCGTGCGCCACTCGCCGCAGCCGTCGATGCGGGCGGACTCAATGATCGCCTCCGGCACCGAGGACTGGTAGAACGTGCGCATGATGATCACCCAGTAGGCGGAAAAGGCCATGGGCAGGAAAAGCGCCCAAACCGTATCCTTCAGGCCCAGCACGCTGCGGCACATGTTGTAGTAGCTGACCATGCCGCCGCCGAACAGCATCGTGAAGAACGAGAAGAACGTGAAGAACTTCTTGTACTTGAAGTCCGGCCGGCTCAGCGCGTAGGCGTACAGGCCCACGGTGATCACCGAGATCACGGTGCCCGCCACGGTGGCGATGATCGTGTTTTTATAGGCCGTCAGTATGGCCGAGCCGCTTCTAAACAGATAGGTGTAGGCGGTGGTGGAAAACTCCAGCGGCCACAGGCGATAGCCGTAGGTCGTCAGCGCCACCTCGCTGGTGATCGAGGAAACCAAGATGATCCACAGCGGGAAGATCGTCAGTATGCACGCCACGATCAGCAGGATGTTGAAGGCCAGGTTCGCGCCCCGGGAGATCTGGTTCTTCGCCGCGCTGTGGCGGGCGGCTTCCTTTTCAGCTTTTTTCAGCTTTTTGACATCGACAGCAGTCATTTCAGAAACCTCCCTTCATCAGAACAGCGCCATGTCGGGATGGGACTTGCGCACGATGGTGTTGGTCAGTATGATCAGCACGAAGCCGACCACCGACTGGAAGAAGGCGCCCGCGCCGGCGTAGCCGAAGGAGTTGCGCAGGTTGCCCTTCTTCAGCATGTCGTACACGTAGGTGTCGATGGTGCTGGTCACCTGGCGCAACGTGCCCGAGCCGTTGGGCAGCGAATAGAACATGTCGAAGTCGCCGTTGAAGATGCGGCCCACCGCCAGGATCTGCAGCATCACGATGACCGGCATCAGCTGGGGCAGCGTGATGTACTTGAACTGCTGCCACTTGCTGGCGCCGTCGATGGCGCCGGCCTCGTACAGCTGCTCGTCAAAGCCCGTCAGCGTGGCCAGGTAGATGATGGAGCCCTGGCCGGTGTACTTCCATATGTTGGCGATCAGGAAGATCCACGGCCAGTACTGCTTCTGGCTGTAGAACTTCACCGCGTCACGGCCCATGGCCGCGTTGATCTGGTTGAAGAAGCCGTTGGCCGCGATCATGGCGTACAACGCGTACATCACCACGATCCAGCTGACGAAGTAAGGCATGAACATGATGGTGTGGTAGATCTTCGCCGTCTTGCGGTTGCGCAGCTCGTTGATCAGCACCGCCAGGCCCACCTGGAGCACCACGCCCACCACCATGAACAGCAGGTTGTAGCCCACCGTGTTGCGGATCAGCATCGGGGCGTCCTTCAGCAGGTAGGTGAAGTTGTTCAGGCCGTTCCACTCGCTGGAAAACAGGCTGTTCAGGAAGATGTTCTTGAAGAAGGAGTTGGCCGTGGGCACCGTCATCTGGTATTTCTTGAACGCCAGTATGATGCCGGGCATCGGCAGATACGCAAACGCCAGCAGGAACAGCGCGCCCGGCAGTACCATCGCAAGATAGGCCGCCTGCCGCTTTCCGGAATCCGCCAGCGTGCGCTGCTTGTTGTTTTTGCTCATTTGGGTAACCCCCCGTCTTTCCTCGTGTACGCGCCAAAGCCGGAATAGCGCACATATTCTCAATGAACATATGCATTATAGCACCAATTTGCGTTGATTGCAAGGGCAAGTTACACAAAAAATGTACTTTCTTATAAAAACTGTGGTATTTCTGTGCAAGTAAATGTCATGTTTCCCGGTTCGCGCGCACATGATGAAGGGATGCCAAAACGGTAAAACGGAGGGATTGCCATGCGAAGAATCCTTGCGGCGCTGTTGCTGTGCGCCTTGCTTCTCTGCCCGCCCGCGCGGGGCCATTCCGGCGAGATCGACCTGTCCCCCACCGCCGTGCCACAGGCCTCCGAGGCCCCCGCGGCGCTGCCGCCGGTATCCGGGGAGCCCCTTCTGGAGAACCCGCCAATCCACATGGGCTGCGCCGCCGCCCTGCTGATGGAGGCGGACAGCGGCCAGATCATCTTCCAGATGAACCCGGACGCGCCCCGGCCCGTCGCCTCGGTGACCAAGGTGATGACGATCCTCTTGACCCTGGAGCAGCTGGCCGAGGGACGGGTACGAGGGGAGGACGGGGTCACGATCTCCCAAAGCGCCTCCGGCATGGGCGGCAGCCAGGTGCTGCTGGATACCGGCGAGCGACAGACGGTATCCACGCTTTTGAAGTGCATGATCGTGGGCAGCGCCAATGACGCCGCCGTGGCCCTGGCCGAGGCGCTGTACGGCAGCGAGGCGCTGTGCGTGGACGCCATGAACCGCCGGGCCGGTGAGCTGGGCATGGAGGGCACCCACTTTGAAAACTGCACCGGCCTGCCCGCCGACGGCCAGCACACCACCGCCCGGGACGTGGCCGTGATGGCCCGACAGATGTTCAGCCACCCGGAGTACTTCGACTATTCCACCGTATGGATGGAGGACATCGACCACGGCGACGGCCGGGTGACCCAGCTGGTGAACACCAACAAGCTGCTGAAGCTGTACGACGGCTGCGACGGTGGAAAGACCGGCTCCACCAACGAGGCGGGCTACTGCGTGGCCGCCACCGCCCGGCGCTCTGACATGCGGCTGATCGCCGTGGTGCTGGGGGCTGAAGCCGGCAAGGAGCGCTTCGCCATCGCCCAGCGGATGTTTGACTTCGGCTTTGCCAACTACCGCAAGTACCCGGTCGCCACCCGGGGAACCCGTGTGAAGGGCGTGCTGCCCGTCACCGGCGGCGAATCCGACGGTGTGGCCCTGGCGCTGGACGGGGACCTGACGCTGCTGGTGAACCGGGGCGACGAGCAGCGCGTCGGCCTGTCCCCGGACCTGCCCGATTCCCTGGCCGCCCCGGTGACCCAGGGCCAGGCCGTGGGCAGCGTGATCGTTACCATCGACGGAAGGGAGATTACACGCATTCCCGTGGTCGCCGCCGGGGCCGTGCCCGAAAAGCGCGGCGTGGTCAAGCGGATCTTTGAGCGTTGGGTCGCGGGGCTTTGAAAGGGAATTGAGAATTGAAAACTGAGAATGGCGGTGCAAATCCCTGTGGGCGCCGTCGCGACAGTCTGAATCAAAGAAATCCGAAAGATTTCAACCAAAGCTCCACTCTCCACTCTAAAATCCCCCTTGACGCACAATACTATGTGTTGTATAATATAACGTGAAGGGGGTGATTGCATGGATGCCCAGCTGAAGCGGGGCATACTGGACGCCTGCGTGCTGGCGGTGCTGCGCCGGGGAGAATCCTACGGCTACCGGCTG
>CACYWI010000167.1 GCA_902778045.1 uncultured Eubacteriales bacterium
CCCCCGGTGCCGTCAGGCATCGGGGGCTTCTTTGATATACTCGATCAGGTCGCCTGGCTGGCAATCCATGATTCTGCACAGCGCGTCGAGGGTGGTCGTGGTGATGGGCTGGTCGTGGCGTATGCGCTGCAGGGTCTGCGCGTCGATCCCCTCGTTGCCCAGGCGGTAATAGGAAATATGATGCTTTTCCATGTATTCCCGCATCGGGCGAAAGGAAATAGCCATACGCTCACCTCATAAGCATTATATGGGGCTTGCAGTCTTAATATATAGTGATTATAATCACTATAAAGTGTGGAAAAGTGAGGGATAGAGCAGCATGGATTATGCGAGCATCGGTAGTCGTGTGCGTCAACGGCGCAAGACATTGAAGCTGCCACAGGTTGAGCTTGCCCGCATGGTAAGTGTCTCCGCATCCTTTGTCGGCCACATCGAGCGCGCTGAGAAAACGCCGTCGCTGGACACGATGGCACGATTGAGCGCGGCATTGAACGTACCGTTGGATTGGCTTGTGCTGGGAATACGGAATCACTGCGGCGAAAAGGAATGCCCACTGTATCATGATCTTGTGGATCTGGTGCTGTCGTATGGGGGCGGCGCAGAAAGATGAATGAGAAAAGGCGGTACAGAAATTATCTCTGTAACGCCTTTTTCAATTGCGTTTGTATAGCTAATAGTATGAGATTCTCTGATTGAGAGATTAGAGTGTGTTTCCAAAATACCTGAAGCGCATTTTCGGCGTCTTTGACTGCATTTCTGCGTTGATTCCCCTTGATTTACCGCCAGTAAACCTGCGGAGCCGGCTCTGTCGGCTCAATCCAGCTTCAGGATCATCCCCAGGATGTGCCTGGCGGCGGTCTCCATCTGCTCGCGGGTCAGGGCGCCGATCTCCAGGGCCTTCATGAGCCTTTCGGGATAGCCGCAGCCCATCTTCATGTCGTTGCCGGCGGCGCACTCCTTGTAGTGCTCGCCGTAGGTCCACCAGTCGGTGGTCACCATGCCCTCGTAGCCCCATTCGCCGCGCAGTATGCCGTTGAGCATGTCGTCGTACTCGCTGGCGCGGTGGCCGTTGATTACGTTGTAGCTGGTCATGATGCTCCACACGTCGTACTCCTTCACCACGATCTCAAAGGCCTTCAGGTAGATCTCGCGGATGGCCCGTTCGGAGGCGCGGGAGTCGCAGTCCTTGCGGTTGGTCTCCTTGTTGTTCAGGGCCAGGTGCTTGGCGGTGGCGGCCACGCCGTTGGACTGCACGCCGCGGATCAGCGCGCCGGCCAGGTGACCGGTGAGCAGCGGGTCCTCGGAGAAATACTCAAAGTTGCGGCCGCACAGCGGGTTGCGGTGGATGTTGATGGCCGGCGCCAGCCACGCGCCGATGTTGTTCTCCTTGACCTCCTCGCCGGCGGCGCGGCCCACGGCCTCGTTGACCTGGGGATCCCAGGTGCAGGCCAGCAGGCAGGCGCAGGGGAAGGCGGTGGTCTTCACGCCCACCTCCGGGCGGATGCGCAGGCCCGCGGGGCCGTCGGCGCTCATCACGTTGGGCACGCCGTACAGCGGCAGGTTGCCGTAGCCGAAGGTGTTGGCCACGCCCACGTTGGGCTGGCCGCCCAGCAGCCAGGCCAGGTCCTCGTCGGAGAGGGCGGTGATGAATTCATCCAGGGTGATCCGGCCCTCGGCCACGTCGATCAGCTGGGGGTTGGGGTTCTTCAGGCGATAGCGGCGGCTGGCCATGGGGCGGGTCGCGGGGCAAACGCCGTTGCAGTCCTCGTCGTTCATGCGGGGCAGCGCGTCGGCGTTGGGGTCGTTGGGCGTGCCCTGGGGCAGCGGCTCATAGCTGCCGTCGGCCAGCATGCGCTTTTCCAGCTGGGCGGGAACCATGCGGGGGCTGAGCTGCTCCACCACGCGGGTGCTTTCCAGCTTCCAGGTGAAATCCGCCCGGGGCGCGCGCACGTCGGTGCCCACGAAGAAGGCATAGTCCCCCGCCTCCAGCAGCCAGGCGGACTTGCACACCTTGCCCAAATCGTCATAGGCGGCCATGCGCTCGATCGGGAAGGTGATGCGCAGCTTCTGGCTCTCGCCGGGCATCAGCTTGCGGGTCTTCTGCCAGCCGGCCAGTTGGCGGGCTGGCTTGCCCAGCTTGCCCTGGGGCGCGGCGAAGTAGACCTGCACGACCTCCTTGCCCGGAACGTCGCCGGTGTTGGTGACGGACAGGGAAACGGAGATCGTCTCGCTGGTGACGGCAAAGGCGGGCTCGGACAGCTCGAAGCGGGTATAGGACAGGCCGTAGCCGAAGGGATAGTTCACCTTCTTGTCCGCGCCGGGGATGGTCTCAAAGTAGCGGTAGCCCACATAGATGTCGTCCTCGTAGTTCACGTAGTCGTCGGACTCGTAGAAGCCCGGGGAGGAGGGATAGTCCTCCAGCGTGGCGGCGAAGGTGTCCGCCAGCTTGCCCGAGGGGGTGTCCAGACCCAGCAGCAGCTGAGCCTCGGCCAGGCCGCCCTCCATGCCCGCCTGCCAGCCCATCAGCGCGGCGTCGATGGCGGGGTTGTCGATGAACCAGGCGGTGTCGAACACGCTGCCCACGTTCAATACCACGATCACCCGGTCGAAGGCGTCGGACACCTTGCGCACCATCTCCGCCTCGGCGTCGGTCAGCACGAAGTCGCCCTTCACGAACAGGGCCTGGGTCAGCTGGTAGCGGGGGTCGTCCGTCCACACACCCACGTGCTGCGCGATCTTGTCGAAGGCGCTCTTGCGGTCCCAGCCCTCGCTGGAGAAGCGGCTGATGGAGATGATCGCGGCCTCGGCGAAGGCGGCAGCCCGCTTCACGATGTCCTCCGGCAGCTCCGGCTCGTCCACGGCGCCGGGCTCGCGGCCCTCGGCATAGCGGGCGCGCACGTGCTCGCGGTAGAATTCGTCGGTCTCGGCAAACAGCGTCACGCGGTCGGGATACTGCTTCATGCCCTCGGCCAGGTTGCGCACATAGGGCGAGGCCACGTCGCCGCTGCCGCCGCCGCCCTTCACATAGTCATAGGTGCCCTTGCCGAACAGCGCCACCTTCGCGCCCTGCCGCAGCGGCAGCGCGCCGTTGTCGTTTTTCAACAGCACCATGCCCTCCCGGGCGGCGTCCAGGCTCAGGCGGATGTGCTCCGGGCTGGCGGTGACCTTGTGGCCGTCCTCGGCCAGGGGCAGGTTCGGGTGGTAGTTGATGCGGTTCCACTTGTTCATGGGGGGCCCTCCTTATTACATGTCCTTGATGCAATCGCGGTTTCGAATCAGATAGTCCGCGCCGCTGATCACGGTCAGCGCGAGCGCGATGTACAGCAGCACATTGGCCAGCGTGATGCCGAACTGGCCCAGCAGCGCCTTGCCCTCCAGCGGCACCAGCAGCATCAGCGCGATGGTGGCGCTCATCTGGAACACGGTCTTCAGCTTGCCCAGCGGCCCGGCGGCGATCACGCGGCCGTTCTCCACCGCCACCAGCCGGAAGCCGCTGACCAGGAATTCCCGGGCCAGCATCAGTATGCACACCCAGTCCGGCATGCGGCCCTGGGCCGTCAGCACGATCAGGGCGCTCATCACCAGCAGCTTGTCGGCGATGGGGTCCATGAACTTGCCGAAGTCGGTGATCAGGTTCCTCGACCGGGCGATGCGCCCGTCGAACAGGTCGGTCAGGCAGGCCAGCCCGTACACGGCCACCGCCGCGCACTGGGCCCATAACGGGCTCATCCGGGCCAGTATCACGAACAGCGGGATCATGCACACCCGCAGCAGCGTCAGCTTGTTTGGCAGGTTCATGCGATTACCTCTCCTTCCAGGTCATAGGCGTCCGCGCCGGTGATCCGCACCTGCACATATTCGCCGGGGGTCAGCTCCCGGTCCGCGGTCAGGAAGATGCAGCCGTCGCTCTCCGGGGCCTCCAGCAGGCTCCTGCCGTAGAAGCGGCCGGATTCCTCGTCAAAGCCGTCCACCAGCACCTCGCACTCGGCGCCGATCCGGGCCTCGTTGACCTCCATCGATATGGCCTGCTGCAGCATCATCAACTGGTCCAGCCGGGCCTGCTTCACCGCCTCGTCGATCTGATCCGGCATCTTCGCCGCGGCGGTGCCCTCCTCGGCGGAATAGGTGAACGCGCCCAGGCGCTCGAAGCGGGCTTCCTTCACGAAGTCGATCAGCGTCTGGAACTGTTCGTCCGTCTCGCCGGGGAAGCCCACGATCATCGTGGTGCGCAGTATGATGCCCCGCTTGCGGCACTCGGCGATGCGGCTCCTGATCCAGTCGGCGCTGCCCCGGCGGTTCATGCGCACCAGCAGCGTGTCGTCGATGTGCTGCAGGGGCAGGTCCAGGTACGGGGCCACCTTGGGCAGCTGCTGGATGGCGTCCAGCAGCCGGTCTTCGGTGCTGTCGGGATAGCAGTACAGCACCCGCACCCAGTGGATCCTTTCGATGGCGCTGACGGCCTGAAGCAGCTCCGGCAGCATATAGTGGCCGTCGCCGAAGTCGCAGCCGTAGCGGCTGGTGTCCTGGGCGATCAGCGTGATCTCGGTGACGCCCTCCTCGGCCAGGCCACGGCACTCCTCCACGATGTCGTCGAAGGGCCGTGAGCTGTAGCCGCCGCGGATCAGCGGTATCGCGCAGTAGGTACAGCGGTTGTCGCAGCCGTCGGAGATCTTCACATAGGCGCTGTAGCCGGGGGTGGTCAGCACCCGGGGCGTGTGCAAAAAGCGCGCGCCGTTGGCGGTGTAGCAGGGGCGCTCCCGCCGGTCGGCAGCCTCCATCATCTCAAACAGCCGGGCGTATTCCGCCACGCCCAGTATGCCGTCGATCTCCGGAATCTCGCTCATCAGCGCGTCGGGATAGCGCTGGGCCAGGCAGCCGGTGACGAACAGCTTCTTGTCGCCCTGCTTCTTGTACTGGGCCATCTCGAAGATCGCCTCGATGGATTCCTCCTTAGCGCTCTCGATAAAGCCGCAGGTGTTCACGAACAGCACGTCCGCCTCGGCGGGATCGCTGACGATCTCAAAGCCCTTCTGGCACAGCATGCCCAGCATGTTTTCGCTGTCCACGCGGTTCTTGGCGCAGCCCAGCGATACCATTCCCACTTTTTTCATAACGCTTTCCTCAATGCGGTTTGCTTTCGATGATTTTTTGCACGGATCCGGGCACGAACTGTCCCACGGGCTTGCCGAAGGCCATCAGCTCCCGGACCATGCTGGAGGAGACGGCCGGCTCGTCGCTGCGCAGGTAGATCGTCTCCAGCGACGGGTCGATCAGGTGGTTGACCTGGGCCAGGTTCTCCTCATAGGCGTAGTCCGCGCTGTTGCGCAGACCGCGCACGTACCAGCGGATGCCGTGCTGCGCGCAGTAGTCCGCCACCAGCCCGGTGTGGATGACCGTCCGGGCGGGAAGGCCCTCGGCGTCCACGGCGGCCTGGATGGCCCCGCGCATGGCCTCGGCGTCAGCCTTGCGCAGGATGTCCATGTGGCCGTTGGTGAAGGGATCGAAGGAGCCCGCGTACAGGGCAATTCTGTGCTGCATGGTCATGTCCTCCGTTTACAGCGGGTATTCCACCGGCGTGTTCCCCCGGTATTCCCAGGCGGTCTGAAAGCCGCAGGCCTTCGCCAGCGCGGCGGCCTCGGGGAAACGGCAGTCCAGGTAGTCCGAATTGTGGCAGTCACTGGAGAGCATGATCCGCCCGCCGCATTCATGGATGCGCCGCAGCATGGCCTCG
>CACYWI010000168.1 GCA_902778045.1 uncultured Eubacteriales bacterium
TTCGGAGGATATCCATATTGCCGGGGTCCGGGGCCGTGCCCAGGCAGCGGGCCAGGCGCTCCAGCGACGCCTCGGCGGCCTCCAGCATGGCGCGGCTGGGGCGAACGCCCGCTTCCCACCACCAGCCCTTCACCCGCAGGCATCCGGCTTTTGAAACGTTCTCCGGCTCGAACCGGCCCACGAAGCGGACGCCGTACAGCACCGGCAGCACGTAATAGCCGAACTCCCGCTTGTCGACGGGGGTGTAGACCTCCCAGCGGTAGCGGAAGCCGAACAGCGCCTCCACCATGGCCCGGTCCCACATCAGGTTGTCCAGCGGCGCGATGAAGCGCATTGAAGCGCATCCGCGGGGCGGACCCGGCGTCCTCCAGCATGTCCGGCGCCTCCGGCGGCGCGTAGAAGGTGTCCCTGATCCCCTCGATCCTCAGGGGGACCAGCCGGCCGTCCCCGCACAGCCGCTCAAGCGCCGCCCTGCGCCCGGCGTCGCCGGACACCACATAGCCCTGCCACGCGCCGCCCTTGCGGCCCCACAGCAGGCCCACGCAGCGCACCCGGCGCTGCACGTACCAGTCGGCGAAGGCTGCGTCGTCCCGCGCCGGGGCCTCCAGGCATTCCGGCGGCAGCACCCGCTCGGTCAAATCGAAGCGGCGCTGGGTGCCAGCCTTGTCCGCGATGCACAGCCGGCCCGAGCGGAACAGGTACTCGATGGCCGCGCCGGAGGGCCTGCGCGGGCCCCAGCCGAAGTCCTTCGATTCGCCGATGGGGATGTCCGTCAGCGACAGGGGACCCCGCTCGCGGATGGCGGCGAGGATGTCCTCCAGCATGTCGAAGGCCTCGCCCTGGCCCCGGCCCGTGAGCCAGTTCCGGGCGTCGGCGGCGTGCAGGGCCCGCTGGGGGGCGAAGGCGCCGAAATCCCGGGCGGTGTAGACGCACATCTCCTTGTCGTAGCCGTCGACCAGATAGCGCTCCTCGTACAGCAGCCTGCGCAGCATGTCCGGGCGATAGCCCCGCACCCGGGCCTGCAGCGCCAGGTCGGCGTTGCGGCCCGCCACGTTCAGCGGGTCGAATTGCACCGTGCCCAGCCGGTCCATGATCGCGCGGACGCCGTCGATGCCGCGAAGGCCGTCCCGCCCGTCCAGGTTGTGATAGCGCACCAGCAGCTGCCGCGCCTGGTGGTTGGATAGGGTCAGCATGGTTTGCTCCTTCCTTGCGCGGAGGCGCGCGTCGACAATGGCGGCGGGGTTATGAGCGATCCTTGCGGGCGGGCGACCTCATACAAACGCTCGTGTTTTCCGTGTCCGGTCTATACCATCTGCTCCGGGTGGAACACCGCGTCGAAGCCCTCGCCGGACATGAAGCCCAGCTTCACGCAGGCCTCCCGCAGCGAGATGTTCTCGGCATAGGCCAGCTTGGCGGTCTTCGCGGCGTTGTCATAGCCGATATAGGGGTTCAGCGCCGTCACCAGCATCAGGCTGTCGTGCAGGTTGCGGCGCATCCTGTCCCGGTTGGCGGTGATGCCGGACACGCAGTTGTCGTTGAACGAGCGGATGCCGTCCGCCAGCAGCCGCACCGACTGCAGGAAATTATAGATCAGCACCGGCATGAACACGTTCAGCTCGAAGTTGCCCTGGCTGGCGGCCATGCCCACGGCCACGTCGTTGGCCATCACCTGCACGGCCACCATGGTGACGGCCTCGCACTGGGTGGGGTTCACCTTGCCGGGCATGATGCTGCTGCCGGGCTCGTTTTCCGGGATGTGGATCTCGCCCAGGCCGCACCGGGGCCCGGAGGCCAGCCAGCGCACGTCGTTGGCGATCTTCATCAGGTTCGCGGCCAGCGCCTTCAGCGCGCCGTGGGCGAACACCAGGTCGTCCTTGCCGGTCAGCGCCCGGAACTTGTTCGGCGCGGTCTCGAACGGCATGCGCGTCAGCGCGGACACCGCTTCGGCCACCTTCGCGTCGAAGCCCTGCGGCGCGTTGAGCCCCGTGCCCACGGCGGTGCCGCCCAGGGCCAGCCGGCGCAGCCCCGGCAGGGCGCTTGCCAGCATGTCCATGGGCCCTTCGATCAGCCCCCGCCAGCCGGAGATCTCCTGGCTGAAGCGTATGGGCGTGGCGTCCTGCAGGTGGGTGCGGCCGGATTTGACCACGTCGGCGTTTTCCCGCTCCAGGCGGGACAGGGTGTCGACGAAGCGCCGCAGCTGGGGCATCAGCCTGTCCTCGATGGACAGCACCGCCGCGATGTGCATGGCGGTGGGGAAGGTGTCGTTGCTGCTCTGGGACATGTTCACGTCGTCGTTGGGGTGCAACAGCTTCCTTCCGGCGATCTCGTTGCCCCGGTTGGCGATCACCTCGTTGGCGTTCATGTTGCTCTGGGTGCCGCTGCCGGTCTGCCAAACCACCAGGGGGAAGTGGTCGTTCAGCGAACCCGCGATCACCTCGTCGCAGGCGGCGCGGATGGCGGCCAGCTTTTCGTCCGTCATCCTCTGGGGGACCAGCTCATGATTGGCGATAGCCGCGGCCTTCTTCAGTATGCCGAAGGCCCGGGTGATCTCCCGGGGCATCACCTCGCCGCCGATCCTGAAGTTCTGAAAGCTGCGCTGGGTCTGCGCGCCCCAATACCTGTCCGCGGGCACGCGCATCTCGCCCATGGAATCCCGTTCGATGCGATAATCCATGTGTCACTTGGTCCTTTCGATCAATCTGGCCACGATGCCGTCCATGTCGGCCCGCTTGGCTTCCATGTCAGTGAGCAGCTTCATCTGGCAGCGGGCCCGGGACAGGTTGTGCTCCGGGTAATCCACGTCCGTGAAGTAGATGTCGCCGTCCAAATGGTCGGCCAGGAAGCGCAGCGCGTTTTCGTAGGTCATCACCATGGCCCCCAGGGGCAGGTTTTCGAGCTCCGCCTTCGTCAGCCGGTCCGCGGTGCGGGAGATGAAGCCCTCGGCGAAGGCGGCGAACAGATCGATGTCCAGCGCCACCCTTGAAAGGTCCGTCTCGTCCTCGGCGGCGGTGCAGGCCCCGTAGCGTATGGCGTCGCCGAAGTCGTACAATGCCGAGCCGGGCATCACCGTATCCAGGTCGATCACGCACAGGGCCTCGCCGGTGGCCTTGTCCAGCATCACGTTGTTGATCTTCGTGTCGTTGTGGGTCACGCGCAGCGGGATCTCGCCCGATTCCAGCATCTCCACGATGCGGCACATGGCCTTGCCCCGGCTGCGGATGAATTCGATCTCCTCTGGCACCGACGCGGCGCGGCCAGCGGCGTCCCCTTTCACCGAGCGCTCGAAGTCGCTCAGGCGCTTGCGGGTGTCGTGGAAGTGGGGGATGGTGTCGTACAGCCGGTCGATGGGGAAGTCCGAAAGCATGCCCTGGAAGTCGCCGAAGGCGGCCCCGATCTGGCGGAACTGGTCGGCGCTCTGCACCCGGTCCACGGTCACGGCGTGGCGGATGAAGTCGTAGGCGCGCCAGAAGCCGCCCTCGCCGTCGTCCACCATCGCGCCGCCGTCCACCGTGGGCACCACGCGCAGCACGCGGTTGTCCGGGTCGACGCCCCGGGCGGCCAGCGCGCGGGACAGGTGCTCGGTGACCAGGCGCACGTTTTGCATGACCTCGTCGGGCTTCTTGAACACATAGTTGTTGATGCGCTGCAGCACGTATTCCCGTTGCGCCCCCTCCGCGCCCACGAAGCGCAGGCGGTAGGTGGCGTTGATGTGCCCGGTTTTGATTTCGGCGCACTCAACGAGCGCGCCGGGAAAGACGAAACGGTCGATGACGGCCTTCAGCTTGCTGTCGATGGTCATAGCCGCGTACCTCGCTTATTCGTCGAACAGCGCCGACACGAATTCCTTCGCGTCGAAGGGCTGCATGTCGTCCAGCTGCTCGCCCAGGCCGATGTAGCGCACCGGCAGGCCCAGCTCGTTGCGGATGGCGATGGCGATGCCGCCCTTGGCGGTGCCGTCCAGCTTGGTGAGTATGATGCCCTCCAGGTTGGCCACCTCGCTGAACACCTTGGCCTGGGCCAGGCCGTTCTGGCCGGTGGTGGCGTCGATCACCAGCAGCGCGTTCAGCGCGGCCTCGGGATACTCCCGCTCCACCACGCGGCTGATCTTTTTCAGCTCCTCCATCAGGTGGGCCTTGTTGTGCAGACGGCCCGCGGTGTCCACCAGCAGTATGTCGGCGTGGCGGCCCTTGGCGGCCTGTATGCCGTCGAACACCACGGCGGCGGGATCCGCGCCCTCCTGGTGCTTGATGATGGGCACGTTGGCCCGCTCGGCCCACACGGTCAGCTGCTCCGCCGCGGCGGCGCGGAAGGTGTCGCCGGCGCAGATGATCACCCGGCGGCCCATCACCTTCAGGCGGGAGGCCAGCTTGCCGATGGAGGTGGTCTTGCCCACGCCGTTCACGCCGATGATCAGCAGCACCATGGGGCTGGTCAGCTGCATGGGCTCGGCCCACAGAATGTCGGTGAGTATGCCCTTCAGGGTTTCCCGGGCGCGCTGGGGATTGCCGATGTTCTCCTTTTCGCACTTCTCCCGCAGGCGGCTGACGGCCAGCTCGGCGGTGGGCACGCCCACGTCCGCCATGATCAGTATGTCCGTCAGGTCCTCGAAGAAATCGTCGTCCAGGTCCTTGTAGTTCTCCACCAGCTCGTCCATGCGGCCGGAAAAGACGTTGCGGGTCTTGGACAGCCCGGCCTTGATGCGATCAAAAAGTCCCATGTGTATGTACCTCCGGTTATGATGGGAGTGGGATAGTCAGTGTGGAGTGTGGAGTGTGGAGTGTGGAGTTACAGGATGTCGCGCGCGGGATGACTGCGGGAGGACATTCCGCATTTCCCGCGAAGGTAAGCCGTTCCCAAGCTGACTTCAACTCCACACTCCTAACTCCACACTCCACGCTCCTCATTCCTCATTCCTAATTCAGCTTCATTCTTCATTCCTCATTCGTCATTCCTAGAGTGTGTTTCTAAATGCCGGGAGATGCAGTTTCGAGTGGATTTGACTGCATTTCAAG
>CACYWI010000169.1 GCA_902778045.1 uncultured Eubacteriales bacterium
TATTCGACATCGACTCCCTATTTTCCTTTTGGTTTTTCTCCAAATTTGCATATTTCTTCGCTTTTCGCTCGGATTTATGCTTTTGGAAACACACTCTAATCCCTAATCCCTAATCCCTCGTTCTCCCAATCCTCACCCCGGCAGAGTCACGATAAACGTGGCGCTATGGCCGTAGTCGCTTTCGGCGCGGATATGGCCCTTATGGGCGAGGGCGATATTGCGGGCGATGGCGAGGCCGAGGCCGTTGCCCTCGACCTGGCGGTTATGGGAGGCGTCCTCGCGGTAGAAGCGGTCGAAGATCCTTTCCAGGTTTTCGGGGGCGATGCCCTGGCCGGTGTTATACACGGTGATGGTGGCGCCGCGGCCCCTGGGGGCGAGGCTGAGGCGGATCAGGCCGCCCTCGGCGGAGTACTTCAGGGCGTTGCTGAGCAGGATTACGGCCAGCTGCTGCAGCATGGCCTCGTCGCCCCGGATGAACACACCCTCGGGGATGTCGGTCTCCAGCGTGCGGCCCGCCTCGAACACGGTGCTCTCGAAGGGCAGGGCCACGGACAGCAGCGCGTCGGACAGGTTGAAGCGCTTCAGCTCGGCGGCGACGGTGCCCTTGTCCATGCGGGCGAGGGTCAGCAGGCTTTGCACCAGGCCGTCGGTGCGCCTGACCTCGGACTGTATGTAGCCCAGGTATTCGTTGGGCCCGATCTCGCGGCTGAGCACCTCGGCGTTGGCGGAGATCACGGCCAGGGGGGTCTTGAACTCGTGGCTGGCGTCCCAGACGAACTGCTTTTGCCGGTCGAAGGAGGCCTGCACGGGCTGCAGCATCCGCCGGATCAGCAGGTACGCCCCGGCGCACAGCACCAGCGCCGCCAGCGAGGCCACCAACGCCGACGCGCGCAGCGTTCGGCCCGCGGCCAGGAATTCCAGGCGGGCGTCCAGCACCACCAGCAGCCTTTCGCCGGCGGCCTCGTCGGTGACCAGGCTGAAGTACTGGGTATCCACGCGGCCCCGGGCCTTGCCGGTCGCCAGCGCGGCCCCGGCCACAGCGCGGACCTGCTCGTCGGTGTACAGGTCGGCGCGGTCGCTGCTCCAGCCGGTGATCTCGCCGGCGTCGTCCAGCCGGACGGTGTAGGCGTTGGACAGGCTGGCCCAGCTGCCGCCGCCCATGTCCACGGGGCGCAGGGGGCCCTGGTCCGGGGGCGCGGAATCGTCGCCCGCGGGCTTCGGGGGCGGGGTGGCGTCGCCGGCATCGGGGGGCTGGGGGAGGGCGTCGGGGCGGCCCTCCACGGCGGGGCGCTGGCCCCGGTTCTCGGCCAGCACCTGCAGCGCCGTGGCCGCCGTGGCGTCGATGTTCTTCAGGTCGATCAGGTGGATCGACAGCACGATGCCCAGCGTCACCAGCGCCACCACGCCCACTACCAGCAGCGTCAGCCGACGCCGGAGCCGGGGGATCATGCCTCCGCCTCCAGGGAATAGCCCAGCCCGCGGGTGGCCTTCAGCTTCACCTTGCCGCCCACGAAGCTGAGCTTCTTGCGCAGGAAGGACACGTAGACCTCCAGGTTGTTGTACTCGGCGTCGCTGTCGTAGCCCCAGACCCGCTCGATCAGCGTCTCCTTGGGCAGGATCTGGCCGGGGTTGCGCAGGAACAGCTCCATCAGCTGGTACTCCTTCGCGCCCAGCTTCACGCTCTGGCCGGTGGCGTCGTTCTGCAGCTTGCCGTCCTTCTCCGAGAGGGACACGCCGCCGTAGGACAGCGTCATCACCGGCGCGCCGTCGCCCCGGCGGGTGATCGCCCGCAGGCACGCCACCAGCTCGCCCATCTGGAACGGCTTGGGCAGGTAGTAGTCCGCGCCGCCCTCCAGGCCCCGGATGCGGTCCTGCAGGTCGCCCCGGGCCGTCAGCATCATCACCGGGGTCTTCACGCCCTCGGCGCGCAGGCGCTCCAGTATGGTGAAGCCGTCCATGCCGGGCAGCATCACGTCCAGTATGATGGCGTCGTAGCCGCCGGACAGCGCGCAGTCCAGCCCCTCCGGGCCGGTGTACGCCGCGTCCACCACGAAGCGCTCGCCCTGCAAAAGCCGGCATACCGCCGCCGACAGGTTCTTTTCGTCCTCGACCAGTAATATGCGCATGGTGACCTCCTTTGGGGATGGGGATGGGGGAATGGGAGGGAAGGCGGGCAGCGCAACGCCGCCCCTGCAATTCCTGTTGCCGGGCCATGAAAATGAGATAAGGAACCGTCCCCATTTCCCACTGAAAATGAGATAAGGAACCGTCCCCATTTCTCACTCCCGATGGGGAATGAGGAACGGGAGGGAAGGCGGGCGGCGCAACGCCGCCCCTACAATTCCTGTTGCCGGGCCATGAAAATGAGATAAGGAACCGTCCCCGTTTCTCATTCTCAATGAGGAATGGGAGGGAAGGCGGGCGGCGCAACGCCGCCCCTGCAATTCCTGTTGCCGGGCCGTGAAAATGAGATAAGGAACCGTCCCCATTTCTCACTGTGCCGTTTTCCGGGTGCTCGATGCCACTGCGGTGGGGTGCCCTATCGACCTCGCTGCGCTCGGCCACTTCTCCACGGGCCTGCCGGCCCCATCTCGCTGAAAACAGCACACTGTGCCGTTTTCCGGGCGCTCGATGCCACTGCGGTGGGGAAGCATGGAATGCGGCAGCCACTATTCCTGTTCCCTAATCCCTAATCCCTAATCCCTGTTCCCTCGTTCCCCTAGTTCCTAGTTCCTAATTCCTAGTTCCCTGACAATTCCTATTGCCTGATTATACCAAAACGCACCCGCCTGACGGCGGATGCGTTTTAGGTTGAAATCAGAAGCGGTCCACGTGGTAGACGGGGTTGGCTTTCTGGACCCAGGCATCGACCTGGGCGTTATAGGTATCGTTGATCTTGCTGTTGAAGGCTTCCTCGTACACGGCGTCGCGGATCTCCTCCAGCGGCACGGCGCCGGGGGTGATATCGCTCATATAGTAGATGATATAGATGCCGTAGGAGCCGTATAGGGGCGCGCTGATCTGGCCGACGGCCTCGATGCCCATGGCGCCCTCGGTGAAGGTGGGATCCCACACGGTGGAGTTGGCGGACACGGCATAGCCCTCGGTGGCGGCGATACCGTCCTTCATGCCGGGGTCGTCGTTGTACTTCTCGATCAGGCTGTCGAAGTCGGCGCCCTGGTTGAACTCGTCGATCACCTGCTGGGCCTCGGGCAGCAGCTCGCTGTACAGGGCCTCGATCTCCGCGCCGATGCGGCCGATGTCGGCCTGGATCTCCTCGCGGCTGCGGGGGGCCTCGGCGGGCTCGGCCTCGGCGGCCTCGGCGGGCTCGGCCTCGACGTCCTCGGCGGGCTCGGCCTCGGCGGCCTCGGCGGGCTCGGCCTCGGCGTCCTCGGCAGGCTCGGCCTCGGCGGGGGCGTCCAGGGCCTTCAGCTCGGCGGTCAGGCTGTCCAGGGTATCCTGCAGCTCGCTGTAGCGGGCGGACTGCTCGTCGTCGAACTGGATCAGCACCTGCTTCACGGCGCGGTAGCCCTCCGGGTTCCAGACGATGGTCTCGCCGGAGTTGCGGGCGTTGTTGTAGGCGGCGTCGTCGGCGTACTGGGCCTGGGCATCGGCCAGCATCTCCTCATACTTGGCCTGGACGTCCTCGTCGGTGGCGTCGATGCCGTCGATCACGTTGGCGTGCAGCTGCTCGTTGACGTAGCTTTCCAGCATCTGCTGGTACAGGGAATCCTGGGTCATGCCATAGCCCTCCATGGCGGCGATGGTCTGCTCCCGGGCCTCCTCGTCGGTGGCGCCCTCCTCGGCGAAGTAGGTCTTGTAGTTCTCGATATAGGTCTCGTAGTTCTGGGCGGTCTCGGCCTGCAGGTTGGCCACTTCCTCGTCGGACAGCTGGTCCAGGCCCAGCTCGGCGGCCTTGTCCTTCAGCACGGCGTCCTTGACCATGTTCTCCAGGATGTCGACCTTGATCTGGTCGGCATAGGTTTCGATGTTCAGGCCGTACTGGGAGTAGTAGCTGGCCGCGGTGTCGTATTCGGCCATGGCGTCTTCGCGCCAGATGATCTTGCCGTCGCCGTACTCGGCCACGATCTGCTGCTCGTAATAGGGCTTGTACAGCTCCACCTCGGCCTGCAGCGCCTCGATCTGCGCGTTGGCCTCGTCCAGCTTCGCCTGCAGGTCGCCCTCCTCCGCCAGCGCCATCGCGCCGCAGCACAGGATCAGCGCCAGCACCAGGCTCAGCAGCTTCTTCATGTTCATATGCATAGCCTCCATTTCTTCTCCGCGGGATCGCGGAACGTCGGCTTGAATTATAGCATAGTTGGCCTGAAATCACAATGAAAGGGGGGAATAATTCAAAGTTCATTTACAAATTCGGGCATAAAACAAAAAACCGCCGAAAGGCGGTTCCTTGTTTCATGGCGACGCGGAAGGGGCTCGAACCCTCGACCTCCAGCGTGACAGGCTGGCATTCTAACCAACTGAACTACCGCGCCATGGTGGGCCTTCAGGGACTTGAACCCCGGACCGATCGGTTATGAGCCGACTGCTCTAACCACTGAGCTAAAGGCCCTTAACCTTTATTCCCACGGCAAAAAGGGAAAATGGCGACCTCTACGGGACTCGAACCCGTGTTACCGCCGTGAAAGGGCGGTGTCTTAACCGCTTGACCAAGAGGTCGCATTGGTCGGGGTGACAGGATTCGAACCTGCGGCCCCATGCTCCCAAAGCACGTGCGCTACCAAACTGCGCCACACCCCGATTTGTGGGGTTAACGGAAAATTATTTGGAAGGAGATTGGGGGAATGAGGCAATAGGAGTGGCTGAGGGATTAGGGAATAGGGAATAGGGATTAGGAACTAGGAACTAGGAACTAGGAACTAGGGGAACGAGGGAACGGGGATTAAGGTAAATCAAGGGAAATCAACGCAGAAATGCAGTCAAAGACGCCGAAAATGCGCTTCAGGCATTTTAGAAACACACTCTAGGGAACGGGGCGCTCAGTGCCCCTGAAGGAAAAGGCTTGGCGGGCGGCGCAACGCCGCCCCTGCAATTCCTGTTGCCGGGCCATGAAAATGAGATAAGGAACCGT
>CACYWI010000170.1 GCA_902778045.1 uncultured Eubacteriales bacterium
ATGGAGTTCATCGACGACGACGAACTCGTCGAGATCACTCCCAAGTCCATCCGCATGCGCAAGCGCATCCTGGGCACCGAGGCGCGCAAGAAGCTGGAAGCCCGGAAGAAGCAGGGCTGAGCCCCGCATACAATTGCTGCCGCCTTTATTCATCTCCCGTGCGCCACGGATTCAAGCGCACGGGAGTTGTGTTGTCAAGAGGCCCGGAGAGCCGGATTGCCACGTCGGCCTGGCTTCGCTCCGACCTCCTCGCAATGACGTTGTGCCCGGCGAGGGCGCTTGTACATTGCGGTATCGCGCAGCGTCATTGCGGGAAGGGACGCGAAGCGCCGGAGGCATTGCCTCCGGCGCTTTGCATTTGCCTGTTTACTTCTTCCACGCGCTGCGGGAGAAGAGCATCAATATGGGGAAGACCTCCAGGCGGCCGATGAGCATGCACAGGCTGAGCACGATCTTGCTGAGATTCGAGAACGCCGCGTAGTTGCCCACGGGGCCGACCATGCCCAGGCCGGGGCCGATGTTTGAAATCGTGGCGACCACGGCGGTGAAGTTGGTCTCGAAGGAAAAGCCATCCAGGGAGACGATGATGAAGGATACCAGCAGCACCGCCAGGTAGGCGAAGAAGAAGCCCTGCACGCCGGAGAGGATGCCCTCGTCCACGGTGTGGCCGTCCAGCTTGACGGTGTTCACGGACTTGGGATGCACCGTGCGGCGGATGTCGCGCACCATGCTCTTTACCAGCAGCTGCAGCCGGATTACCTTGATGCCGCCGCCGGTGGAGCCCGCGCTGGCGCCGATGAACATGATGACGACCAGCAGCACCCGCGAGAACTGGGGCCACAGGTTGAAATCCGCCGTGGCGTAGCCGGTGGTGGTCATCACAGAGGATACCTGGAAGAAGCTGTAGCGCAGGGCGGTGAAGAAGTTTCCGTCCGTGGGCGCGCCCTCCGCAATGCTGCAAAAACCCTGGCTGGCCAGGGGCATGATGTTGATGGCGATCAGCACCGTCGAGCCCAGCAGGATGCCCCAGTATACCTTCAATTCGCTGTTGCCCAGGGCGGCCTTCCAGTTGCGGTGGATCAGGAAATAGTATATGGAGAAGTTCACGCCGAACAGCGCCATGAACACGCCCACGACGATGTCCACCGCGGCGGAATTCCAATGGGCGATGCTGTTGCCGTAGGTGCCGAAGCCGCCGGTGCCGGCTGCGCCGAACATGTGCACCAGGGAGTCGTACAGGTCCAGCCCGCAGAACAGCAGCGCCGCCACCATGAACAGCGACAGGGCCAGGTAGATTTCATAGAGGATCTTGGCGTTGTTGGCCACCCGGGGCACCAGCTTGTCCGTGCTGGGGCCGGGGCTCTCCGCCCGCATCAGGTGGATGGAGCGCGCACCCATCTTGGGGATCAGCGCCAGGCTAAGCACCAGCACGCCCATGCCGCCGGCCCAGTGGGTGAAGCTGCGCCAGAACAGCAGCCCCTTGGGCAGGGCCTCCACGTCGGTGAGGATGGTGGCGCCGGTGGTGGTGAAGCCGGAAACGGTCTCAAAGAAGCAGTCCACCAGCGAGGGGATGTGGCCGCTGAAATAGAAGGGCAGGCCGCCCAGGAAGGACACGATGATCCAGCTGAAGGCCACGATGGCGAAGCCCTCCCGGGCGCGCAGCGTGTCCCGCCGGGGCTGGATCAGCGCCAGCGCCGTGCCCACGGCCAGCGCGATCAGCATGGAAAGCAGCAGCGGTATCGTATCGCCGCTGTGCATCAGCAGCGATACGATGATCGGCAGTATCATCAGCGCGCCGCATTGATCGGCAGTATCATCAGCGCGCCGCATACGCGCACCACGTTGCCGATCAGGTGACAAAGTAATCGCTTGTTCATCTTCTGATCTCCGCAATGTCAAAGGCGTCCTCCAGGTTCACCACGGTGCCGGCCTTCGCGGTCAGTATCACGGTGTCGCCGGCCTCGATGGCGTCGCTGCCGAAGGGGATGATACACTTGCGCTCGCGCACCAGTACGGACACCAGTATGCCCTTTCGTATGTTCAGCTGGTTCAGCGGGATGTTCAGGTAGGGCGCGCCCTCCAGGGCGGTGAATTCATAGGCCTCCACCTGGCCGCCCAGCATGTAGTACACCTTTTCCACCACGGAATTGCGGCTGTTGTTCAGCGCGCGCACCGAGCGCAGTATGGCGTTGGCGGTGGTCAGCTTGGGGCTGACGGCGCTGTCGATGCCCAGGTCCTCCATCACGTCCATGGTGTTCAGGCGGTTCACCTTCACGATGACCTTCTTCACGCCGTGACGTGCGCCGTACATGCCGGTGATCAGGTTCTCCTCATCCCGGTTGGTCAGGCAGATCAGCGCGCCGCAGTCGGCCAGGTTCTCGGATTCCAGCACCTCGGAATCGGTGCCGTCGGCGTTGATTACCATCACGCCGTCCAGCTGGTCGGCCAGCCGCAGGCACTTCTTCTCGTCGATCTCGATCAGCCGCAGGTACACGCCCATACCGGCGATGATCTTTGCCAGGTAGTAGGAGATGTGTCCCCCGCCGATCAGCAGCGCCGACTTCAGGCGCTGGGTGTCCTTGCCCAGGTGCTTGAAGAACTTCGTCACCGATTCCCGGTCGCCGGTGGCGTATACCCGGTCGCCCGGCAGCAGTATGCTGGAGCCATCCGGTATGAAGGCGCTGCCGTTGCGCTGCACGGCGGTGAACTGGATGCGGGGAAAGTGGCTGTGCAGCCGGGAGAGGGGGGTGTTCAGTATGGCGTCCCGGGCCTCGGTGCGGAATTCCACCATCTCCACCCGGCCGTGAGCGAAGCTTTCGATATTCACGGCGAAGGGGAAGCGCAGCAGGCGCGAGATCTCCTGGGCCGTGGTGCGCTCCGGGTTGATCACCTGGTCGATGTCCAGCTTCTTCTGCAGCAGCGTCAGGCTCTCGGTGTACTCCGGGTCGCGGATTCGGGCGATGGAATACTTCGCGCCAAGCTGCTTGGCGGCCAGGCAGCACACCATGTTCAGCTCGTCGTTGCCCGTCACGGCGATGATCACGTCGGCGGTTTCCACGCCCGCTTCGATCAGTGTCTTGACGTTGGCGCCGTTGCCCCGCACGCACATCACGTCCAGCGTTTCGCTGGCGCGGTTCAGCGCCGTGGGGTTGCGGTCCAGTATGGTGATGTCGTGGCCGTCCTTGCTCAGGTACTGGGCCAGCGTATAGCCCACCTTGCCGTTGCCTACGATGATGATGTTCATTCAAGCATCTCCTTGCGTATCCAATCCAGCGCGATTCGCGCATCCTCTTCAAAACGGTCGGTGATCGTGCCGCACAGGCTGACGCCGCCGTTATAGCCGATGTCCTTCAGCGTTTTGACCAGCCGCCTGTAGTCCTCGCCGTCGTTTGGCGCGGGCAGGGCGCGGGTCAGCGCGTTTTCCACGTGCACGTGTTTTAAGAGCGGCGCGGCCCTGCGCAGCGACGCGGGCGTCTCCGAAACCATGGCCATGCTGCCGGTGTGGGCAGCCACGCCCACGTTTTCCAGCTGCAGCAGCCCCGCGATCAACGCGGCTTCGCCCACGCTGTTCATCAGGTCGCACTCCGAACGGCGCAGCGGCTCGATGGCCACGGTGACGCCACAGTCCCGCGCGTGGCCCTGGATGAGCCGCAGGAAGTTGCCCAGCTGCCGCCAGGCGAAGGGATAATCCTCGTCCCTGGGCACGGCGCGGGATTTGGCCGCGTCCAGCACCGCCACCCTTATGCCGAGCCGCTGGGCGCGGCGCAGCGCGTGGTTCAGATAGCCGTGCAGTCGCGTGGCGGAGACATTCGGCCCGGTGACGGGCAGGTCCTCCGGCAGCAGCCGGCTGCAAGCGGCAACGCGTATGCCCCGGCCCTGGACGTAATCCGCGAATTCCTGGAAGTCCGCCTCCGGCAGCGACGCCAGACCCTCCAGGGGGATCTCGACATAGTCATAGCCCAGCGGGGCCACGTCCGGCAGGCGGGTGAAATCGGTGCATATGCCGATGGAAAACATATCGACCTCCGTTGCGCTGTTGCGCGGGAATATCAAACCACGATAAGTATACGCTGTTTTGCGCGTTCCGTCAAATCTGTTTCCCATAAAGATAGGTGGCGGCAGCGTTATTTTTTATGTGATGCGCCTTTGGGCCGGCTCGCTTGACGCGATATGATCGAACTGATATAATGAAATTGTTAATAGTCGCTGCGTCGCGCCTGCGGGCGCCGGCGGCGTTGAAGGGTGGGCCATGGTATGAAAAAGCTGCTTGTTTGCCTTCTTGCGGCGCTGTGCCTGCTGGCCGCGTGCGCTGTGGCGGAAGGGTTCGACACGCCGAAGGATATCGCGCAGTCCTACATCGACCTGTGCGCGAACGCGCTGAACAGCATGCCCGGGCTTCCGGAGTGCCGGGAGGCGTTCCCCGCGCTGATAGAGGAGCTCGCCGGCTTCCTGGACCCGGATTGCGATGTCGCCATGAACCTCGGCCAGGCGGCGGAGGCCATGCTTCAGGAGGGCGACGAGAGCGCCAGACAGGCGCGGGATCTGCTGTACAGCGCAAGCTGGCACCTGCGGGAGGAGGATATCCGCACGCCCTTCGGTCTGGCCGATCTGAACGCGGCGCTCCAGTACGACCTGCTGCCGATCGGGGATACGGCGCAGTTTATCGATGTGTTCAACCGCAAGGCGGCCACCGGTTCGGATTGCTTCCTCATGGTCTGTGACGGCCAGCTGCGCGAAGCGCTGAACGGGAGCACGACCTATCGGGAGGATACTTCGCTGATGGTGGATATCGCCTGCCAATGCGGCATCTCCTCCTACAGGCAGCTCTATAACGACAATCACCATATGCTGATATACCACGACATGGTGCGCTATGCCGGCACGCGCATCCTGCAGGCCTGTCGGAACAACGGCGCGGCGGGCCTGACCGGGGACGAGCGCGCCACGCTGGATGCGGCGCTGGAGATCGCGAACGCGGCCTCCGGCTCGCCGCTGGAGGTGGAACGGCAGATCCACGACGCGCTGTGCCGCCGGATCACCTATTATGCCGACGATGATTTTGACGGTCGCAATGACTGCGCCATCGGCGCGCTGCTGGACGGCATGGCGGACTGCGACGGCTACAGCGACGCCTTTTTCCTGTGCGGCTCTCTGGCGGGGCTGCAGATCCGGTATATCAAGGGCGACTCCGTGGAAAAGCAGGACGACGATGCCCCCGATGTCGGGCACGTATGGAACATGATCTGCCAGGACGGCAGCTGGGTGCACGTGGATGTCACCTGGGACGACAAGGAAGAACTGATCTGCTACACAAACTACAACATCGGCGCGGAGAGCATGGGCACGAGCCACCTGTGGGACGATCGGACCCAGATCACCGGGATGCAGCCCGCCACGCTGAACCGGTTCCGGTCGCCGGAGCAGGCCTTCACGGAAATCGGATCGTGGGCGGAGCTGTACGACTATTGCAGGCAGGTGACCCCGGAAAGGCCGGAGCGTCTTTTCATCTCCCTGGCGCGAGGGCTGGATCCAAAGGACGGCACGGACGAAATGGCCGATACGCTGTACAGCACGGGCATAAAGAGCTATCGGTGGTACCACCAGAACGGCATGCTGGAGCTGACAAAGCTGCAGTATTCGCCGGAATTCATCATCTGCGATACGGCAGAGGAGGCCGCGGCCTTCATTGCGGATTGCGCGGACCGGAATATCCGTGAATTCACGCTTTACTTTTCCCGGGAGCTCTGCCCCCGGATGTTCGCCGACGACCATGCCGGCATCGCCGACCTGATCAGCGCGTCTCCCCTGGTGGGCACGCAGTACACTTACAACGAGCAATACGGGCGGGTCGCCATCGAAGGCGCGGAGTACGATACCGCGAGGCCCGTGGCGAAAAGCATGGATGATGTCCGCGCCATCCTGCGGGATACGGCCCGCGAACGGCGCGACGGCGTACAGCTTGTGCTGCCCGCGGGCGCCGATATGGACGCGCTTTCCCTGCAGCTGCCCGACATCCTGTATTCCGCCGGCGTGCAGTCCTACAGCTGGTCGACCAGCGGAAGGCGGCTTTCGGTTTCGGACCTGGTATACTATCCCGAGTTCGCCATGGTGGAGGACGAGGAACAGCTGCGCGGGTACGTCCGGGCCTGCAAGGCGGCCGGGATCACCGATTTCAGGGCGTACTGCCCGCAGGCGCTGTACGACAGCATGTCGGCGGACAGCTTCTCCCGGTTCTACGAGCTGCTGCGCCAGGAGGGCTGCCATGTGGACGGCATCTCCTACAATGAAGACTATGCCACGTTGGTCGTCAAGGAGGCCACATGGTAGGGCCGGGTTGTAAAAAAGAGGCCATCCCCAAAGAATATGCTTGATTTTATGGCCAAGGGCTGTTATAATTTAACCAGCCTAATATAAAGGAGTGTTTCATATGGCTCTTGTTACTTCCACCGAGATGTTCAAGAAGGCATACAATGGCGGCTACGCCATCGGCGCTTTCAACGTGAACAACATGGAGATCATCCAGGG
>CACYWI010000171.1 GCA_902778045.1 uncultured Eubacteriales bacterium
CCATCCCGCCCGTTGTTTCTCTTTCTATCACTCCATCTACGCTTGCTTCCCTCTCTCCGTTTGTGCTATCTCAATGCCGTTGGAACCGTCCCCACTGTATCTTGGTGCCGCTTTTTCAGCGGATCAGAAGGACCTGTGCTTCGCAGCCCTGCGAAGCACAGGTCCTTCTGTATCGAAACGTCCCCTTACCGCGCCGGCAGCTGCTCCTCCGGCCTTTCCAGCCGGTAATACGCGAACGTCCCGTCCCGCCCCGTCTCCCGGAAACCCACCTTTTCCAGCACGTGCCGGCTGCGGGCGTTCGTCAGCAGCGCGTCGGCGCGGAGCACGGGGATATCCATTTCATTGAATACATATTCGATCGCCAGTCGCTCCGCCCGGGTCCCGAAGCCACGGTCCTTGCAGGCGGCGTTTTTCATGCAGATGCTCAGCGTCGCGCTTTCCCGCGGGCGGATGTCCCTGAGGATCAGCTCCCCCACCATCTCGCCCCCGTGCAATATGGCGAAGCACACCCGCTTCAGGTCGATCTGCCTCTGGATGTACCGATCCACCTTTTCCGCGTCGTACACGTATTCGGCAAACTCACCCTTGTCCCGGCAGAGGTCCGGGTCATTTTGATACTCCTGGAAATAGACGTGGTACATCTGCGCCGTCATGGGCGTCAGTCGGATCGTCTCAATCATGTCACGTCCTCCCCTCGGGCCGGAAAGCGCCATTGAACGCGATCAGAATGCGCAACTCCCCGGCCCTTTTATTGTACCATAGAGCAAACCGCCGGCTCAAGCAGCCGTAGTTCATAATTATGAAATACATTTTTAATACTTCCACAAAAAACAATGTGTATAATGAAATATGATAAAATTTTGACAAAATTCGGATGACAGGATGACGCACCCCATGAACGAACGAGCGAAAAAGAGCGGAACACATCCGAACAGGGACAGGCGACGCAGGCCAAACCGCAGGCAGCGCACCCGTCGCGCGATCAACATCGCCGCGGCCTCTCTCTGCCTCGTGATCGTGCTGGACGGCGGCGCGCTGCTGGCGATATCGCTGCTGCCGAAGCCCGCGCGGGTGACGCCCCAGGTGGAGGTCGCCGCGCCGCTGCAGGACATGTACCGCCCGACGCCCCAGAGCGCGGAGGACGCCCGGCCGTCCGACACGCCGGAGGTCACCGGGAACCCGGAGGCCTCGGATACGCCGGAAGCCTCCGACGCGCCGGAGGCGGCCACCGTCGCCCCCACCGCCACGCTGGAGACGGCCCCCGAGGCCCAGGAGAAGCCCATGAGCGGCCTGGAGAAATCGGTGTACCTGCAAACCGCCTCGGCGGGCTTTGCCTATTCCGACCCCCTGCAGAACAACCTGATCGCCGGCACCAAGAGCTACGCGGACGACCGCTCGGACGGCATCTTCATGACCGACGAGGCCGAGATCCACATGGGTGCGTCCACCGAATACACCCAGCTGGAGGGCGTGACCACCTTCCGCGGCAGCAACTACCGCGACGGCGGGGCCTACGGCGAGATCCCGGAGAACCCCACCAGTATGTCGGTGGTGTGGAAGAAGGGCATCCGCGGCCTGGACGAATGGACCGGCGTGGGCTGGACGGGCCAGTGCAGCCTGGTCCGCTGGCCGGCGGACCTGCGGGCGCAGATGAACATCAACGATGAAAAGCGGAACGTGGACGGCCTGGTGGAGGTGCTCTACGCCACGCTGGACGGCCACATCTACTTCCTGGACATGGCCGACGGCGAGCCGACCCGCGACCCCATCAACGTCAAGGCCCCCATCAAGGGCAGCCTGGCGGTGGACCCGCGGGGCGTGCCGCTGCTGTACTGCGGCCAGGGCATCTACGATGTCAACGGCAAGCGCCTGGAGTGCGGCACCCGCATCTGGAGCCTGATCGACCAGAAGCTGCTGTACTTCATCAACGGCTCGGACCCGGTGGCCCTGCGCGGCTGGTTCGCCTTCGATTGCTCCCCGCTGGTGGACGGCGCCAGCGACACCATGATCACCTGCGGCGAAAACGGCGTGCTGTACAAGGTGGCGCTGAACACCCGGCAGTACACCGGCTCGGTCAGCATCGATCCCACCGTCACCCGCTATGTCTACAAGCAGGTGCGCGACGGCAAGCTGGGCACCGAGAACTCCTTGGCCATCTACAACAACTACGCCTACTTCGCCACCAACATCGGCATTATACAGTGCGTCGACCTGAACACCATGGAGCTGGTCTGGTGCTTTGACGCCAAGGACGACATCGACGCCAGCATCGTCATCGAGCCCGAGGAGGACGGCGTGGTGGGCCTATACGCCACCAACGAGCTGGACAAGCGCGGCCACGACGGCACCTGCCAGATGTTCAAGCTGAACGCGCTGACCGGCGAGCTGCTGTGGGTGCGGGATTCCGACCCCATCCACCAGAACGACGACAACGGCGGCGGCAGCTTCGCCACCCCCGCCGTGGGCAAGCACGACCTGGAGGACCTGGTGTTCTTCCACGTGTGCCGCACCAAGGAGACCCGCGGCATGGTCTACGCCCTGAACAAGGACACCGGCGAAACCGTGTGGTCCAGGTCCCTCAAGTACTACGGCTGGTCCTCCCCCACCTGCCTGTATACCCCCGCCGGCAAGGGCTATGTGCTGGTCGGCAGCTCCAACGGCGTGCTGCACCTGCTGGACGGCCTCACCGGCAACGAGGTCGCCAATGTCGAGCTCCGCGGCAATATCGAGGGTACCCCCGCCGTGTTCGACGATATGATCGTCGTCGGCACCAGAAGCAACGCGATCTATGGGGTGAAGATTTCGTAAGGATTAGAGCGTGTTTCCAAAATACCTGAAGCGCATTTTCGGCGTCTTTGACTGCATCTCCCGGCATTTAGAAACACACTCTAGGGAGTAGGATCCAGGAACCAGGAACTAGGAACTAGGGGAACGAGGGAGCAGGGAGCAGGGAGTAGGCAATAGGAATAGTCAAGGGAACAGGAATAGTGTATGGGCAGCGATGCGCCACCCTCCAGAGCCTTCCCCTTTAGGGGAAGGTGGCCTTTGCTGAACTTGTGAAGCAAAGGCCGGAAGAGGTCGTTCTCCTGGCCCTCCCCTTTAGGGGAGGGTGGCCGAAGGCCGGAAGAGGTCGTTCTCCTGGCCCTCCCCTTTAGGGGAGGGTGGCCGAAGACCGGGAGAGGTCGTTTCCCCTCTTAAAGGCAACAGGGGGCCTACCGGCCCGTTTTCCTGGCGCCCGGTGTCCCTGCTCCCTTGGGCCATTCCTGTTCCCTGCCCCCTGTTCCCTCAGCCATTCCTATTGCCTATTGCCCAATCCCTGATCCCCCTCCGACCATCCATCCGGCGACACCGATCGCCGCGCACATCCATGCAACAGCAAATGTCCATGTTCGAGGCCTCGTCCGCCCAGCCCCTCGCCGCGCGGCTGAGGCCGAACACATTAGAAGAATTTGTGGGCCAGCGCCACCTGTTGGGCGAGGGCAAGGTGCTGCGCCGCCTGATCGAGGGCGACCAGATCTCCTCGATGATCTTCTGGGGCCCGCCGGGGGTGGGCAAGACGACGCTGGCGCGGATCATCGCCCAGCGCACGCGAGCGGCGTTCATCGACTTCTCGGCCGTCACCAGCGGCATCAAGGAGATCCGCGGCGTGATGCAGCAGGCCGATGAGAACCGGCGCTTCGGCGAGCGGACCATCGTGTTCGTGGACGAGATCCACCGCTTCAACAAGGCCCAGCAGGACGCCTTCCTCCCCTTCGTGGAGAAGGGCAGCATCGTGCTGATCGGCGCGACCACCGAGAACCCGTCGTTCGAGGTCAACGCCGCGCTGCTCTCCCGCTGCAAGGTGTTCGTGCTGCAGGCGCTGTCGGTGGACGAGATCACAGCCCTGCTCCGGCACGCCCTCACCGACCCCCGGGGCTTCGGCGGCCAGCAGGTCGACTTCCCGGAGGCCTTCCTCACCCGCGTCGCGGTGTTCGCCAACGGCGACGCCCGCACGGCCCTCTCCACGCTGGAGATGGCGGTGCTCAACGGCGAGCTGGACGCCGACGGCAGCGTGAAGGTCACCGAGGAGGCCCTCGCCCAGTGCGTGTCGAAGAAGTCGCTGCTGTACGACAAGAGCGGCGAGGAGCACTACAACCTGATCTCGGCGCTGCACAAGTCCATGCGCAACTCCGACCCCCAGGCCGCCGTGTACTGGCTGGCCCGCATGCTGGAGGCCGGCGAGGACCCCGTCTACATTGCCCGCCGGGTCACCCGCTTCGCCAGCGAGGACGTGGGCCTCGCCGACCCCCGGGCCCTCGAGCAGGCCGTGGCCGCCTTCCAGGCCTGCCGGCTGATCGGCATGCCCGAATGCTCCGTCCACCTGACCCAGGCCGTGACCTACATGGCCCTGGCCCCCAAGTCCAACGCGCTGTACGTCGCCTATGAGACCGCCAAGCGGGACGCCGAAAAGGCCCTCGCCGAGCCCGTGCCCCTGCACCTGCGCAACGCCGTCACCGGCCTGATGCGGCAGCTCGACTACGGCAAGGGCTACCAGTACGCCCACGATTACGAGGATAAGCTCACCGCCATGACCTGTCTGCCAGAGAACCTGGCCGGCAAGCAGTACTATGTGCCCACGAACCAAGGCGAAGAGGCCGAGCTGGCGGAGCGACTGGACCGCATCGAGGCGTGGAAAAAAGGCAATAGGGATTAGGGATTAGGAGGAACTAGGAACTAGGGGAACGAGGGATTAGGGATTAGGGATTAGGAATACCGGCTGCCGCGTGCCCGTAGGGGCGCTCTCCGAGCGCCCGCACCCCAAAAGCTTCCCCACCGCAGTGGCAACGAACGCCCGGAAAACTCTCCAGTGGAGAGTTTTCAGTGGTTCGAGCGCCTGGAAAACAGCACAGTGTGCTGTTTTCAGCGAGAACGGGCCGGTAGGCCCCCGTCGTTGGG
>CACYWI010000172.1:0-1879 GCA_902778045.1 uncultured Eubacteriales bacterium
GTGCGAGGAGGCCGCGCGGCTGATACTGACCTGGCCGAAGCCGCTGCGCCTGGTCCGCCTGGAGGGGGACGGGGCGGAGGACCCCACGGAGGACGAGCGATACCTGCTGGACCTGCGGGACCGCTGGCTGGCCTCCATTGGCGAGGAGGGGCCGCGGGCGCGCTTGTTGGAGACGCTGATCTACCGGCACCTGCCGGACGCGCTGTACGACGGCCGGCTGGAGGAACGGATCGACTTCATCCGCCGGGCCTTCCACGCGATCGCCGGCGGCTGGACGGAGGGCGATACGGCGATACTGATCGAGCGGGCCCGGGCGTTTTCGGACCGCGTGGAGTACGACGACGAGGTATTGGAGGCGTGGATCGCCGGGAAGGCGGAATGAAACAAACAGGCTGTCCCAGGCCGGCCCTGGCCCGGAAGCACGGGGCTTGGCTGTGGGACAGCCTGTTTTTTATGCCTTCCTCCGGGCCGCGATGCGCTCCAGCAGCTTGAACAGCTCCACGATGGGGATGATGCACAGCGCGATGCCCATGGACACGGCGTACTCACGCAGGGTGATGGCCGCGAAGGAGAAGGCGTCCCTCAGGAAGGGCACGAACACCACAAGGGTGGTCATCAGCAGCGAGGTCTTCTCTGACAGCAGCGAGCCGTGGCGGGTGCGCATATTGAACGCGTGGAAGATCTCCGTCATGCTGAGGGTCAAAAAGGCCATGGTCATGCCCTCCGGCGACTGGGCGATGGCCCAGCTGCCGGCCGACATGCGGTGGGCGGTGAAGTAGCTGAGCACCGTCAGCGCCGCGATCACAAGGCCCTGCAGGCACATGTCGAAGGCCATGCCCCCGGCGAAGATGCCCTCCTCCGGGCGGCGGGGCGGCCGGCGCATGGTGTCCGGCTCGGCGGCCTCCATGCCCAGGGCGATGGCGGGGAAGGTGTCGGTGATCAGGTTGATCCACAGGATGTGCACGGGCTTAAAGATGGTGAAGCCCATCAGCGTGGCCGCGAACACCGCCAGCACCTCGGCCAGGTTCGCCGACAGCAGGTACTGTATGGCCTTGCGGATGTTGTCGTAGATGCGCCGGCCCTCGGCCACGGCGGACACGATGGTGGCGAAGTTGTCGTCGGTCAGGATCATGTCCGCCACGGACTTGGTGACGTCCGTGCCGGTGATGCCCATGCCCACGCCGATGTCCGCCTGCTTGATGGAGGGCGCGTCGTTCACGCCGTCGCCGGTCATGGCGGTCACGCAGCCCAGCCCCTGCCAGGCCTTCACGATGCGCACCTTGTTCTCGGGCTGTACCCGGGCGTACACGGAATAGCGGCGCACGTCCTGGGCGAAGGTGGCCTCGTCGATGGCGTCCAGCTCCGCGCCGGTGATGGCCTGCTGGCCGGGGTCCAGTATGCCCAGCTCCCGGGCGATGGCCACGGCGGTATCCTTGTGGTCGCCGGTGATCATGATGGGTCGGATGCCCGCCTGACGGCACAGGCCGATGGCGTCCTTCACCTCGGGGCGGATCGGGTCGATCATGCCGGACATGCCGATCCAGGTCAGCGCCTGCTCCAGGTCCTCCGGCGCGTTGGTGGCGGGGCGCTCGTCGTACACCCGCTGGGCCGCGGCCAGCACCCGCAGCGCTTGGTCTGCCATGGCCTTGTTCTCCCGGTTGATTTCATCCCGCATCTCATCGGTCATGGGCACGGCCTGGCCGTTCACCCAGGCCTTGGTGCAGCGGCGCAGCACCTCGTCCGGCGCGCCCTTGGTGAACTGCACGAAGCCCTCGCCGGCCCGGGCGCGGTGCAGCGTGGTCATCATCTTGCGCAGGGAATCGAAGGGGGCCTCGTCCACCCGGGGCAGGTCGGCCTCCAGCTCGTCCTTGATGAGCCC
>CACYWI010000172.1:1933-6626 GCA_902778045.1 uncultured Eubacteriales bacterium
CTCCAGCTTCGCGTCGGAGCACAGGGCCATGGCCGTCATCAGCAGCCGCTCGTCCCCGGTCACCCGGCGCATCACCGTCATGCGGTTCTGGGTCAGCGTGCCGGTCTTGTCCGAGCAGATGATCCGGGTGCAGCCCAGGGTCTCCACCGCGGTCAGCTTGCGGATGATGGCGTGGTTCTTCGACATCTTCGTCACGCCGATGGACAGCAGTATCGTCACCACCGCGCTCAGGCCCTCGGGGATGGCCGCCACCGCCAGCGACACGGCGATCATGAAGGTGTCCAGCACCGCCTGGCCGCCGTTGCGGATCAGGTTCACCGCGAACACGAAGGCGCAGATGATCAGGATCATCACCGACAGCTTTCGGCTGAGCTCGTTGAGCCGCTTCTGCAGGGGCGTCTGCTCGTCCTCGGCGCTGTGCAGCGCGTCGGCGATGCCGCCCATCTGGGTCTGCATGCCGGTGTCGGTGACCACCGCGCGGCCCCGGCCGTAGGTGATGGTGGAGCCCATGTACACCATGTTGGTGCGGTCGCCCAGGGTCACGTCGCCGTTGTCCGCGGCGGCGAGGGCGTCGGTCTGCTTGTCCACGTCGATGGATTCGCCGGTGAGGGCCGCCTCCTCCACCTTCAGCGAGGCGCACTCGATTACGCGGGCGTCGGCGGGCACGGCGTCGCCGGCCTCCAGCACGATCACGTCGCCGGGCACCAGCGCCTCGGCCTTCACGGTCAGCTGGTGGCCGTCGCGCAGCACCTTCGCCGTGGCCGCGGCGATCTGCTGCAGCGCCTCGATGGCGGCCTCGGCCTTGTTCTCCTGGTACACGCCCAGGCAGGCGTTGATCAGCACCACCGCCAGTATGATGATCGTGTCCGCCAGGCTCTCCCCGGCGTAGACGGCGGTCACGGCGCTGACGACAGCCGCGGCGATCAGCACCAGCGTCATCGGGTCCTTCAGCTGGCCCAGGAACCGCGCCAGCAGGCTGACCTTCTGGGCCTCCCGCAGCTTGTTGGGGCCGTGCTTTTCCAGTCGCGCCGCGGCCTCGGCGGGGCTGAGGCCCGTCGGGGACGAATCCAGCGCCTTCAGCGTGTCCTCCCAGGACTGAAGATAGGGCTTCATTGGATCATCACACTCGATTCCTTAATTATTCTGCTTGAATGCCTTGCGGTAGAGTATCAGCGCCAGCGCCGCGCTGAGCGCGTCGGCCGCCGGCTGGCACACCAGAAAGCCGTTGTAGCCGGCGACGCGCGTGGCGACCAGGAACACCGCCACGAAGATCAGCCCCTGCCGGCTGAGGGACAGGGCCAGCGCCTGCAGCGCCTTGCCGCTGGCCTGGAACAGGCAGGTGTACAGCAGCACCACCGCGCAGAACACCATGCCCGAAACCTGCCAGCGCAGCATGGCCGTGCCGTCCGCCACGATGGCGGCGTCGCCGATGAAGCCGCGGATCAGCGGGCCCGCCAGCAGGAACACGGCCAGCGATTCCGCCAGCGCCAGGCCGCACAAAAACAGCGTGCAGAAGCGCAGCAGCTTTTTCAGCTTTTCCCGCTCGCCCGCGCCGTACAGATAGCCGAACAGCGGCACCCCGCCGAAGGAGAAGCCCACCAGCATCAGCTGCACCACCATCGTCACCTTCAGCACGATGCCCAGCGCGGCGATCTTCCCGTCGCCGTAGGGCAGCAGGAACTGGTTCATGAACACCAGGCACACGCTGGTGGCGATGTTGGTGATGGCCGCCGTGATGCCCACGCTGAAGATCTGGCCCAGCTCGCCCCGGCTGACCCGCGCCCGGCGGATGTCCACCGACAGCGCGGCGGTCCGCCTTTTCACAAAGTATATGCCCAGAACGTCCGTCAGCGCGTAGCCCAGCACCGTGGCCAGCGCCGCGCCACGGGCGCCCCAGCCGAAAACGCTGATAAACAGGGGGTCCAGCGCGATGTTCAGCAGCGACCCGGACACCGTGGCGGCCATCGACAGCGTGGAAAGGCCCTCGCTGCGGATCAGGTTGGTGTGGATGAAGCTGAGGATCACCACCGGCGCGCCGGCCACGATCACGGTATAGTAGTCCCGGGCGTGGGCGAAGGTATTCTCGCTGGCCCCCAGCAGCCCCAGCACCGGCCTGCGCAGCAGCAGCAGCGGCGCGGCCACCGCGATGCCGGTGAGTATCGCCACGTAGAAGCAGAACGCGCTGACCCGCCGCACGCTGTTCCGGTCGCCGCCGCCCAGCAGCCGGGCGATCAGCGAATTGCCGCCCTGGCCGTAGATGTTGCCCAGGGCCATCAGCGCGGTGAACACCGGCGCGCACAGCGAAACGCCCGCCACCAGCATCGCGTCGCCGGTCCTGGCGATGAAGTAGGTGTCCGCCAGGTTGTAGACCAGCGTGACCACCATGCTGAACACCACGGGCAGCGCCAGCCTGAAATAGGTTGGCGCCAGCCGGTCGGTGTCGAATACGGCTCTTTGGCTCATGTTCATTCCCCCCGGGAACATTTCCCAGGGTATTATAGCACAGTTGCGCCGCGTTGTCTGTCAATATTCGATTTCCCGAGGGAAAAGAGAGAAATTTTCACCGATAATATACCATATGGGCGTCGGAAATGCTACAATAAAATTGTAAAACAGGCAGCCGGGAGGGCAGGATCATGAAAATGTTGTTTGCTTCGGACTCCTTCAAGGGCACGCTGACCAGCCGGCAGACCGTTCGGCTGCTGGCGCGGGCCGCCGGGGACGTGTTCGGCGAGATCGAATATAGCGGCGTGCCGGTGGCCGACGGCGGCGAGGGCACCGCGGAGGCGGTGGTGGCCGCCGAGAACGGCGAGTGGATCGAAACCGGGGTCCGCGGCCCGCTGATGGAGCGGGTCACGGCCCGCTACGGCCGGCTGGATGCGCGCCGGGCGATCATCGAGATGGCGGCGGCCTCCGGGCTGACGCTGGTGCCCGCCGGGCGGCGCGACCCCCTGAGGGCCACCAGCTACGGCACCGGCGAGCTGATCCGCCACGCGCTGGACAGGGGCTTCACGGACCTCTCCGTCGCCATCGGCGGCAGCGCCACCAACGACGGCGGCATGGGCTGTGCCCGGGCGCTGGGCGCGCGGTTTCTGGACGGCGAAGGCCGGGCGCTGGAGGGCCGCGGCAAGGACCTGGAGAAGGTGCGCGCCATCGACCTGTCCGGCCTGGACCCCCGCGTCGCGGGCGCGCGGATCACCGTGATGTGCGATGTCACCAACCCCCTGTGCGGCGAGAACGGGGCGACGATGACCTTCGGGGCCCAGAAGGGCGCGACGCCGGAGACGCAGGCCCGCCTGGAGGCGGGCATGGCGAACTACCGCGACGTGATCCGCCGCCAGTTCGGCGTGGACCCGGACGCCATACGCGGCGCGGGCGCGGCGGGCGGCCTGGGCACGGCGCTGACGGTGTTCCTGGGCGGCGTGATGAGATCCGGCATCGACACGGTGCTGGACCTGATCGACTTCGACCGCCGCCTGGAGGGCGTGGACCTGGTGGTCACTGGCGAGGGCCGCACCGACTGGCAGAGCTGCTTCGGCAAGGTGATGCAGGGCGTGGGGGAGCGCGCCGCGAGAAAGGGCGTGGTGGCCGTGGGGCTCAGCGGCTCGCTGGGCCCGGGCGCCGCCCGGATCTTCGACCACGGCGTCGCCGCGCTGATGACCACCGTGGACGCGCCCATGCCGCTGCAGGAGGCCCTGGACCGGGCGGAGGAGCTCTACTATCTGGGCGCGGTGCGCATGTTCCGCTTCATCAGGGCGGGCATGGCGCTGAATAGATCCTAAAACAAATCCAGCGCGCTGTCCAGGTAGATCTCCTCCCGGACCTTCAGCTGATGCTCCGGCCGGGTCATGTAGTACAGCAAGAATTCCAGCACCACGGCGCTGCCCAGGCCGCGGCCCTCCAGCTTGAAGTGGGAGACGCCGCCCGGCAGCCACGCGCCCCGGATGTCGTCGATGCCGACGAAGCCGGGGTTTTCCATGGCGTCGGAGAAGCGGTAGCCCCTTTCGGCGGTGGGGGAGGCGCACACGTGGTCCGGGCAGTCCTCGCCCAGGTTCTTCCGGCTGACGTTCTCGTAGCAGGCCTTGCGCTCCGGGCAGGCGAACCAGCAGCACTCGTTGCACAGCAGCTCGACCTTGCGCTTCAGCGCCTCAGGCAGCGCCAGCAGCCTGTCCCGTTCCGGGTTCAGCCGGAAGTCCGGCACCACGAAGCGGAACTCCGGCCGCTCCAGCTCGGCCACCAGCTGATCGAAGCCGGTCAGCACCTTCGTCGTCGATGAGACCAGGTACAGCCCCGGGTACCTTTCCCGAAGGTAGTCCAGCAGCAGCTCCGAATGGAGGATCACGCCGTTCTGCACCGGGCCGCCCCGCTCGAACAGCGCGCACAGGGCGTTGCACTTCCTGTCGGACAGGTGCTCCGGCCGCAGCAGCGAATTGCTGAAGGTCAGCCGGGCGGAGATCCCGTACTCCCGCGCCAGCGCCGCCGCGTCCTCCGGCTTCGCGTCCCCGAAGCCCACCCGGCCCCCGCCCCAAAGGCAGTCGGCGGGCGCGCCGTAGATCGAGCCGATGTCGCACCAGTCGTAGAACCAATCCCTGTGCCCGTAGAACAGGGGCAGGAAGGCGCGGTACAGCCCGTAAAACTCAAACAGTCCGGGCAGGTGGTAGAATGCCCTCACAGCTCGATGGCGTCCAGGTCG
>CACYWI010000173.1 GCA_902778045.1 uncultured Eubacteriales bacterium
TGGTCTGGGACGCGCCGGGCCACGCGGCCTCCTGGCCCTTTGAATTTGACTTCGACCTGATGGATAAGGCCCGCTGGCTGGACGGGATCTTCACCCGGGAGGGCGTGGACGCCCCGGTGATCGTCGGCCAGTCCATGGGCGGCTATGTGGGGCAGGCCTACGCCCAGCTGTTCCCGGAAAAGCTGCGGGGGTTCATCTCCATCGACTCCGCGCCGCTGCAAAGGGAATACGTGACGGCGGTGGAGATCTGGCTGCTGAAGCGCATGGAGCCGGTCTACCGCTGCTATCCCTGGAAGTGGCTGCTGAAGTCCGGCACGAACGGCGTGGCGGTCACCGAATATGGCCGTGCGCTGATGCGCGACATCATGATGACCTACGACGGCGACAAGGCGCGCTACGCGAAGCTGTCCGGCCACGGCATGCGCATGCTGGCCGGGGCCATGGAGGCCGACCGTCCCTATAGAATCCAGTGCCCCGCGCTGCTGATCTGCGGGGAGAAGGACCGGGCGGGCTCCTGCGTCCGCTACAATAAGACCTGGCACAGGAAGACCGGCATTCCCATCGAATGGATCAGGGATGCCGGCCACAATGCCAACACCGACCGACCGGAGACCGTCAACCGCCTGATCGAGGCGTTTCTCGCGAACCTGGAGGGAGGGCTGCAACCATGATCCGCGTCATCAGCCAGCGCATTGCGCCGGAGGAATACATCGACTTCCTGAAGCGCACCGACCTTGGCTCCCAGTATCCCCGGGAGCGCTTCGAGCAGCGCATTCCCAGGCTGCTTGAAAGCGCCGGTATCAGCCTGGCCGCCCGGGACGAGGAGGACAGGCTGGTGGGCGCGCTGCTGGGAGTGACGGATTTCGCCTACTGGTTGTTCGTCACCGACCTGGGCGTGGACCGGGACTGCGTGCGCCAGGGCATCGGCCGCCGGCTGATGTGCGCCGCGCTGGAGGCGGCCGGCGGTGAAAGGGATATCGCCGTGTACCTGGTCGCCAACGAAAATGCCGTGCCCTTCTATGAAAAGCTGGGCATGAAGCGGGCCGACGACGTGATGCAGTACAACCGCATCGAGTGGACGGAATTCACCGTCGAATAAGGAAGGACCGGGGGGCAGTATGCTCCCCGGTCCTCTTGCGCATGAACCTCTTTACCGGTTCAATTCGCCCCAGGCCGTCTGCAGGCCCTCGATGATGTTCAAATGCTGGGGACACGCCGCCTCGCACGCGCCGCAGGCCACGCACTTGTCCGGCGTCGCGCCGTTCTTGGTCATCTGCATAAAGCCCCAGTCGTGCTTCGGGTCGATGCCGTACAGCGACACGTTGTTCCAGGCCGAGAAGGTGCCGGGGATGTTCACCCCGTTGGGACAGGGCATGCAGTAGCGGCAGCCGGTGCAGCCGATCTTTGTGCGGGCCAGGTAGGCGGCGCGCACGTGGTTGTCGTCGATCTGCTCCGCCTCGTTGCAGCCGGAAAGCACCGTGGCGACCTCCGGGTGATTGCACAGCCAGCGGAACGCCCACTCCACGGCAGAGCGCTTCACCGGGAAGGCGTCGTACAGGGCCTGCACGTTGTCCGGGGCCTTGGCCAGCCTGCCGCCCAGCAGGCCCTCCATGATCACCACCGGGATGCCCAGCCGACCCGCCAGCGCCAGGCCCTTGTCGCCGGCCTGGTTGTCAACGTCCATGAAGTTGTACTGGATCTGCACCATGTCCCAATCGTAGTCCTGGATGATGGTTTCGAACTCCTCATAGGGGCCGTGGAACGAGAAGCACTTGTAGCGGATCTTCCCGGCCTGCTTCATCTCCTCAAAGAATTCCGGCGCGCCGATGGACTTGAAGTATTCCCACTTCTCCCGGTTGATGCCGTGCATCAGGTAAAAATCGATGTGGTCGGTCTGCAGCTTGGTCAGCTCCTCCTGAAGCAGTGCCTCCATCTCCGCGCGGTTGTGCACGGCCTCCGAGGGCATCTTGGTGGCGATGGTCACCCGGTCGCGATAGCCGTCCCGCAGCGCCTTGCCCACTACGATCTCAGATGTGCGGTCCAGGTACACATAGGCGGTGTCCAGATAGGTGACGCCGCCGTCGATGGCGCGGCGGATCAGCGAGATCGCCTTCTGCTCGTCGATCACGCTGTCGCCCGAGGCCGCGCCGTTGAAGCGCATGCAGCCCAGGCCGAAGGCCGAGCCCTGTATGCCCAGCTTGCCAAAATTGCGGTATTTCATGTCGATTTCCTCCCCTGTAGTCGTATTATACGGCGATACCCGCCCGCGAGGCCGCGGCGGCGACATAGTCATAGGCGGCGGCGTATTCGTCGAAGGTGGTCATGTGCTCCAGCAGCACCGGCGCGTCCTTGGGCAGGTGGCGGTCCATGATGGCGAGCACCTGTTCATAGTCCAGCGTGCCCTCGCCGGGCGAGCATTCCTCCAGGATCGTGGTCAGGCGGGTGGGGTGCATCCGCGTGTCCTTGATGTGGGTGCTCTTGATGTACGGGGCCAGCTTGCCGAAGCATTCCCCGATGAACGCCTCCGGCATCAGGTAGCGCCGGGGGCTGTTGATCATGTTCACGAAATCCATGTGGGCGGCGAACTGGGGCCGGTCCACGTCGTGGATCAGCTGCAAATACTCGTCCGGCCCGTCGGGCACCATCCAGGGCATGGGCTCCAGGCAGTAGAAGGCCCGGGTGGGGTTCACCGCGTCGATGATCTCCCGTACGCTTTCGATGATGCGCTCGTAGGTCCGGGCGGTGTAGTTGTCCGGGTCCGCCGCATCCCACCCGGCGGGGCTGGAGGTGCCTGCGATGTTCACGCAGCAGGGGATGCCCGTCGCCTCGGCCAGCGCGAGCTGGCCCTTCGCGTAGTCCATGGCCTGGGCGGCCCTGACGGGGTCGGGGTCGAACAGGTTCTTCCACGTGCCGATCTCCGCGATGACCACGCCGTGCCTTTCGCAGATTTCGCGGTAGGCGGCGACGGCCTGCGGGTCCGTGTGGCAGTCAAAGGGCGCGGTAACGGCCTTGAAGCGGGATCTGACCAGCAGCGCCTCCCATTCCTCCGGGGTCGACCACTGTCCCGCGATCGTTCCTCCCAGCAGCATATGCTTACCTCCTTACGCAAGTATCACGTCGATTTCCCCGGCGCTGCCGTCCAGCCGCAGCGCGGCGCTGCGACCACCTTCTGACAGGGCGTAGTCGCCCTTGAAGCCTTCGATTTTCGCGCAGCCGCTTTCGTCGGTGATGACCTCGCCGTGGGTCTCCCACTCGCCGTGGATCAGCCGCTCCAGCGCAGCCAGGCGCCGTCCGCGAAGTCCCAGCCGGTCACGGCCTCCACCCGCGGATGGTCGAACAGGATCCGGTACATCTCCTCCCACTCGCGGGCCTGGCGCGCCTCGCCCTCCGGGGTGGTGGGCCACTCGGGCACCTGATAGTCGTTCAGGTCCACGATGTGCGGCGGCATCAGGTGGCCGGACACCAGCGTGTTCTCGGTGAAATGCAGCGGCAGGCCGAAGCCCTCGAACCGGCGCAGGACCTCGCCCAGCTTCTCCGCGCCCATGTAGCCCTGGTGCTGGTGGGTCTGCAGGCCGATGGCCCCGATGGGCGCGCCGGCGTCCAGGCAGTCGGCGATCAGCCGGGCATACCGCTCCGACAGGTTGAAGTCGTTGATCAGCAGCAGCGCCTTCGGGTTGGCCGCCCTGGCCGCGTCAAAGACCTCCTTCACCAGATTGACCCGGCCGTAGCGCTTGCACACGCGGGTGATGGCGTTGTCATAGCGGTCGAACTCCGGCATGATCACCACCTCGTTGATCACGTCCCAGATGTCGATCACGCCGGCAAAGGCGGTCACGTCCCGGTCGATGCGGGCCAGCTGCTTGTCCAGTATGGTCTTGTCGTCGTATTGCATCAGCCAGTCGGCGCAGGCGGTGTGCCAGCACAGTGGGTGGCCCTTTACCCGCAGGCCCCGCTCCACCAGGAAGCGGGAGGCGTTCATGCGGCTTTCGGTCTGGGGCTCGCCCTCCTTCGGCTCGAAGCCGCCCCAGTAGAAGGCCATGGTACCATAGTTGAACAGCCCCAGCCACTTTTCCATGCGGTCCTTCAGGCAGGGATCTTCGCCCAGGCCGTTGGCGTAGGGAATGGCGTCGAACGCCCCGCAACCGAACAGGAAATCGTGCCCGGTCTGATCCAGGCGCAGCCGGCGGCCGGCGGCGGGACGCCCTCCGGCATCCTTCACGCGGATCAGCGCGGACGCCCTGCGATGCTCATAGGCCATGTCGATCTCATCCTTTCTCCCAGTGTGATCCGGTTGCATCCATTATACCTGTCCGGCGGACGGCATACAATCATTTTAACGAGGATATGAGGATAAGTCAATAACATTTCAGGATTGCTCATTGAAATGCGGCGCGGGCGGATGTATGGTACATGGGATCGGTTATCAATGCTGTATATGGGGGAATCGACGCATGATGCGTTCCAGGACCATGAACATGAGCCAGGGCAGGCCGCTTGCGCTGCTGGCCGTGTTCGCGCTGCCGCTGCTCGTCGGCAACCTGTTCCAGCAGGCCTACAATCTGGCGGATTCCATCATTGTGGGCCGCTTTATCGGCGCGGGGGCGCTGGCCGCCGTGGGGGCCACGGGCTCCATATCCTTCCTGTTCTTTTCGGTATGCAACGGCATCAGCGGCGGCGGGGGCATCGTAACGGCCCAGTACTTCGGCGCCGGGGATGACGAGCGGGTGCGCCGCGCCATCGTGAATTCAGCATACATCATGTTTACGACGTCCCTGGCCATGGGCGGTATCGCCTTCGCCCTGGCGCCAACCGCGCTGCGGCTGATGGGCACGCCCGCCGACATCATGCCGGACGCCGTCACCTACATGCGCATGATGTGTATCAGCGTGCCGCTGATCGGGGTGTACAACTATGCCGCTTCGATGCTGCGGGCGCTGGGCGATTCTCGCACGCCGCTGTACTTCCTGATCGTGGCGTGTCTGCTGAACGTGGGCATGGACCTGCTGTTCGTGCGCGGCCTGGGCATGGGCGTGTTCGGCGCGGCCCTGGCCACGATGCTGGCCCAGCTGCTGGCCGGGGTGGGCTGCCTGGGCTTCGCGCTGCGCAGCAATCCCTATTTCGCGATCGACAGGCGCCGCCTGGGCGTGGACTGGGCCATCGTCCGCCACGCGGTGCGGCTGGGGCTGCCGCTGGCGCTGCAGTGGTCGATGATCGCCATATCCACCACGGCGCTGCAGACGGTGGTGAACCGCTTCGGCACCACGGCGGTGGCGGCCTTCACGGCCACGAACCGCGTGGACCAGCTGACCCAGCAGCCCTTCGGCTCGCTGGGCATGGCCCTCTCCACCTACGCAGGGCAGAACTACGGCGCGGGCCGGCTGGACCGGGTGCGCAAGGGCCTGCTGGACGGCATGCTGGCCATGGCGGCGTTCTCCGCCGCGATGCTGCTGGTGATGCAGCTGCTGGGGCCGAACATCGTGTCGGCCTTCGTCAGCGACCGGGACGTGGTGGCGCTGGGCGGCAGGGCGCTGCGGCTGACCAGCTGCTTCTATGTGTTCCTGGGTACGATCTACATGACCCGCGGCACGCTGAACGGCGTGGGGGATACGCTGTTTTCCTTTATCAACGGCCTGATCGAAATGCTGTGCAGGATCTTCCTGCCGATGGGCCTGATGCTGATCCCGTCGGTGGGCGTGTGGGCCATCTGGTGGACGGCGGGCCTGACCTGGGCCATCAGCGCCGCGGCCTGTTCGCTGCGCTACCTGTCCTGGCGCAGAAGGGCCTGATCTACTTCTGCCCGTCGGCCAGCGCCATTCGGCGGTACTGGCCGGGGCTCATGCCGCACAGCCTGTGAAACTGGCGGCTGAAGTGCTCGGCGCTGCTGTAGCCGCACATCGACGCGATCTCCTGCACCCGCAGCTGGGTGTGCACCAGGTAATCCTTCGCCAATCGGATGCGGCTGGCGATCACATCGTCCATGCAGGTCACGCCGAACTGCCGCTTGTACAGCAGGTGCAGGTAGCCCGCGCTGATGTGCAGCTGGGCGGCCATGTCGGAAACGTTCCAGTTCTCCCGGGGCTGGCTCATGATGCGCCGGCGCAGGGCGGCCAGCTCCAGGCGGTAGTCCGCGTCGCCGGGCTGGTCGATCTGGGCCTGCAGCTTGCGGAACAGCAGCGCCATCAGCTGCGAGGTCACGTTTTCATAGTCGCCCTGCATGTGCTCCCAGGTGAGCAGCTGGAACAGGTTGTGGCAGTATTCCGGGTCCATCACGGGAAAGGGCCGGTTCTGCAGCGGGAAGTGGGTGACATAGGCCTCGTCCGAGGAGAATATGATCCAGTCGTTGCCGTAGGTCTCCCCGCACGCGCCGTAGTGGATCCGCGAGGCGGGGGAGAACAGCGCCGCGTGGTGCGCCGGATAGACGCGCTCGCCGTCCTCGTCCCTGAAGCGCAGGGGCGTGTGGGTGAGGATCAGCAGGTAATAGCCGCGGTTCTGCTGCACGTCGTACACGAAATCCGAGGGGTGCACGGCGTCATAGCCGATCATGTGGATGCTGTTCAGGCGATGGCCACCAGCGTGGATACCGACAGCACCGAGGACACGTATACCCGCTGGTCCGGGTCGTCCGCGAATACCGGCAGCACGAACGGCGGCGGCAGTATGAACATCACGTTCACCGCCGCGCCCAGCTGGGCCTGGGGCCACAGCAGATGCACGATCCCGACAAAGGCGAACCGCAGGGCCATCATGATGCACAGCCGCAGCGCCACCACCTTGGCCGTGGATGCCCAGGGGATGTCCCCCAGCACCAGGTCGTAGCCGATGGTCAGCAGTATGATGGCGCTGGTGGGCGCGGCGATAAAGCTCGTGCAGGCCCCGAACAGATCGCCCAGGCCCGAGCGCTCCAGCAGGCCCGTCGCCCCCAGCAGTACGCCCGCGGCGATGGCGATGATGATGGGCGAAAGCGCCATCTCCTTCAGCAGGCCGCCGAGGTCTGCCTCTTTTTTACCCTCCGCGCCCAGCAGCAGCTTGTATACCGTGAACACGAACAGCACCTGGCCCAGGTCGATCCGGGCGAACTCGGCGGTGCGCGCGCTGCCGTACAGCATGTTGAACAGCGCGTAGCCCAGCATGCCCGCCTCGAAGCCGGTGGTCAGGAAGGGCACGAAGCGCGAGGGCATCTTCAACACCCGCGCCGCGACCCTGCCCAGCGCCCAGGCCGCCACGCACAGCGCGAACATCATCAGCGGGATCACCACGTCCATCAGCGTGTAGCGCGTGGTGGCGAAGGCATTCACCAGCGTGGCCGGCAGCGCGATGTTCACCACCAGGCTCTTCAACGCGTTGACGCCCTCGCGGGAGATCGTTCCGCGCCTGCGGCACAGCATGCCGATCAACAGCATCAGCATCACGGGCAATATGGTCTTCAATACTTCCATGGGATGTGCTCCTCGTCCCTCAGAATTTGATGTGGCAGTAGCCGCCGGGGTTCTTTTCCAGGTATTTCTGGTGGTATTCCTCGGCGCTGTAGAAGTTTGAAAGCGGCAGGTTCTCCACGGCCAGGGGCCTGTCGTAGTGCTTCGCCAACGCGGCCAGGCACCGGTCGATCACCGGGGCGTCGGCCTCGTCCACGCGGTAGATACCGGTGCGGTACTGTATGCCCTCGTCCTCGCCCTGCCTGTTCACGCTGACGGGATCGATGACCTTGAAATAGGCCTCCAGCAGCTTCTCCAGCGGCAGTGCGTCGGCGTCGTAGCGCACGCGCACGGTCTCGGCGTGGCCGGCGTGGGCCTTGACCTGCTGGTAGCTGGGGTTCGCCGTGGGCCCGTTGGCATAGCCCACCTCGGTCTCCAGTACGCCGGGGATCAGGTCGAAGTACTTCTGGCAGCCCCAAAAGCAGCCGCCCGCCAGGTAGATGGTCCTTTCGTTCATGGTATCCGCCTCCTGTTTGATGGTATTTTAGGCCATGCCGCGGGGTTTGTCAATCGCTTTGTAATGGTGTATAATAAACCTGATTTACAGACAGGAAGTGCAGATATCATGGCAAAGCAATATATCCCAAGGCAGATCGAGATCCGCGGAGCGCGGGTACACAACCTGAAGGGCGTGGACGTGGACATCCCCCTGCACCAAATCGTGGGCATCGCGGGGGTGTCCGGGTCGGGCAAATCGTCGCTGGCGCTGGGCGTGCTGTACGCCGAGGGCTCGCGGCGCTACCTGGAATCCCTGTCCACCTACACCCGCCGGCGGATGACCCAGGCCAGCCGCGCCCAGGTGGACGACGTGCGCTATGTGCCCGCGGCGCTGGCGCTGCACCAGCGGCCCGGCGTGCCGGGCATCCGCAGCACCTTCGGCACGATGACGGAGCTGCTGAACAGCCTGCGATTGATGTTCTCCCGCCTCTCTGTGTACAAGTGCCCCAACGGACACGACGTGCCGCCGACGCTGAACCACGCCGCGGAGATGCCGGTGACCTGCCCCGTGTGCGGCGAGGCCGTGCCCACCATCGGCGCGGAGGAGCTGGCCTTCAACAGCGGCGGGGCCTGCGCCCGCTGCGGCGGTACCGGCACCGTGCGCACGGTGGATCGCGCCACCCTCGTTCCCGACGACAGCCTGACCGTCGACGGCGGCGCGGTGGCCCCGTGGAACAGCCTGATGTGGTCGCTGATGACGGACGTGTGCCGCGCCATGGGCGTGCGCACGGACGTGCCCTTCCGCGACCTGACGGACGAGGAAAAGGCCATCGTCTACGACGGCCCCATGGTCAAGAAGCACATCTTCTACCGGCCCAAGAACGCCGAGAACGTCACCGCCGGGGAGATGGATTTCACCTACTACAGCGCCACGGCCACGGTACTGAACGCCCTGAACAAGGTCAAGGACGAAAAGGGCATGAAGCGGGTGGAGAAGTTCCTGCGGGAGGATACCTGCCCCGACTGCGGCGGCACGCGGCTTTCCGAGCGCGCCAGGGCGCTGCGGCTGCGGGGCGCTTCGCTGGATCAGGTGTGCACGCTGACGCTGAAGGAGCTGATCGGGTGGGTCAGCGGCGTGCCAGAATCGCTGCCGGAGCCGATGCGCCCGATGGCGGTCAGCGTGTGTGAGGCCTTCCACCACACCGCGCGGCGGCTTGTGGACCTGGGGCTTTCCTACCTTTCGCTGGATCGCGCGGCGGCCACCCTTTCCACCGGAGAGCGCCAGCGCACCCAGCTGGCCCGGGCCGTGCGCAACCGTACCACCGGCGTGCTGTATGTGCTGGACGAGCCCTCCATCGGGCTGCACCCCTGCAACCTGGAGGGGCTCACCGGCGTGATGGACGACCTGGTGGCGGACGGCAACTCCGTGCTGCTGGTGGATCACGACACCCAGGTGCTGGCCCATGCCGACTGGCTGGTCGAGCTGGGCCCGGCGGCCGGCGCGGGCGGCGGGCGCGTGATCGCCCAAGGCGCGCCGGAGGCGCTGGCGTCGAATCCTTGTTCCATGATCGGGCCCTTCCTGTCGCCGGACTGCCGCGCCGGGCTGCGCCCCAGGACGGCGGGGGAAGCCCTGTTCGACCTGGGCAGGATCGACATGCGAACCGGCGCGATCCACACGGTGAAGCCCCTGTCCGCGTCCTTCCCGAAGGGGCGGCTGTCGGTGGTCACCGGCGTGTCCGGCTCCGGCAAGACCACGATGATCCTGGAGAGCCTGATCCCGGCGCTGCAGGCCGTGATCGAGGGCAAACCGCTGCCCGCGCACGTGCGCGGCGTCGAAGCGGAGGGCATACGACAGGTGAAGCTGATCGACGCCACGCCCATCGGTATCAACGTGCGCTCCACCGTGGCGACCTATGCCAACGTGCACGACGAGCTGCGCAAGGCCTACGCCCGGACGAAGGACGCCAGGGCGAAGGGCTTCAAGGCCAGCGACTTCTCCTACAACACCGGCAGCCTGCGCTGCGCCACCTGCGACGGCACTGGCACCATCAGCCTGGACGTGCAGTTCCTGCCGGACGTGGACGTGCCCTGCCCGGACTGCGGCGGCTCCCGCTACGGCAAGGCGGCCTGGTCCGTGCGCCGGGCGAAGAGGGATGGGGAGGGCGTGTCCCTTCCGAAGCTGATGGCCTGCAGCGTGGACGAGGCCCTCGTCGAGTGCGACGATCTGGCCGCCGTGAAGACCCGCCTCAACGTGCTTCACGACCTGGGCCTGGGCTATCTGACCCTGGGCGAGCAGACCCCCGGCCTCTCCGGCGGCGAGGCCCAGCGGCTGAAGCTGGCCAGCGAGATGGGCCGGGGCCAGTCCGATTCCGTGTTCGTGTTCGACGAGCCCACCATAGGCCTGCACCCGCTGGACGTGAAGACCCTGATGGCCGTGTTCCAGCACCTGATCGACCAGGGCGCGACGGTGATCGTGATCGAGCACGACCTGGATGTGATCCGCAACGCCGATTACATCGTGGACATGGGCCCCGGCGGCGGCAGGGATGGCGGCGAGATCGTTGCCACCGGCACCCCGGAGGAGGTCAGGGCCAATCCCCGCAGCGTGACCGGAAGGTATTTGTGACAAAAAACACGCTTCAACCCGCCCGCCCTTGCCGCGCGGCGGGTTTTTGGGTATAATGGAGGCAACAAAAGCGCGTGGGGGGACATGACATGATTACAGGCGAGCTGAAAAACAAAATCGACAGCCTTTGGGAGATATTCTGGACGGGCGGGCTGACCAACCCCCTGGACGTCATCGAGCAGATGACGTATCTGATGTTCATCCACGACCTGGACGCCACGGACAACACCCGCGCGATGGAGTCCACCATGCTGGGCATCCCGTACACCAGCATCTTCGCGCCGGAGGTGACCATCGGCGAGCGCACCATCGACGGCAGCCAGCTGAAATGGAGCGTCTTCCACGATTTCCCCGCCGCGCGCATGTATTCCGTCGTCCAGGAATTTGTCTTTCCCTTCATCAAGGGCCTGCACGGCGACAGGGACAGCGCCTACACCAAATACATGGGCGACGCCATATTCAAGGTGCCCACGCCGCTGATGCTGGACAAGATCGTCTCGGCCATGGACGGCATCTATGAGGCCATGGCGCAGCTGAAGGACGTGGACGCCCGCGGGGTGGACATGATGGCGCCGAAGCCGGACGAGCTGGTGTGCGACCCGGCCTGCGGCACCTCCGGGTTTCTGGTGGCGGTCAGCGATTATTTGAAGGAGAACCGCAAGCAGGAGGTCTTCTTTGACCGGAAGAACACCGACCACTACATGAACCGCATGTTCCACGGCTACGACATGGACCGCACCATGCTGCGCATCGGGGCCATGAACATGATGACCCACGGCGTGGACAACCCCACCATCGAATACCGGGACAGCCTGTCCGACCAGAACCCGGACCGGGACATGTACAGCCTGATCCTCGCAAATCCCCCCTTCAAGGGCTCTCTGGATTACGACATCGTCAGCACGGACCT
>CACYWI010000174.1 GCA_902778045.1 uncultured Eubacteriales bacterium
AACAGCAGATCGTAATCCGATACGCGCATATTCTCCCTCTTACGTGTCAAATAATAATACGGTATACAAGCCCCCGCAGGGCCGCCCGGCCCTGTCGTCCCTTGCCTTCCCCTTCAGGGGAAGGTGGCCCGCGAAGCGGGCCGGAATAGGTCGTCACCCTTATATAGTAGAAATCCAGAGGTCAGCCGTTCGGAATATCCGAACAGCTCAACTCCGCATTCCCACAGCCTTCCCCTTCATGGGAAGGTGGCACGGCGAAGCCGTGACGAAAGAAGTTAATCGCGCGGGCGGGCATTGTGGAACGATAATCTGTTATCCGTCAGCCATGTAAATAGTCCCGTCTCGGGTAAACCGCCCGCGCGATGGCGCATCCTCTCAATCTGATATCTACATCCGCACCCCTCCCCGGATGGCCCTTGTAATAATCCGAATGGCACGGCGACGGCCACCTGTCGCTGTCGGATGGGGCCCGCCGGTACGATCCCCGGCAACCGCGTCGGCGTCTCCGCGGGCGCGGTGGTCATCCCGGCCCCACATGGCGGGACTATTTACGTCCCGCATCGATGGCCATCTGGCCCACGATCCTGTCGCGCCGGTCGCGCTCGTATTTGATGGCGTCCAGCGTGATCTCCACGTCCTGCCGCACCAGCGGCTCATTTCGCCCGGTGCCCACATAGGCATACTCCCCGGCGTCGATCAGCCGGATCAGCTGTTCCGCCTGCCTCCGCATGACCTCCGCGCTCCGTTGGAGCAGCTCCCGGTGTGCCTCCTCCCGCGCCGCGATGGCCTCGGTCAGCGATTCCTCAAACGCCACCATTATGCCTTCCTCCTGAACTCTCCCGCCCTGGGGCATGTCGCGAAGTGACTGACCCGCGCCATGCCCGTGGGCAGGCCCTCGAAATCCAGATCACAGCGGACGGCGCCCTCGCCCTCCACCACAACCACGTCCTTCCCGTCCGGATTCGCCCGGTACCGCACCAGCTGAGCGTCACATGGTATGAATTTCCCCAGCTTCGATTTCACAAACACGATCGGCGCGCCGCACCCGCGGCATGTGGTCTCCCTCACCACGCTCACACCTCCAGTATGTCGATCCTCCAAATGGCCTTCATCTGTTTCTTTTTGTTGATGTACACCCGGTTTTTCTTCGTTGCCGCGCTCTTGGCGTCGATCACCTCCACCCTGCCCTTGGTGTCCACGGTCACGAAATCGGCGATATACCGGATCCCGCCCGGCAGGTCAAACGGCACCTGACGGGCCAGCAGCACCAGCTCCCCGGCCATCCACCGCGGCCACAGCACGGAGAAGTAATAATCCGCCTCATGCTGGCTGTCGAACTTCATCCCGTCGATCTCCACGTGCTTGTTGCCGTACTTGCTTCTTGGTTCCGGTTTTGGCAGCGTCCCGCTCTTGGGATGGTTCATGTTAATGTGTGCCCCCCTCCTCCGCATCAGTTCGGCGTATTCTTCCTCGCTCAGCCGGAGCGTCATTCTCGCAGCGCCATGTCGATGGCGTCCTTCAGCCTGTCCAGCGCTTCCCCGAAAGCACGCCGGAAATCCCCGGTTTCGTTCTCCGGCTTCTCCTCATCCTCCACGCAGTTCTCGGCGTCCATCCGCTCTTTCAGCCGTTTCTGCTTCGACAGCTTCAACCGCATGATGTAATCTTTGCCAAACTGTATATACATCTGATCCAGCAAAATACTCACGTCCGCGATCTCCTCGCAGATGTTCGCATGGTCGGTCTCCTCGTTCGGGTTCAGTGCCCGCGCCAGCGCCCTGGACAGCTCTCCCATCTTCTCGATACATTTCAGCATCTGTGCGTTTCTGCCGTAGTGCACCAGCGCCCGCTCCATGGTCTCCAGCCCCTCGATCCGTTCACGCTCCAAAATCATCTTTTTCGCTCCTCGCATCCAGCGCTTTTATGATATCTCTTTCTCTGTCGCTCAGCTGCCAAACATGCGCGGCGGCGCGTTCAGCGGCGGCGCGTTCGGCGGCGGCGCGTTCAGCGGCGGCGCGTTCGGCGGCGGCGCGTTCAGCGGCGGCGCGTTCGCTCAGTAGAAATCCGCCCCCGAATATGGCCTTGCCCGCGTCCCGCTGGGCGTCCATGGCGCTGATCCAGGTGCAATCCCGCTTTTCCAGCCGGTAGTCCACCCCATAATGGCTGTATTGATAGGCCGCGGCGGCGGTCAGCACGTGATCGGGATAGCAGTATTTCGGCAGTTGTTTCGTCGCGGCCTTTTCGTTGATGTCGTTCTCCCGCTTCACGGCCTGATACAGCACCGGCGCGCTCCGCACCCGGCAGTCGTCCAGGTTGGTGATGAACGACGTGTTCACCTTCGCGCTGTTCGCGTAGGTGATCGTCACCCCGCACGGTATGAAGCACGCATCCAGATCCCGACCGCCGAACAGCGTCAGCGTTGGCGCGAGCAGGAAAAACCGCGTTTTTTTGCCGATGTAGAACCGGCAGATCCGTGTGATGATCGAAAACGGCGGATTGTCCACCACGCAGCACCCCTCCGTGTACTCCGCGCGCTCGTAATCCCCGCCCGGCCAGAAGGGCCGCACGATCTCCTCCGGCTTTACCCCGTACTCGGCGCAAACCCACTCCGCGATGGCCTGAAACACGTTCTCCGGCGTATAACAGTCGTCCGTGGTCTTTGGCGCGTCCGTGAATTTCCGGACGAATTTCTCATAGCCCTCGTTCCCGGTCCTCACGCCCCCGAACATGTCCAGCTGTCCCGCAATCTCCGCCATGGTGCCCTCCTATTTCGCGTCCGGATAGCATCCGTCCACCACGTCAAACAGCGTGGTCTGTCGTCCGTCCTGCCGCCATTCCACCCCGATGTAATCCAGCACTTCGCCCCAGCCCACCTTGTTCATCCAGAAATCCCATTCCTGTGGATTACGATCATACAGCAGGTCGAAGGTATGCGGGCGCTTGTCCAGGTGGATGCCAAAGCCGCACATACTGCACCCGGTTCGCTGGGCCTTGGTGGTCCGCAGCAGCCCGGATGGCTCCCGCACGATTCGCCCGTAGATCTCCGGCACCGGCACGTCCAGCTCCACGGCCAGCCGCAGCACATCCTGGCGGTCGAATATGGCGAACGGGGCGCTTCGGATCGTCGATTCCCCGAAGTAGTTGCAGCCGTGCATCATCAGCGCCTTCTCGCGCCGCCCGCCCTCGCTGGCCATCAGGCCCAGATAGGGCACGCTGTTATGCTCCTTCGCCCATATGTCGCATGGCTTCTCCTTCAGGTAGTAACAGCAGCGGTCACTCACCTTGAACGGCGCCGCTTGGTATCCCAGCGCCGCGCCCTCCGCGTCCGCGCCGCCGAACAGCCGCAGCCACTTCCCCGGCAGCTGCATCCGCGTGCCGGTCCGGTTCCCGCCATATTCCCCAGTCTCGCCGGTGATGATGGCATGGCGTACGGTCCTGTTTTTCTCGCTCGGATTCTGCAGCAGCATGATCTTACCCGCGATTTCCTTTGAAAGCACCGGAAAGCCGAACTCCTTGATCACTGCAGCCTTGCTCCGCAGCGGCTTCACCGCCTCCACGCCCAGCGCCTTGTGCACGGCCTGTATGCTCTTATCCTCCAGCGCGCTGACGCTCACCGCCGGCACGTCGATGCCGATATGCCGCAGGAACACCAGCAGCGTGATGGAATCCAGACCGCCCACGGAAACATGGGTGTTCAGATCCCGCCGCCCGCACTCCTCATAAAACTCCCACGCCCGCAGCTCGGCATATCGCACCTTGAATTCATAGGGCTGTTTTTGTTTGGTCATGAAATCGGCGATTTTCTTGTCGACGCCCAGGCGCTTGTTACGCTCGATGATGGATTCCTTCACGCCCTACGCCCTCCCCATCATGTCCTTCAGGATCACCTTCCGCCCCTGCATGATCCCCCGGATATAATCAAATTGACGATCCAAAGCCTCGGTGCTTCCTTCGTAGGTCAACCGGGCCATATTCAGCGCGGCCCGCCGCAGCACGGCCCTCGATTCCCTCTCCAGCTCCGCCGGCGTCTCCTTCAACGTTCTCATTGTGTTCATCCTCCCCGAATATCTCACGCAGCGCGATGCATGCCACGGCCACGATAGCCACGAAAATGCCCACGGCGGCCATAAACCCGATCAGCCACGCGCCCACGCATACGCCCTTCAGCATATACTCGCCGATCATCCGCAAATATCCCCTCTCTGGTTGATCACCACATACTCAGCCCTGCCGCCCAACCTCTCGATGGTCTGGCGGGCGCTCTTGACGCCGGGAAAGCGTAGGGCCTCGGCGGCGCGGCGTGTGCCCTCCATTCCGATCACCATGTAGCCGCCCGTGTCCGTCCGCATCAGCAGCAGCTCTCGCAGGTATTTTCCGCGCCAGGTGTCGTATACCGCATATCTCAGCTTCACAGTCCTGCCCTCCGTCTGTAACAGTCCATGGTCTTTTCCCGGCGCTTCGCGTCGTCCTCGTCGACGGCGATGTACCGCTGGCGCCCGATCTGCTCGTTCAGCACCGCCGCCCGCCGCGCCGCGCAATTCGGATTCAGAAACGCCTTCGCCAGCACCAGCGCCGACGTGGTCGTCACGTGGTAGTCGGCCCCCGGTATCGGGTGGCCGTGGTTGTCCCGCCCGATGTAAAACCGCCGCACGAATTCCATGTGCCACCGGTCGAA
>CACYWI010000175.1 GCA_902778045.1 uncultured Eubacteriales bacterium
CCGTCCAGCATGTCCAGCACCTCCAGCTCCACGCCGTCCTTCAGGTGGCCCAGCACCTCGGCATCGTCGGCATCCCGGGCGTACACGGCGGCGCGGCCTTCGGCGGCGCACTTCACGACCGCGCTGCGCACGCCGTCGCTGCCCCGGGCCTCGGCGTCCAGGTCCGCGTCCAGCGCGTCCTCCGGCCCGGTCCAAAAGCTCAGGTAGCGGTTCATCAGATAGCCGGACTGGCCCTGGTAGCTCACCTGCGTCCAATCGCCGTAGCGCTGCAGCACGCGCACGCTCTTGCCGTCGGCCACCACGTCCAGCACGGCGCTGTCGGCAGAGGAATCCTGCCGCAGGTTCACGGCGTCGCCCTCGCCCCGGGTGTCCACGGTCGCGTAATTCACCAGGGCGTCCACGTCCACCCGCTGCTCGTTGGCGGCCAGGTACTCGGCAAACACCTCGCAGGGCAGGTTGGCCCCGGCGGCGTATTCCGAGCCGCTGCTCCCCACGGTATACACCTGCCCGTCCTCCAAGCCGCTGTAGCGCAGCTGCGACACCTCGCGCTCGGCAAAGGCCAGCTGGCCCATGGGCACATAGCCCTCGCCCTCGGTGCAGCGCACGCGGGCCCAGTTGCCGGTGGCCTCCAGCGCGATCATCAGCGTGCCGTAGGGCAGCCGCCGCAGCTGGCGGGCGTTCAGCGCGGGCTCCTCCCTCAGGCGCGCGCCATCCTTCGCGCTGACCCCGGCCAGGCGCAGCGGCTCGGTGACCGATTCGCAGCTGTACTCCGCGTCGCCGAACACCTCCCGCACCCGTTCCGCCTCATAGGCCACGGCCTTTTGCAGCTCCGGCGAGGCCACGCCGTCCTGCTGGTAGGCATAGGCCTGCTGAAAGCGGGACACCGCCTCCACCACCGCGCGGTCGTACACGCTGTCCGGCGGGTCCCGGTACAGCTGCAGCGTGGTCAGATCGTCCTGCAGGTTGCGCACCGCGGGGCCGCTCATGCCCTCGGTCAGCGTCACGTTCCGGGCGGTCGGGGCGTCCGGAGCGTACATGCGCTGCTGGAACGCCAGCGTGGCGATGCCGTCCACGCCCGTATCCATCAGGTATTGGGCCATCCGCACGGCGTTGACGGTGGTGCTGTCGTACACGCCGCTCAGCTCGCCGGCGTACAGGCCCAGGTCCCTGAGCCTGTATTGCAGGTTCAGCACCGCTTCGCCCTCGCTGGTGCGGCCCAGCGCGCCCAGCTCGTCGGAGATGCCCAGGAAGCTCTGGTAGGAGCAGCCCTTGGAGATGTCGAAGGATTCCTGGAACAGCAGCTCCCGCAGGGCGTCCTTGCGCTCGCCGCCCTCGAAGATCCTCACCCGCGTGCCGCCCAGGCAGTTCAGGGCGATGAACTCCGCGTCCTGCCAGCGCAGGCGGATGCAGCCGTGGGAGGCCGGCAGCCCAAAGTCCTTCAGCGCCTGCCGGTCGATGTATTGCAGCGATTTGCGCGTGTAGGGCAGCGAGTGGAACAGTATCTGGCCGTCGATGCGCGTGGCGTACTTCACATAGCGCTGGAACATCTCGATGTAGTACCAAGGCTTCCTGTCCTCGCTCTGCCCTTTCACGGGCAATATGAATTCCCCCTTGGGCGTATAGTTGTTCGTGCCGGTGGAGCACAGCATCTGGCGCACGATTTCGTCGGTCTGGGCGTCGTACACGGTGACGATCTGGCTGCTGATATCCACATCGATGTAATAGGGCATGTCGTAGTCTTCCGCCGCCACGGCCGGCAGCGACAGCAGCGGCAGCAGAAGCGCCAGCAGGCACGCCGCGGTTTTCCTGAATTTCATAGCATTTAACCTCATATTCCCTTTGATCGGCATGGTATGCCTGTCCATATTACCTTGATTATGACTATTATATCATATTATAGTCATAATTTCAACATATTATGCGTAATCGGGAATAATTTGGCAAAAAAGGCGCAACAAAAAGCCCCTCCGAATCCGGAGAGGCTTTGATATCCGCGTCAATCAGAACTTCAGGGAGTTCAGCTTGATGCCGGGGCCCATGGTGCTGGAGATCACGGCAGAGCGGATATAGGTGCCCTTGGCGGCGGCGGGCTTGGCCTTGATGATGGCCTCCATCAGGGTGCGGAGGTTCTCAACCAGCTTCTGCTCGTCAAAGGAAGCCTTGCCCACGGGGCAGTGGATGATGGCGGTCTTGTCCACGCGATACTCGACCTTACCGGCTTTGATATCGTGGATGGCCTGCGTCACGTTCATGGTGACGGTGCCGGCCTTCGGGGAAGGCATCAGGCCCTTGGGGCCCAGCACGCGGCCCAGACGGCCGACCTGACCCATCATATCGGGGGTAGCCACGACCACGTCGAAATCAAACCAGCCGCCCTGGATCTTGGCGACCATGTCCTCGGCGCCCACGTAATCCGCGCCGGCGGCCTCAGCCTCGGCGGCCTTGTCGGCCTTGCAGATCACCAGCACGCGCACGGTCTTGCCGGTGCCGTTGGGCAGCACCACGGCGCCGCGGACCTGCTGGTCGGCGTGGCGGGGATCGACGCCCAGGCGGACGGAGATCTCCACGGTCTCATCGAACTTGGCCTTGGCGGTCTGCTTGACCAGCGCGATGGCCTCCTCGGGGTCGTACTGCTTGGTGCGGTCGATCAGCTTCAGGCTGTCGGAATATTTCTTACCCTTTTTCATGAATACATCCTCCTTGTGGTCAAGCGGATCTTATGATCCTCCCACGATTCTGTTGCCTTAGTCTACCACTACAACGCCCATGGAGCGCGCGGTGCCGGCGATCATGCTCATCGCGGCCTCGATGGAGGCGGCGTTCAGATCGGGCATCTTCAGTTCGGCGATCTCCTTGACCTGGGCCTTGGTGATGTTGGCCACCTTGTCCTTGTTGGGGCGGCCGGACGCGTGCTCGATGCCGCAAGCCTTCTTGATCAGAACGGCGGCCGGGGGCGTCTTGGTGATGAAGGTGAAGGAACGATCCTGATACACGGTGATGACCACCGGGATGATCAGGCCGGCCTGCTTGGCCGTGCGATCGTTGAACTCCTTGCAGAATCCGGGGATGTTCACGCCGTGCTGACCGAGCGCGGGGCCGATGGGCGGCGCGGGCGTCGCCTTGCCGGCGGGCACCTGCAGCTTGATCAGTCCAGTAACTTTCTTTGCCATTTGGGTATCCTCCTCTACATGTATGTGGTGAAGCGGAACGCCGGCGGCGTCCCTCCCACTCCCTGAACCCGATGGGGGGATCAGTCAGTCACAGCCCCGCCGGGCGGGGCGGCGGGGTCAATCCTCACGGACGACCTCGTCATAGGCCAGCTGCACGGTGGTCTCACGCTTCAGCATGGGCACCGTGACGGTCAGCTGCTGGGTGGCCGAATCGATAGCCGTCACCTTTCCGGTGAAGTTCTCGAACAGGCCGGTCAGTATGCGCACCTCGTCGCCAACCTGGATATCGATGCGCGCCTGGGGCACCGCGTTGAAGATGGAGGCGAAATCCGTTTCCGACAGGGGTGTCGGCTTGTTGCCGGAGCCCACGAAGCCGGTAACGCCGCGGGTATTGCGCACCACGTACCACGTCTCGTTGGTCATTTCCATCTTGACGATCACGTAGCTGGGCAGCAACTTGCGCTGCACCACGCGCCGCTTGTTGTTCTTGATTTCGACGGCCTCTTCCACCGGTATGCGCACGTCCACGATCTTATCCTGCATGCCGTTGTTTTCAACGGCTTTCAGCAGGCTGTCGCGCACCTTGTTCTCATAGCCGGAATAGGTATGCACTACATACCATTTGATATCCGCGTTTTCAGGCATATCCGTCTCCTCGCGATCAGCCGGTGATCAGACGGATCAGGGCGCCAGCGCCCAGATCGAACACGCCGATGATCACGCCCATGACGATCATGAATACGAATACCACGATGGAATAGTTCAGCAGCTCTTTCTTGGTGGGCCAGGAGACCTTCTTCAGCTCATGGAACATGTTCTTGAAACTGCGGCCGATGCCCTTGAAGAAATCCACCACGCGCTGACCGAAGCCGGGCTTGGTATTCTTGTTCTCTTGATTGGCCATTACTTTCACATCCTTAACTCATGCGCCGATGCGCCGGCAATCGCGCGGCGCGGGAAACGCGGGGCGTTACTTGGTTTCCTTGTGGCTGGTATGCTTCTTGCAGAAGCGGCAGTACTTGTTCATCTCCAGACGATCCGGATCGTTCTTCTTGTTCTTCATGGTATTGTAATTGCGCTGCTTGCACTCGCTGCACGCCAGCGTAACCTTGATTCGCTTATCCGATGCCATGCCCGACACCTCCCCATGTGATAATCCGGCAGCCCCGCCGCGGGGCGAAACCGCCTGTGCCTTGCGGCAAAAATGCCGTCAACAACATTAAGCCCTCATACGGGGCAGACTGATATATTATAAAATAGCTTTGTTCCAAATGCAAGCGCCTTTGGCGTTACAGAGCAAATTTTACACAAAATTGACGGCTTGAAGCTCCCGGCCCATCCTTCAAAAAGACCATGCGCGCAGAGCGCATGGTCTTTGAAGGGTGCGCCTGAATTACTTGATCTCGATCTCGGCGCCGGCTTCCTCGAACTTCTTCTTGAGCTCTTCGGCAGCTTCCTTGGCAATGCCCTCGGCCAGGGTGGAGGGGGCGTTGTCGACCAAGGCCCAGGCCGGGCTTGACTTCGCGGACGATCTTGATGACGTTCAGCTTCTTCGCGCCGGCAGCCTTCAGGATCACGTCGAACTCGGTCTTCTCTTCCTCAGCCGCAGCGGCCTCGCCGCCGGCAACAGCGCCGCCCACGACCACGGGAGCCGCGGCAGATACGCCAAACTTCTCTTCCATTTCCTTGACCAGATCGGCCAGCTCCAGGATCGTCATGCTCTCGA
>CACYWI010000176.1 GCA_902778045.1 uncultured Eubacteriales bacterium
CTTATGGATTCGATGGATGGTGTCCCAATGGATGCCTGTGATCTCCTGCACTGCCTTGATCGGCAAGCGCCCACGCAGTAGTTCCCGTACCCAGCCTGCCGCCCGTCGCGTTATCCGTGTGCCTGGATACTTGAATGGGACTTCCTCCGTGAAGCACGCCCGGCATTTTGTACAGCGATAGCGATGCACAATGAAGCACAGCTCCTGCTTGCAGCCAACCCATATCGGCATATCTCGCAGATTCATGCTCCCGCTGTCATAGATGTGTACTGTACTGCCACACACCCGGCATCTCATATCTGCTGTTCTCTGCTGACTCTCAAACAACAGCACAGCCTCGGTTCCTTCAACGTTTGCTGTGTATGTTTTGCATTCGTACCCTTGACTTTTGATCTCTATTGCGATATTCTCTTCTCGGAGCATGTTCTGACTTCTTCCTTGTTTGTGTAGCAGCTACATGTAGCAACTTCAATTAGAAGTCTTTCATGCTCCTTTTGTCTACCTCGTTTCTGTCAATCCCACAACTTTCCGTGATGAACCTTATTTTTCACATTGCATTGATTTTCGCCCGCCCGTGCGGTAAAATGATAGGCATACGGAAGGAAAGAGGGTGGCCGCATGCGGTTTGGACGAATGCTGGTGCTGCTGTGCGCGGCACTGGCGCTGGCGGCGCCCGCCCGGGCGGCGGAGAGCCTCTGCTACGCGGGCTTCTTCGACGACTACTACCACGCCGCCGGGAAGTGCGCGCTGGCGGCCAACGTGTCGTCGGTCAGCCTGAAGGAGGCCGAGGGCCAGGGCAAGCTTCCCTGCCCCGCCTGCGTGGACGACGCGGCCAGTTACAAAGGCGTCGAGGCCACCGAACGGGGCGGCACGCTGGTGATCCGGGTGCCGGATAAATGGATGGAGGAGCGGCCCGCCGGTGAGACCGAGGACAACTTTAAGCACTACTGGTCCGGCGAGTTCACCGGCAGGGAGGCCGACCTGCTGCTTTCCGAGCAGCTGCACGGCGCGGCCTACCGGGAGCTGCTGGCGAGCCTGGAGGACGACGCGCCTATCCACCGGGCGATCAGCCGCGTGCCGGACATCGAGCTGGACGCCGGGACGCTGCTGATGAACCGGCGGCACATCGGCGCGGCCTGGCTGCTGACCTACCGCCCTGACGAGAACGCCCAGCAGGCGCTGGAGAAGGACGGCAGGCTGCAGATCCCGCTGTACTTCACCGTGAACCAGCTGACGCTGCAAAAGGGCGCGCTGAACGTGTTCGCCGGCGGGCTGTGGCAGGACGGAGAATTCGAGATCAAGCGCAAAAAGTCCAAAAACGAAACCCGCTTCGAGGCCGAATTCGACAGCCTGAGGCTCCAGGTGTTCCGGGACATGGACGTGAACATCTGCGTGCTGCACCTGGACAAGCCCGATCCGGACAGGCTCGCCGGCGCATCACTGGTGATCGACGGAACGGACCGGGGCATCCGGATGGACGGCTATGACGCGGGCGGCCACGCCGTGTACTGCTGCGCGCTGACCGACGGCGAGGTCCGGGCGCTGGAAAACGGGGCTGTCGCAGCCATAGAGTAAGGAGGACAAATCATGCAACGGGATCAGATCATCGTGCGCACCAGCGTCATCGGCATACTGGCCAACGTGTTTCTCGCCGGCTTCAAGGCCGCGGCGCATCGAATACATCAGTGCGGTGCTGATCTCGGTGATCGTGCTGTACGCGGGCGTCACGTCGCTGGTGGAATCAGTGAAAAAGATCATCCGCCCGGAGCTGCCGGACTACAGCCCCGTGGCGCTGATCATCATTGCGGTGGCCGTGCTGGTGAAGATACTGCTGGGCCGCTACGTGAAGGGCGTGGGTGAAAAGGTGAACAGCGATTCGCTGGTCGCCTCCGGCAAGGACGCCATGCTGGATTCGGTGATCTCCGCCTCCACGCTGGCCGCGGCGGCCATCTACCTCATCTGGCACATCAGCCTGGAAGCCTGGCTGGGCGCGCTGATCTCGCTGGTGATCATCAAATCCGGCATCGAGATGCTGTCGGACAGTCTTTCCGACATACTGGGCGAGCGGGCCGACAGCGATATCTCCAAGGGCGTGAAGCAGACCATCTGCACCTTCCCGGAGGTCCACGGAGCCTACGACCTGGTGCTGCACAGCTACGGGCCGGACCGGCTGGTGGGCTCGGTACACATCGAGGTACCGGACACCATGACCGCCGACAGGCTGGACCAGCTGCAGCGGGACATCACCCAAAAGGTGATGCTGGAGCACGGCGTGATCCTGACCGGCATCAGCGTATACTCGATGAACACGAAGCAGGACGAGGCCGCCCTGATCCAGGAGGATATCCGCCGCCGGGTAATGAGCCACGACCATGCGCTGCAGATGCACGGCTTCTACCTGGATGAGAGGGCGAAGGAGATCCGCTTCGATGTGGTGATCGACTTCGCCGCGCCGGACCGCGCCGCCGCATACCGCGCCATCGTGGAGGAGATCGAAAAGGCGTATCCCGGCTATGCCGTGGCCGCGTCGCTGGACGTGGACGTCAGCGATTGACGCGCGGCAGGGCCGACCGCGGAGCTGTAAAGGAACGCCATCCGTCACCGAACGCCGCCCCGACATGCGCGCGGAATGGATAACAGCATCCGTTCTTTCACAGCCCGTTCTGTCTCTCTTAAACGCAGCGCGACCCCCGGAACAAATCCGGGGGTCGCGTCTTGTATGGGCGCTACTTCAATATCCTTCTGCCCCAGCTGAACACCCTGCCGTAGTAGCCGGTGGTCAGGTTGCTGACCACCACGCGGTGGGCGCCGGAGGAGGCGTGGATAAAATAGCCGTCGCCGATGTACACGCCGGCGTGGTCGCTCCTGTCGCTGTCGGAGATCGTGTCGAAGAACACGATGTCGCCGCGCTTCAGGTTCTGCCAGCCCTCGATCTTGGTATAGCTGTCGTCATAGCCCTGGGCGTAGGCCGAGCGCTTCAGCGACACGCCCACGGCCTTGAAGATCCAGGTGGTCAGGCCGGAGCAATCGAACTTGTCCGGGCCGGTGGCGCCGTAGACGTAGGGCCTGCCCAGCTTGCTCTGGGCCAGGTAGATCGTGTGCTCCAGCTTTTCGGCGTTGGACATGCCGCTGTCATAGCTGCTGACCACGGAGGCCAGGCCGTTGGGCACATAATCCAGGTAGCTGCTGGAGGTCTTGACCGTCGTGGTCGTGGTGGTGGCGTCCGCGGCCTTGGAGTCGGAGGGCAGCTTCTTTGCCTCGGTGCTGTACAGCGCCTTCAGGGTCGCCTGGTCCGCGGTGCCGGTGGCGGTGATGCCGCTGGCGTTCTGGAACAGCTTCACGGCGGCCACGGTGGTCGTACCGTACTCGCCGTCCAGGCTGGCGGTCTTGGTCAGGTAGCCCAGGGCATAGAGCCGGGCCTGTACGCGGCTGACGCTGTCGCCCTTGTCGCCGCTGGACAGGGTCTTGTACAGCAGGGCGCTCACCGGCGCGTAGCCGCTGTACACGATGCGCAGCATCGTCTCGTCCGCCACGCGGCGTCATAGTAGCCGGCGCTGAGCAGCGCCTTCAGCAGCGTGTTGAGCTCCGTGCCGTCGCCGTCGATGGGGGTATACGCGGCCTTGCTGAGCGCCTTGACGGCCACGAAGCCGTAATCGCCGTCCTGCTCCACGCAGGCCCAGGCGCTGTTGTAGGCCTTCACCTTCAGCGACGCGCCCAGCTTCAGGGTCTGGTTTTCGGCGTCGGTATTGGGGGATGTATACACCCGGGCGTCCGAGGTGATCACCGTGACGGTGAAATCGGCCTTGGTATAGCCCGCGGGCACGCCCTGCTGGGTCTTGTCCACGGTCAGGCCATCCAGCTCGCAGAAGCCAAAATTGCCGTTCAGTTCGATGTAGGCCCAGCCGTCGTTGGTCTGCAGCACGTTCACGCTCTGGCCCTTTTTCAGCGTGCCCAGCTTGGTGCCGTCCGTGCCGGCGGTGCGGTACACCGCGAGGCTCTTCGCCGTGACCTTGGCCGTCTTGGCGTTGGCCGTGCTGGGGGCAAAGGTTGGCGCGGGGGTGACCTGGGCGTCGGCGGGCTTCAGCCCGGAGACGGCGCAGTAGCCGTAGTTGCCGTTCAGCTCGATGTAGGCCCACTGGCTGTCATAGCTGACGACGTTGACCTGGGCGCCCGCCTTCAGCGTGCCCAGCCGTTCGCCGTCGGCGCTCGCCTTGTCGTACACATCCAGCGTGTCCGCGCTGACCACGCCCGCGCGCACAGCCGTCGCGTCGGCAGGGGCCGCCGTGGCCGCGACCCCCTCCTTCAGGCTTTCCAGCCTGCAGAAGCCGCGCTTGCCCTTCCGCTCCACATAGGCCCAGCCCTCGCTGCTGTAGGCCCGCACGGTGACCTGGGTGCCCGCCTTCAGCGTGCCCAGCGCCTTGCCCTTTTCGCTGGCCGTGCGGTACACGGTCATGTCGGAGGTGGCCACGGCGTCATAGCTGCGCACAGTGATGCCGCTCTCCTGCCCCGGCTGCACCACCGCGGCGTCGGGCTGGGTGGTGGTCCCGGGCAGGGCGTCCTCCGTCACCTTTTGAACGAACTGCGTTTTGACGTAGCCCACGTGGCCGCTGCGCTCCACCATGGCCCAATCGCCGGATTCGGCCAGCAGGTACAGCTTCGTGCCCTCGGGCGCGTTTATGCTTTCGCTCTGTTCGTCGGGCGAGCTGTACACCGGCGCGGCGGCGTTCAGCACCGCCTTGTCCGCCACGGCGTCCACCCGCTTCATGTCCGCGATCTTTGCGTAGCCGATCTTTCCCTCGTAGGATATTTTCGCAATGGTATTGGAATAGCCGACGACGCGCACCACGGCGTATTTATCCAGCGTGCCCAGCTTTTGGCTCATGGACGCGTCGCCGTACACCGCCATCGTCTTGGCGGATACGATGGCCGAAAAGGTCTCCGCCATCGCCGGCGCCGCGCCAATCAGCAGAAGCGCCGCCGCCAGGATCACGGCGATCAGCTTCCTTATGCCTGCTCTGTATCGTGTCATCGTTCTCTCCTCTGGACCCCGGGCGCGCCGCGCTTTCCGGCCCGCCTTGAATTTGCACATGGGCATGGGCATACCTATGGCCCGATGCATATGAAATTCGACGCACCCCATGCAACTCCTGCCAAATTGAAATGCAAAAAAAATAGGTCTGAATTATGTCTGTAATATGTGTGCAACAATATCGAAATATCTATGGCCGCATTTGACACGCCGGGATCGTTATGCTATAGTTGAAGCCAGAGAAACGGAGGGGATGCGCATGGCATTGTTTGGCGGCGCCGAGGATCAGGCGCGCAAGCACAAGCTGAAGCAATTGGAGGATAAGCGGCTGGCCTTTGCCCAGCGGCTGAGCGCCCAGGGCTTCGCGCCGGAGGAGATGCTCTTCGCCCAGCGCGAGGACGGCGGCTTCACAGCCGTCAGCCGGTTCGACGGGCGCTCGTGGATCATCACCTCCCCCGCCTTCGGCGCGGACGATGATTTCACTCTGACGCCCCTGGACGCGCTGGAATACCGTGCGGAAGAGGTTTTCCAGAAGGCCGAGGGCATGGGCGGCATATTCGGCTTTGGCAAGAAGGCCGAGATCGGCGTGGAATTCGTGATCACCCTGCCGGACGGCGGCGAGGCCCGCATGCCCTTCGTCAGCGGCCGCACCGGCTGGCTGCGCGCGAGCCTGAAAAAGAATCCCCTCTTAAACACAAAGCGCCGCCGGGGCGACGCCAATGTGGTATGGGATTTCCGCCCGATGGACCGCAGCGAGCTGGATGCCGCCCTGCGGGCCGCGACGGCGTACTTCCCGGAGCAGAAATAAGGAGCCTTGAATGGACGCAGGGACGGCGTTGTGCCGTCCCTGCATTGCGTTTCCGAGGATCAGGTCTTCCTCTACGGCTGTTCGTCCGAGCTGTCCCCCGCGGGTGAAATCAGCTTCATTGCCCTCTGGCACAGCTTTTCCGCCCCCGCGGCGCAGACCACCAGCATATCCAGGCCCTTGAAGTGGCCCTCCAGCACGTGCATGATGTCGTTCACGCCCCGGTCGCTTTCAAGGTCCGCGGGCAGTACCAGCATGTCCAGCGGCCTACCGGTCAGCGCGGCGGTGCACATCAGCGCGGCGGCGTCCCCGTCAGCCAGGGCCAGCCGCATGCCCGCCTTCGCCAGTGCCAGCGCCGCCTCGCGACCCGCGCCGCTTCCCGCGCCGACGACCAGCGCGCGACGTGCGTTCATATCCATTTGTCACGTTCCTCCCTTCACTGCGGTCCCAGGCCGGGAAGCCAGGGCAGCACCTCGATGCCCAACCCCGTCAAAAACTCCAGCGCGCCGTCGAACAGGTCGACGCGGTCCAGGTGCTCCGGCTGGTGGGCGTCGAAGCCGATGATGGCCTTGCAGCCGTATTGCGCGGCGACCTCCCAGAAGCCGGCGCAGGGATAGCCCAGCGCGTCCCGCTCCTGGGGCCGGGCGTGGTACTGTATGCCCAGCAGGTTGTATTCCAGCGGGATGTCCAGCGCCACGGCGGCCTGGCACAGGTCGCGGGCGGCGGCGACACAGTCCGCGTCGAACTGCCGGTAAACGTGGCAGTACAGGTCGGGGTGGGCCACGTAGTCGAACAGGCCGGTGCGCATGCCCTCGATGGTACGCTGGGCGTAGCGCCGAATGTGGGCGGGTTTGGTGCAGCGGCCGAAGTAGAAGCCGCCGCCCTCGTCAAAGGCGTCGTGGTCGGCGTCGTCCCGCAGGTCGTAGTGATTGCCCAGGATCAGGTAGTTCAGCGACTTCTCCTTCAGCTCCGACAGCCAGCCGAAGTAGTGCGGGAAGGCCTCGCACTCCAGCCCCACGGGAATGCGGATCTGCCCGGCGTACTGCTCGCCCAGGGCCCGCACGGTGGCGAGGTAATCCTCCAGCTGGTCCAGACGCATGCGCATGCCCGCCACATAGCCGCTTTCATAGGGCCAGGGCGTGTGATCCGCGAAGCCCAGCACCTTGAAGCCCTGCCCCAGGGCGCGCCGCACATACATCTCCTCCGTGCCCCCGGCATGCTGGCACCGCCAGGTGTGGGTGTGGTAGTTGACCAGCGGCCTCTGCTTCTCGCCATTCATGCGGCTCACCTCGTGCATATTCTCTGTTACAGTATTATAACCCCTTCCCCGCCGCCTGTCCGCGGCGCTGCTGTTATTTTTCGGAAACATTCCCCCGCCTCCGGTCCCGCGCCTTGACATTTCCGGCGCAAATGCGGTATAATGGTTGGGCCGTGGAGGTGTATCGAAGTGGTCATAACGGCCCTGACTCGAAATCAGGTAGGGTGCAAGCCCTCGTGGGTTCGAATCCCACCGCCTCCGCCAAAAAGTTGACCCCCTGAAATGGGGGTCAATCTTTTTGGTCGTGGCGCGTGGGATAATCGAACCCACTTCGCGAGCCTGCGAGCGAATGGGGGCGGGCGCAGCCGCGACGCAGCGGCGCTATCCCACCGCCTCCGCCAAAAAGGCGACCCCCTGAAATGGGGGTCGTTCTTTTTGGCCGTGGCGCGTGGGATATACGGACCCGCTTCGCGAGCCTGCGAGCGAATGGGGGGGCGGGCGCAACCGCGACGCGCAGCGGCGCTATCCCACCGCCTCCGCCATCAGTACCGACATTAGGTACTGCAAGCGAGCTTGTCACATATGACAGGCTCGCCCTTCTATATGCAAATCCGGGCCTGATACCGCATTATTCGCCATGATTCTACAGGATTACACGATTGGGCTTGCGACATAGGCCGGGTTCGTTTGTTAATTCTTCGGATCAGTAACGCCGGGATTCGATTTTCAGCTTCTTTTCCCTCGGCGATCGTGTAATCCGTGTATGGCGTGTATTGATAGAATGTATACTGTATAATAAGCAACGATACACGACACAGTGGGGACGGATACATAAGAACCGTCCCAACGGCATTGAGATAGCGATTATGACTCGGAATACGAATCGGTATCCGGGGTATATGTGTACTGTATGAATGCGTTAATACACAGCG
>CACYWI010000177.1 GCA_902778045.1 uncultured Eubacteriales bacterium
ATGACCCGCGTGCAGCGCGAGCGCTTCTTCAACGAGGAGGACTACCTGCGCCTGAAGGACAGCTACATACTGACCCCGGAAAAGCTGCAGAACGCCAAGGCGGACCTGTCGATACTGCACCCGCTGCCCCGGGTAAACGAGATCTCCACCGCCATCGACGATGATCCCCGCGCCTGCTACTTCCGGCAGGCCCAGTACGGCAAGTTCATCCGCATGGCGCTGATATTGAAGCTCCTGGAGGTGGAATAAGTGAACATCGATTCCATACACAACGGCATCGTGCTGGATCACATCAAGGCCGGCAAGGCCATGGAGATCTACCGCTTCCTGGGCCTGGACGCGCTGGACTGCTCGGTGGCCATCATCAAAAACGCCCCCAGCAAGAAGCAGGGGCGCAAGGACATCATCAAGATCGACTCCGAGATGGCGCTGGATTTGAACATACTGGGCTTCATCGACCCGGAAATCACCGTGAACGTGATCAAGGACGGCGCGCTGGTTGAGAAGAAGCACCTGACCCTGCCGAAGCAGATTCGCGACGTGCTGAAGTGCAAGAACCCCCGCTGCATCACCAGCGTGGAACAGGAGCTTAGCCACGTGTTCGTGCTCACCGACCCGAAAAAGGCCGTGTACAGGTGTTTGTACTGCGAGACGAAGGCGGAGTAGGAAGGTATAAGGCAATAGGAATAGCCGGGGGACCGGATCGCCACGTCGCTTCGCTCCTCGCAATGACACGGCAGGATAGGCAACGCTTGCTCCGAACGGTGTCATTGCACGGAAGCATCGAAGGGGCCGACGTGGTGATCCAGTTCCTTTCAACATCAATGAAGATCCTTCGCTGCGCTCAGGATGACACGAAATTGTGTATATTGTCATCCTGAACGCAGCGAAGGATCTCTTCATCACGCTGCCCCGGCGGGCGGCGACCTCATCCGTCACGTCGCTTTGCGCCGCGCCACCTTCCACGGGTCTACCGACCCCATCGACGGGGGCCTACCAGACGCGCACGCCCAATGCTGCGCATTGGGTCCCATCGCGCACGGACGGGCCCGTTCTCGCTGAAAACGGCGCACTGTGCCGTTTTCCGGGCGCTCGAACCACTGAAAGCTCTCCACTGGAGAGTTTTCCGGGCGCTCGATGCCCCTAAAGGGGAAGGGCTCGGGGCGGCGACCTCTCCCGGCCTTCGGCCACCCTCCCCTAAAGGGAGGGCTCAGGGTGCGGCAGCCACTATTCCCTATTGCCTATTCCCTATTGCCTTATCCCCTGCTCCACCGTCCCGTCCGACCGCATCATGGTTTCCAGCACCGAGATCTCGGCGTCCACATCCATGGCCTCGGAGCGGAACAGGCGGTCCTGCTGCTGTTCGATGGCGAACACCAGCTTCTTCAGCGCCGCCTCGATCTGCACCCGGGAGGCCTGAATGGTCTGGCCCTGGTAGCTCTGCTTTTCCATCAGGCGATAGCTCTCCAGCAGCTTCATCGTAACGGGCAGATAGTAATTGACGAACCGCCGCGCGTCGTCGGCGCGCTCCGGGCGCTGGCGCACGGTATCCAGTATGCTGGCGGTAAGCGCCTCGATGCGCTCGATCTGCGCCGACACGCCGGGATCGTCGATGGCGTCGTTCAACGCGCGGATCTGAGCGATCACGTCGCCGGACTCCTGAGGCGCGGGCGCTTCCGCCTGCGTCAGGTCCCTAAAGTCGTCGATCAGCAGCATCATGCCGTCCTCGCTGAAGGCCATGCGCTGCAAATAGCCCCGGTCCAGCAGCGCGCGCAGCTTCTTCACCGCGTTCTTCACGCCGGTGACCTTATCCAATTCGTCGATGGGGACTGCCGCCCGACCCCGCTCCGCCAGCGTATGGGCGATCCGCTGTGCCCAGCGACGGCGCAGCGCCCGGCGAACCACGGCGTACAGCGGCGCGAGCACCAGCGCCAGCACCGTGCCGTAGGCCAGCAGCTCGATCACCGGGTCGCTGAGCCCTTTTTGCAGGTCCTCGACGAGCACATCGACGGCCACCGCGCCAACAAAGGCCGATAACGCGCCCGTCGGGATCTCCCACCAGGCGCGCTTCTTCGCCGCGCCGGTCAGATATCGCTCCATTTCGACCTCCGATCAGCCGTTGATCAGCTGGAACTTGTCGCCGATGACCTCGATGATCTCATAATAGCTGGCCACCATGCGGTTGTAGTTCTCGTCGTCCATGCCGTTGGGCCGGTCCTTCACGTATTTGCCCGAGGGCAGCACCCGCACCGCGCCGTCCTGCTTCCAGGTGTAGGTGGGAATGTAGCCCACGTCATCGCAGGTGAAGGTACCGTCGGAATGCTCGTTCACAGTGAAATCCAGGATCACGCCGTTGTCGGTATACTGCACAACGTGGTCGCTGATGAAGTTGCCCATGCAGAACATCGTGAACACCTGGCGGCTGGAGCCGTCGGCATTGGAGATGGTCTGGTAGCCCATGGGCTGCACCATGTGGGCGTGGCTGCCCAGTATGATGTCCACCCCGGCCTCGGCCAGCTGCTTGGCGTACTTCTTCTGGCTGTCGTCGGGGGTGCGCACGTATTCCTTGCCCCAGTGGGGGAAGGCGATGATCACCTCGGCCCCGGCCTGGCGCAGCTTTTGCACGTCGGCCTTGAAATCCGCCTTGCTGATGTAGGGCACCAGGGCCACGGCCCAATCGTCGGTGCCGCGCTTTTCCATGGTATTGGTGCTGTGGGTGTAGGCCAGGAAGCCGAACCTGATGCCCCCTACCTCGCAGATCACCGGGGTGTCCTTTTCCTCCTGGGTGCGGTAGGCCCCCACATGGGCGAAGCCGTACTTCTCCACGTTGTCCACGGTGTTCACCACGCCGCCGCTCCAGCGGTCCAGCATGTGGTTGTTGGCAAGGGTCAGAAAGTCGATGCCGTAGTCCTTCAGCGGGGCCAGGCACACGTCCGGCGCGTTGAACTGGGGATAGCCGGAGTAGCTGCTGCTCTTGTACTTGCCCACCGTGCCCTCCATGTTGCCCATGGTGTAATCGGCGTTGGCCAGCTGGTCGGCGATCAGGTCAAACTGGTTGTGGAAGTCATAGCCGCTGTCCCTGGCGAACACCAGCTGGGACTGGCAGAACATGATATCCCCCACCATGCGCATGCGCACCGAGCGCAGCGCGCCGGCCGGCCTGGGGGCGCTGGTGACCTGCTCCACTGCCTCGGGCAGCGCGGGCACCGGCGTGACCTCCACGGGCGCGGCGGCTTCCGGCGCTTCCTCCGCCGCCTCCGATCCCGAATCGTCCTTTGAAGGCTCGGTGCCGGTGAGCGCCGCCAGGTCCACGCCCCCGTTCTTGGGCTGGTCGGCGGCGGGCTGCGCCGTCTCGGCGGGGGCCTGCGTCGTCTGCTGCACCGGTGTGTCCACCATGGCGGTCACGGCGTCCGGCCTGCCCTTGGGCCGCAGGATCAGCACCACCGCCGCCACGATCAGCACCGCGATGACGGCCAGTATGCCGATGGCGATCCGGTTCTGCCGCCGCTGGCGCAGCATGGCCTCGTACTGCTGGCGGGTCATCCGCCGCGGGCCGGTGGGATTGGGTCTTCTCTGCATTTGTATTTCCTCCCGAATGGGTCAGGGGTATGTGTCGGTCCGTTCCGCTCGCGCGGGGGGACAAGGTGCGGGCGTCGGGCTCCGGCGCGGGCTCCGCGACCTTGAGGGGCTCAAAATCCGCGCCGCACACGGGGCAGCGGGGCTCGTCGCCCTCCCGCGCCGCGCCGCAGGCGGGGCAATATTCCCCCACAGCCACCGGCTCGGGCTTCGGCGAATCCTCGGGAAGGCGCTTGCCGCAAGCGGAGCAGAAGCGCGCCTCCCTGGGAAAGATCGCGCCGCAGCTCAGGCAGCGCTTCATCTCCCGGGCGGCATCATAGGCCCCTGCCAGCTCCTCCACCCGCGCTTCCTCGGCGCGAATGCGCAGCACCAGCTCCGCGGCCGCATCCCGGCTGCCCTTTCCGCCCTGCAGCAGATAGCATGCCTTGCCGTAGCGGGCATACAGCTGCTCCAGCCCTTCCTGAGCCGCGCGCAGCTCGCTGGCCAGGCGGGTGACCTCCGCGCTCTCCTTCGATTTTTCGGTCACCGAGCGGGCCACACTGGAAAACTGCTTGCCGAATTCCTTGAAAAAATCCATAATTCTCTCCCGATGCGTATATTATTCCTATTATACATATGATAAACCCATTTCGCGGATAAATCAAGGGAGAACGGCGCATAATTTCATCGAAACGGAAAAATGAGTCCCTGGGGAGGCTGACATGTTCACCCTGTTCATTCGCGGCGCGCTGCTGTATGTGGTGATGATCGTCACCATGCGCGCGCTGGGCAAGCGCCAGCTGGGCGAGTTCGAGCCCTACGAGCTGGCCATGACGATCCTTCTGGCCGACCTGATCTCCTCGCCCATGGAGAGCGTGTCCCGCCCCCTGCTGCACGGGCTGCTGCCGGTGGCGGCGATGTTCGTGGTGCACGGCGCGATCACGCTGGCCTCGCTGAAGTGGGACCGGTTCCGGGCGCTGGTCTCCGGCAAGCCGGCGCTGGTGATCAACCGGGGCGTGATCGACCAGCGGGAGCTGGACCGGCTGTGCCTGAGCCTTGCCGACCTGCTGGAGGGCCTGCGCGGCGCGGGCTATCTGGACCCGGCGGAGGTGGGCACCGCCATCGTGGAGGCCAACGGCACCATCACCGCCTTCCCGACGGCGGCCGAAAGGCCCCCGAAGGCCGGCGAGCTGGACCTGGACCCGGGCTACGAGGGCCTGCCCCTCGCCCTGATCACCGACGGCCGGGTCCAGCCCAACAACCTGAAGAAGACCGGCCAGAGCGCGGAATGGCTCGACCGGCTGCTGGCGGACCGGGGCCTGCGGGCGCAGATGGTGTTCCTGGCCTCACTGGATACCCAGGGGCGCATGACCGTGCAGCTGGCGGGCGGCGGTCTGATGCGCTTCCAGGCCATGGAGCCGGGAAAGGTGGCGTGGTAGATGCGGCGGGCGTTGATCGTGACCGTGGCGGTGCTCGTCTGCGCGCTGGCGCTGTGTGCGCTTTCCCAGGCGGCGCTGAACCGGGCCGTCTCCCGGGCGGAGGCCCTGCACACCCAGGCGCTCCAGGCCGTGGAGGCGGGCCGCCCCGCCCAGGCGGAGGCGCTGCTCGGCGAATTGATCGGATTCTGGGCGGACCGCACTCCCACGCTGGAAAAGCTGGTGAGCCATGACGCGCTGCACGACGTGGCCGCCGCACTGGCCGAGGCAAGAATCTGCCTGGCCTGCGGCGACCACGACGACTTCCTGCGCACGATGTCCACGGCCAGGCTGGGCCTGGAGCACCTGTACGACGAGGAAGCGCTGAGCTGGGAAAACCTGTATTGACATTGTCGCGGGATGGGGATAGAATTGAATCAAGCAGAGCATGACTAATGGAAAACGGCTGTGGAAATCCCTGCGGATTTCGACTGAATGGGATCTCGCATTGCGATTACGCCACATTTCCTTGTCTATTTTACGGCAATCCCGTTTTACAAAGGAGCATTCATGTCCAAGCCATCCCACAACATGACCGAGGGCAGCGTGGCCCGGCACCTGCTGCGCTATACGATCCCGGCGATACTGGGCGATCTGTTCCAGGTGACCTACAACACCGTGGATTCGGTGATCGTGGGCAAGTACGCCGGAGCGGGCGCGCTGGCGGCGGTGGGCGTGGCCGCGCCGCTGATGAGCATCGCCATGTTCTTCATCATCGGCATGGGCATCGGCGCGTCGGTGCTGATGAGTGAGTTCTACGGCGCGGGCGACGCGAGGTCCCTTCGGCGGGAATTCGCCACCACGCTGGCCCTCGGCGCGGCCTTCAGCGCCGCCATCGGGCTGGGCCTGTTCGCGCTCAGCGGGCCGCTGCTGCGCCTGGTGCGCACGCCCGAGGCCATACTGCCGGACACCGCCCGCTATCTGCGGATCGTGGCGCTGGGCATGATCGTCACATCGCTGTACAACATCCTGGCGGCGGCCTCCCGCTCCATCGGCGACACGCTGACGCCGCTGATCTGCCTGGTGGCCGGCTCCCTTGCCAACGTGGGGCTGGACCTGCTGTTCGTGGCCCGCTTCCACTGGGGCGTAGCCGGGGCGGCCTGGGCCACGGTGATCTCCCAGGCGCTGGCGTCGCTGCTGTGCGCGGCGCTGCTGCGCAGGAACGAGCCGATACTGTTCACCGGCCAAAGCGACTTCGCGGTAGACCGGTCGCTGCTTCAAAAAACCCTGCGCTTCAGCGCCCCCAGCGCCCTGCAGCAGGCGGGCGTGTACATCGGCAAGCTGCTGGTGCAATCGGCGGTGAACCCGCTGGGCGTCAGCGCCATCGCGGCCTTCAACGCCGTGAACCGCATCGACGACTACGCCCTGATCCCGGAACGGGATATCGCCGGGGGCGAAACGGTGCTGCTGGCCCAGAACCACGGCGCCTGCAAGCCCGAGCGCATGCGCCGGGGCTTCTTCGTGGCCATGGCGATGGAGACCATCTACGGGCTGATCGTGTCCGCGGCGGTGTTCGCGCTGGCCGGGCCGCTGATGAGGCTGTTCGTCGACCCCTCGGAGACCGAGGTGGTGCGCCTCGGCACGCGCTACCTGCGGCTGATGGGCTTTTTCTACTTCATGCCCGGCATCACTAACGGCCTACAGGGCTATATGAGGGCCATGGGCAAGCTGAACCTCACGATGTACGTCACCTACAGCCAGATGTTCACCCGCGCCGTGTTCACGTTCCTGCTGATCGGCCGCATGGGGCTGGACGCCGTGCCTGTCGCCTGCGCCGCCGGCTGGGTGCTGATGATGGTATGGGAGATCGGGCTGATGGTGAAATGGCGCGGATCAGCCCGGATGGGCTGATCCGCAGTGTGGAGAGTGGAGTGTGGAGTGTGGAGTTGAAGTCAGCCTGGGAACGGCATCCCTTCGCGGTAACGGAAGCCTGGCAGGCCATCATCATCCCGCGCGCGGCATCCTATAACTCCACACTCCACACTCCACTCTCCACTCTTTCCGCAGCCATCCCGTGCGCGGCATCCCATAACTCCACACTCCACACTCCTCACTCCACACTTTTGAAAGGAACCGACATGACAGACAACGATTACATGCTCGAAGCCCTGGCGGAGGCCGCGCTGGCGGAAGCCGAAGGCGAGATGCCGGTGGGCTGCGTGATCGTGCGGAACGGCGAAATCATCGCCCGGGCCCACAACGAATGCGAAGCGCGCGGCGACGCCACCGCCCACGCGGAGCTGCTGGCCATACGGCGGGCCAGCGCCGCCGCGGGCGGCTGGCGACTGAACGACTGCGCGCTGTATGCCACGCTGGAGCCCTGCCCCATGTGCGCCGGGGCCATCGTACAGGCCCGGGTGGGACGACTGGTGTACGGGGCGGCGGACCCGGGCCAGGGCTGCGCGGGCAGCCTGTACCGCATCCCAGAGGACCCCGCCTTCCCCCACTTCTGCAGGTGCGAGGGCGGGGTGCTGGCCGGGGAATGCGAGGCGCCATTGAAGCGCTTCTTTGGGCAGCGACGCTGATTATGCATTAATATACATAATTCATGCATATTATTCCCGAAAATTAACCCTATAAACGTATATTTTGGCTTGACAGTGTATATTTTCGCGCTATAATAGACGCATAAAACAAATCCGCCGCCACCGCGGCGTCAAGGAGCGTTCATCATGAAGAAGAAGACGAATAAAGAGTTCAAGAAGATCGTGCTGGCCTACTCCGGCGGGCTGGACACCAGCATCATCATCCCCTGGCTGAAGGAGAACTATCCGGGCTGCGAGGTCATCGCCGTCTCCGGCAACGTGGGCCAGGTGGGCGAGCTGGACGGCCTGGAAGAAAAGGCCATCAAGACCGGCGCCTCCAAGCTGTATGTGGAGGACCTGAACAAGGAATTCATTGAGGAGGTCGTGATCCCCTCCATGCAGATGGGCGCAAAGTACGAAAACACCTATCTGCTGGGCACCTCCTTCGCGCGGCCCATCATCGCCAAGCGGCTGGTGGAGATCGCCAAGGCCGAGGGCGCGGACGCCATCTGCCACGGCTGCACCGGCAAGGGCAACGACCAGGTGCGCTTTGAGCTGGCCATCAAGGCCTTCGCGCCGGACATGCCCGTGATCGCCCCCTGGCGGATCTGGGACATCAAGGGCCGCGACGAGGAGATCGA
>CACYWI010000178.1 GCA_902778045.1 uncultured Eubacteriales bacterium
CTGCTGGGTGGGATAGCCGATGGACACGCGCATGAAGAAGCGGTCCAGCTGGGCCTCCGGCAGCGGGTAGGTGCCCACGAAATCCACCGGGTTCTGGGTCGCCAGCACGATGAAGGGCTGGGGCATGGCGTAGGTCACGCCGTCCACGGACACCTGGCCCTCCTCCATCACCTCCAGCAGCGAGGACTGGGTCTTGGGCGAGGTGCGGTTGATCTCGTCCGCCAGCACGATCTGGCTCATGATCATGCCGGGACGGTACTCCAGCTCGCCGGTCTTGAAGTTCGCCACGGAAAAGCCGGTGATGTCGCTGGGAGTGATGTCCGGGGTGAACTGTATGCGCTTGAAGGAACAGTCCAGCGAACGCGCCAGGGCGCTGGCCAGGGTGGTCTTGCCCACGCCGGGCACGTCCTCGATCAGCACGTGGCCGCGGCACAGTATGGCCACCATGATCAGCTCGACGGCGCTCTCCTTGCCCACGATGACCTTGCCCACGTTCTTCGTCAGCAGCTGGGCAAAACGCTGTGTAACCTGCATAGCTATGCTCTCCTTGCTCCTGTAGTACGATAGCTTTGACGGGCCGGGGCCGCGCTTTGTTTCCGGTTTGCGACACAGACCCATTTTCAGTATACATATTTGAGGGCAGATTTACAAGGAAAACTGTCCAAATCGGCTTTCATGTGCTATAATATTAAAAAGGCCGCCGCATTTCCGCCGGTTTTGCAAAGGGGTGACGCTGAACGTGATTTCGGGCATCGGGCTGGACCTGTGCGCCATCGGGCGCATTTGCCGTGCCATCGAAAGGCCGCGCTTCCTCCAGCGGGTCTACACCCCGGCCGAGGCCGGGCGCATACAGGCCGCCGGCGAGGCCCGCCGCGGCGAGATCGCGGCCGGGCTGTTCGCCGCCAAGGAGGCCGTGGCCAAGGCGCTGGGCACCGGCTTTTCCGGCTTCGGTCCGTGGGACATCGAAATCGCCCCGGACGCCGCGGGCCGGCCCCTGTGCCGGTTGTCCGGCGGGGCGCTGCAGCGGGCGGAGACCCTGTGCGGCAAGGCGCCGCGGGTGTGGGTGTCCATCACCCATGAAAACGGCATGGCCGCCGCCATGGCGATTTTGGAGAGTGGAGTGTGAAGAGTGGAGTGTGGAGTGTGGAGTGAAACAGCCTGGGAACGGCATTGCTTCGCGGTAAAAACGGATTGGATCTCCACAGCCATGTCGCGCGCGGCATCCTGTAACTCCACACTCCACACTCCACACTCCACACTCATATGCCTCCACGCTTCACACTGAACCAAGAAAGAACGTGAATGTATGCGATCTCTGATCACCCCATCCCAGATGCGGGACATGGAAAAGCGCTATTTTGTAGAGACCGGCACGCCCTCCATTGACCTGATGGAGCAGGCGGCCCGGGCGCTTTGCGACGCGCTGCTCCGGCGCTATGGCGCGGAGCGACGGGTGTACTTCGCCTGCGGCCCCGGCGGCAACGGCGGCGACGGCTATGCCTGCGCGCGGCTGTTCAGGGCGGCCGGCGGCGAATGCGCGCTCTTCATTTCGGAGGAGCCCGCCACGCCGGACGCCATCGAAAACCACCGGCGCGCGCTGGAGGCCGGCATCCCGGTACTCACCCCCGACGACGCCCCGGATGCGCCGGAGCTCTGGGTGGACGCGCTGTTCGGCACGGGCCTGTCCCGTGCGCCGCAGGGCGTGGCCGCCCGGCTGATCGAGCGCATGAACGCAGACCGCGAACGGGGCGGCATCACCGTGGCCGTGGACATCCCATCAGGCCTGAACGGCATGAGCGGCAGAGCCTTCTCGCCCTGTGTGCAGGCCGACGTCACCGTGACCTTCCAGTTTGAAAAGGCGGGCCTGCGACTGGGCGACGGGCTGGACCTGTGCGGTGAGATCGAGGCGGTGGACATCGGCATCCCCCAGGCCTTCTTCCCGCCGGACATGGCGCGGCTGATGGCCCCGGCGGACGCACTGGGCCTGCTGCCTGAAAAGCGGCGCAACGCCCACAAGAACACGAACGGGCACCTGTTGATCGTGGCGGGCTCCAAGGGCATGGCCGGGGCCGCGGCGATGTGCGCCACGGCGGCGCTTCGCTCCGGCGTCGGGCTGGTGACCGTGGCCTGCCCGGAATCCGTGCTGAACGTGGCGCAGCTGCTGGCTCCCTGTGCCATGGCCCTGCCGCTGCCCGAAAGGGACGGGGCCGTCGCGCCGGAGGCTGTGGAGGCGCTGCGGCCCGCGCTGGCCGGCAAGCACGCGGTCGCCTGTGGCTGCGGGCTGTCCCGCCGCGCCGCGCCGGAGGTGTTGCGTCTTCTGCTGTGCAGCGGGCTGCCGACGCTGTTCGACGCCGACGCGCTGAACCTGATCGCCGAAAGCGCGGACCTGCGGGCGCTGCTGCGGCCCCACCACCTGGTCACGCCCCACCCCGGCGAGGCCGCGCGGCTGCTGGGACGCGCCGCCGCCGATCCCGTGTCGGACGCCCTGGCCCTGCGGGCGCTGGGCTGCCAGGCGCTCCTGAAGGGCGCGACCACCGCCATCCCCGTGGGCCGCGAGGTCTGGCTGAGCATGAGCGGCGGACCCGGCATGGCCAAGGGCGGCAGCGGCGACGTGGCGCTGGCCCGCTGCGCCGCCGTGGCCAGCGAGCTGCACGGACTGGCGGGCCAGCTGGCCCAGGCGGAGAAGGGCGTGCGCGGCATGTGCGCCATGGACATCGCGGAGGCGCTGCCCCGTGCGCTGATGGGCCATGGATAGCCCCATTGCCGCGGCGCTGCGCCATGCCGCCGCGTCCGCACTGCCCGAAGGCGCGTTCCTGCGCAGGGACCGGGGCGACGCGCTGTTCGTGAGCAATGCGCCCCGGCTGTGTGCCGACGGGGATTGGACCCTGGCGCTGAACCGCGCGGGCTTTTGCTGCGAGGTCAGCGGCGGGCTGCTGCGGCTGTGGCCCGGCGGAACATGGCTGGCGCGCCTGGAGGCCGAGTATCCCCAGCCGCCGGACGCGCTGTGCGAGGGGCTTTCGCGCTTCGCGGGGCTCACGCCGGAGGCCGGGAGCCTTGCGCTTTTTGCCCTCGGCGCCAAGGCACTGGAGGCCGGCGCGGGCGGCGCGGCCTACGACAAGGCGCTGAGGCAGCGGGCGGCCCTGTGCCTGCGGCTGAACCGCACGGAACCCGACCAACCCACCCGCGGCGGCGGGCTGTATGCCTGCGCGCTGCTGAATTTCATCATCAAAGAGGAGGAGACGACATGAAGCTGAAATGGCTGGGACATTCCTGTTTTGAACTGACGCTGGATGGCGGCGTGCTGGTGACCGACCCCTATGACGAGAGCGTGGGCTATCCCCCGCTGCGCGTGCGCGCGGACGCGGTGCTCTCCAGTCACGACCACTTCGACCACAACTACTTCGCCGCGGTGGAGGGCGATCCCGCCATCATCAACACCCCCGGCACGCACCGGGCCTGCGGCGCGACCATCACCGCCACGCCCTCCTTCCACGACGAGGAGCGCGGCGCAAAGCGCGGCAAGAACCTGATCTTCACCGTGGAGGCCGAGGGCCTGCGCATTGCCCACCTGGGCGATCTGGGCCACTTCCCGGACACCGAGGAACAGAAGGCGGCGCTCTCCGACCTGGACGTGATGCTGATCCCCATCGGCGGCTTCTTCACCATCGACACCCCCACCGCGGTTCGGCTGATCGAGGAATTCAAGCCCCGCTGCGCCATCGCCATGCACTTCCGCAACCGATACTGCGGCTTCACCGTATCCGACGAGAAGGAATTCGTGCGGCTCACCAACGCCGCGACGCTGCCCAACGAAATCGAGATCACGAAGGACGCCCCTTCCGGCTGCTGCGTGATGGAGATATAAAGGTGGCGGGGGACCTGCTTCCCCCGCCACTGCCACCCCTTTGACAGATTTTGCTTGAGTTTTCTGCCTGTTTGCTGAACGGATCTACGCGGAGCAAACAGGCAGAAAACGTCTGGCCGCAAAATCCGCAAGGATGCCTTTTCTCCGAAAAGCCCCCGCCCGCGCCGTACACGCCGCCGCGTACGATTGAACATCGGGGCGCTGCCGCCCCCGATACCCCCCGGCAGGATTGCCTTGCCACCGTCTCCTGTTTCCCGTATTCTGACCTCTACTCCCTCAGCCCCTCCGGCAAACGCCTGCGCCAGGCGCCCTTGCGGTGGGCGATCACGGTAATGCCCATGGCCAGCAGCCAGGTGATCAGCTGCGAGGCGAACAGCGCCTCGGGCCGGCCCTTGGGCCAGGCTTCGCAGCGGGTCAGGGCCGCCAGCAGGTAGGCCAGCGGCAGGCGCACCGCGATGGTGGTAATGATGGATATCCACATGGGGATCATCGTTTCGCCCGCGCCGCGCATGGCGCCCTGCAGCACCTGGCTGACGGCGAAGGCGATGTAGCCCAGCGCCAGCCAGCGCAGACCGCTGAGGCCGATGTTGATGACCTCCTCCGTCTCGGTAAACAGGCCCATCAGGTGATGGCCGAACAGCAGTATGCAGGCCACCAGCACGCCCGCGGTGATCAGCGCCAGCTTCATCAGATCGCGTATGCCCTGCTTGACCCGGTCGATGCGCTGCGCGCCGATGTTCTGGCCCACATAGGTGGTGGAGGCGGTGCCGAAGGTAAAGTTGGGCATCATGGCAAAGCCGTCCACGCGCATGACGGCCACGTTGGCGGCGATCACCGCCGTGCCCAGCGAGTTGGTCAGCCCCTGCACCACGATGGCGGACATCGAGAACAGCGCCTGCGTGACGCCCGCGGGCAGGCCCAGCAGGCACAGCTTGCGGGTGATCGGGCCGTCGGGCACCAGCGTTCAGGCACAGCGCGCCGGAGATGGCCTGGGCGATGATCGTGGCCCAGGCCACGCCCGCCACGCCCATGTCAAAGCGCGCCACGAACAGTATATCCAGCACGATGTTCAACAGGCACGCCAGGATCAGGTACACCAGCGGATAGAAGCTGTCGCCAATGCCGCGCAGCACACCGGAGAGTATGTTGTACGCGCCGCCGCCCACGATGCCCAGGAAGATGATGCGCAGATAGATCACCGCGCCCTCGGCCACATCCGCCGGCGGGGCGATCAGCCCGATCAGAGCCGGCGAGGCGAACCAGCCCACCGCCATCATCAGCAGGCCGGAGAACAGCGTGAGCATGATGGTGCTGCCCACCACGCGGCTGAGGCTGTAGCGGTCCTTCGCGCCGAAGTACTGGCTGGCCATGATGCTGGCGCCGGTGGCCACGCCCATGAACAGCACCAGCAGCAGGTTCAGGATCGGCCCCGCGGTGCCCACGGCCGCCAGCGCGGTATCGCCGATGTACTTGCCCACCACGATGGAATCCACCGTATTGTACAGCTGCTGCGCCAGGTTGCCGATCAGAAGCGGCAGCGAAAACTGGATCAGCTTGCTCATCGGCTTGCCGGTGGTCATGTCCTGCACGCCGAAAAAACCCTTGATGCCGGCCATTGCGCTCACAGCGCCATCCCTCCAGTATCTCTGATGCCCCGCGGGCGGCTGGCCGCACGCGGGGTGATTGTTCTCATGCTATCACATCGTTGAAAAGACTGCAACCCGCTGTTTCGTCCCGCGGCAACAATTCAACGACATTTAACCTGAAAGGCAGTATTATAAGAATTCATTATTTGAAATGTTAGTTTACTAATTATTTTTCGTTGATTTTCGCGCTGATCCCGTTAAGAAATGAATCAATCGGTTCAGTTTTATGCGGTTTCCGGCCATGCAGACGAATATGGCGCGACGCTTGGCCCCATTTTGACCCGGCGCATGCATCAAATAATCCACAGACCAAAATCGGCATAGAATTAATTTATCAGATTCAAACGTTTTATAATTGGACTTTATCAGTTTACAAAATTATAATAACAAATCACAGGAAGAAAGCAACATGTGGGGAGGGATTCGGAGTGAAGGATCAGGCCGAGCAGGTGCGCATATTTGAAAAGTACCCCATTTTCAAGGCGGTGCTCGCGCTGGCTATCCCCACCGTGATCAGCCAGATCATACTGGTGGTCTACAACATGGCGGACACCTTCTTCATTGGCATGACCGGCAGCGACGCCATGATCACCGCAGTGACCGTGTGCATGCCCGCGTTCATGTTCCTTTCCGCCGTATCGAACCTGTTCGGCATCGGCGGGGCCAGCGTGATCGCCCGGGCGCTGGGCTCGGGCGACCCGAAGAAGGCCAGCCGCGCCTCCGGCTTTGCGTTCTGGGGCTGCATACTGGTGACGCTCGCGTACTCCATCGGCGCGTGGCTGCTGCGGGATACCTTCGTGAACCTGCTGGGCGGCAGCGACCCGGCGGTGCATGCCAGCGCCTGCCACTACCTGATGTGGACGGTGGTGCTGGGCGGCGTGGCCACCTCGCTGAATGCGCTGCTGGGCCACCTGGTGCGCTCGGAGGGCCGATCGATGCAGGCGGGCTTCGGCATCGCGCTGGGCGGCGTGCTGAACATCGCCCTGGACCCGCTGTTCATGTTTGTGATACTGCCCCGGGGCAACGAGGTCGTCGGCGCGGCCATCGCCACCAGCCTTTCCAACCTGATCGCCATGCTGTACTTCTTCGGTGTGATACTGCGCAACCGGGGCCGCTCGGTGCTGCGGCTGAAGCCAAAGGCCTCTTCGCTGCGGCACGGCATCCCGGCCGAGGTGCTGGCCACCGGCCTTCCCGCCTGCCTGATGACGCTGTGCGAGAACATCAGCTACGCGGTGCTGGACAACCTGATGGCCCTCTCCGGTACGATGATGCAGGCGGGCCTGGGCGTGGCAAAGAAGGTGAACATGCTGGCCCACTGCATGACCCGCGGCATGTCCCAGGGCGTGCTGCCGCTGATCGGCTACAACTTCGCCGCCGGGAACTACCGCCGCATGAAGCGGGCGGTGCGCATCTCCGCGCTGATCTCGGTGTGCCTGTCTGCCCTGTGGATGACCGCCAGCCTGGTGTTCAGCCACGCGTTGATCAGCGTGTTCATACAGCACGCCTCCGATTCCCAGGTGTACGGTGCGCGCTTCCTGCGCATACTGTGCATCGGCGGTCCCTTCTCCGCCTGCGCCTACGCGATCATATCGTTCTTCCAGGCCGTAGGTGAAAGCCGCAAATCCTTCGTGCTGGCGATCATGCGCAAGGGCGTGCTGGACATCCCGATGATGTTCATACTGCTGCGCCTGATCCCCATCTACGGCATCGTGTGGGCCACGCCCATCGCCGATGTGCTGTGCTGCATCGCGGCCATACTGCTGTTCACCCGCTTCATTGCCCATCTGGACAACTACGCCCGTCACGACGTGTACGCCGATACGGTGGAGTGACGCTAAAATACGCGCGCAGGGCCCGTCTCAAAGCGGTTTGAGGCGGGCCCTGCGCGCGTATTCGTATGATTCGGTCATTCCTCCGCCCAGCCCTTGCTGCGCTCCACGGCGCGGTGCCAATTCTTCAGCAGCGCCTCGCGGGTCAGCTCGTCCATGGCGGGGCTGAACTGGCAGTCCGGGGCCTGCAGCTTCCTGAGGTCCGCGTCGGTCCAGACGCCCACGGCCCGGCCGGCCAGCATCGCCGCGCCCATGGCGGTGGTCTCGATCACCCGGGGCCTCAGCACGTTGGCGTTCAGTATGTCCGACTGGAACTGCATCAGGAAGTTGTTCGCGCTCGCGCCGCCATCCACCTGCAGCACGGCCATCTTCATGCCGGCATCGTTCTCCATGGCGGTGATCACGTCGGCGGACTGATAGGCGATGGATTCCAGCGCCGCCCGCACGATGTGGGCGCGGTTCGCCCCGCGGGTCAGGCCCACGATGGTGCCCCGGCTGTACATATCCCAGTGGGGCGCGCCAAGGCCGGTGAACGCCGGCACCAGGAATACGCCGGCATTGTCCGGCACCTGGGTGGCCACCGCCTCGGTCTCGGCGGCGGTCTTCACCAGGCCGATCTCGTCCCGGAGCCACTGGACCACCGCGCCGCCCACGAATACGCTGCCCTCCAGCGCGTACACGGGCTTGCCGTCCACCCGCCAGGCGATGGTGGTGATCAGGTTGTGGGTGGATTTCACCGGCGAGGACCCGGTGTTCATCAGCACGAAGCAGCCGGTGCCATAGGTATTCTTGCACATGCCCGGCGCGAAGCAGCCCTGGCCGAACAGCGCCGCGTGCTGGTCGCCGGCCAGCGCGGCCACCGGGATCTCCCGGCCCAGTATGTCCTTTTTCAGCATGCCCACCACGCGGGAGCTGTCCACCACCTCGGGCAGCAGCCGCTCCGGGATGTCCATGGCCCGCAGCAGCATGTCGTCCCACTTCTGCTCGTGGATGTTGTACAGCATCGTGCGGCCGGCGTTGGTGGCGTCGGTCACGTGGGCGTGGCCCGCGGTCAGGTTCCAGGCCAGGAAGCTGTCCACCGTGCCGAAGCACAGCTCGCCCTTCTCCGCCCGCTCCCGGGAGCCGGGGATGCTGTCCAGCATCCACTGCAGCTTCGTGCCGGAGAAATAGGCGTCCGGCACCAGGCCCGTGCGGTCCCGCAGCAGGTTGCCCAGGCCGTCCTGCTTCAGGCGCTCCACCAGCGGCGCGGTGCGGCGGCACTGCCAAACGATGGCGTTGCACAGCGGCTCGCCGGTGCGCCTGTCCCACAGCAGGGTGGTTTCCCGCTGGTTGGTGATGCCGATGGCCGCGATGTCGCCGACATCGACGCCCGCCTTCTGCACCGCCAGCTTCAGCGACTGCACCTGGCTGTCCAGTATGTCCTGGGGCCGGTGCTCTACCCAGCCGGGATGAGGGTAGATCTGTTCGAATTCGATGTTGTGGGACGCCACGATGCGCCCCTGCTCATCGAACACCACGGCGCGGGAACTGGTGGTTCCCTGATCCAGCGCGACGATGTACTTCATGGTCCTGCCTCCTTGTATATAATTTGCAGGGGCGGCCTCAAGCCGACCCTGCAAATGCTGTATCAGCGAACGTATTCCCTTTTCAGCCCACGGCAGGCTGCTCGGCGGGGGCCGCCTCCTCGGCGGGCTGTTCCTCGGGCTGTTCCTCCGGCTCGGCGGGCGCTTCGGGCTCGGCGGGAGCCTGGGGCTGCGCCTCGATCAGGGGCGCGGCGTCCGTACCGGCCTCCACGTTGATGCGGTGCTTCATGCTCTCGCTGGGCAGGAACACGCTGGCCATCTTTTCAGGCATCCTGCGGGCGAAGTTCTCCATGGAGATGACCCCGAACACATTCAGCACGTTCAGCACCACCACCACGAACAGCAGCAGCATGACGGCGGTCAGGAAGCCCTTCAGGATGCCCAGCAGCACATGGCCGAAGGACGCCCCGTCGTCATCGTCGTCATAATCGTCGTAGTCGTCGTCATCATCGTCGTAGTCGTCGAATTCATCGTAATCGTCGTCGTCCTCGTCTCCTCGTCGTCTTCGTCGTCCTCGTCCTCTTCCTCGACGCGCTTGCGACGCCCGAACAGGCCGCGACGGGGCTTTACTTCCTCTTCCTCGTCGTCCTCGTCGTCCTCATCATCGTCGTCATAGTCGTCGTCATCCTCGTCGTCCTCTTCCTCGACGCGCTTGCGGCGCCCGAACAGGCCCCGGCGGGGCTTTACTTCCTCTTCCTCGTCGTCCTCGTCATCCTCGTCGTCCTCGCCCAGCAGGTCATCCGCGGTCTGCTTCGACACGGGCTTGAATTCCCGGGTGGGCTCATCCAGGATGGCGTCGTACTCATCCCTGACATCGTCGATATGCACGATGCCGCTGGCCACATCGGCCACGTCATCCGCCTCGAGGACCTTCTGGACCTCCGCAGGCGCTTCCTCGGCGACCTGTTTCACGGTCTGAACCGTCTCCTGTGCCTGTTCGACCACCTGGTCCGCCGCGTCTTCGACCTGTTCGGCCACGGCTTCGGCCTCGGCGGCGGCTTCAGCCTGCGCGCGGGCGGCTTCGGCCTCCGCGGCAGCCTTTTCGGCGGCCTGGCGCAGGGCCAGCTCGCGACGCTCGCGGCGGGTCATGCCGGAGGTTTCCAGCTCCGCGGCAAGGGCCTGGGTCAGTTCCGCACTGCTGTTGTTCAGATCGCTCATTTCAGATCCCCCTTCAATATCCTCGGCCGCTCCCTCCGGGTTCGACCAATCGGCGCCTTCTTCACCGGCTTCATCGGCGGTGTCTCCATCCTGCCATTCGTCGGCATCCTCCGGCGCGTCTCCCTCATCCTCGCCGTTCAGCTCGTCTTCCTCTACCGGCACCACGAACAGGCGCAGGAACTTCTTGAAGCCGCTGACGGCCTCCGGCTGATCGCCTTCCTCTTCAACGTCCTCATCCGCGAAGGCGTCGTCCTCCGCGGGCTCGGCATCTTCGGGCGCGTCGCCGTCCGCCGGCTGCGGTCTCTTGAAGGCAGGGCCGGCAGGCGCGTCCTCCAGTATATCCTCCACGTCCGCGGACTGCGGCGCGTCGTCCGGCTGGCCCTGGGCCACCGCGACGGTCGCTTCCGTACCGGGCTCAACGGTATCCTCCAGGTCGGCATCGCCGTCGATATCGTCCTCCGGCATGTCCGTCGGCTCGTCCTCGTCCGCGTCGTCATTCCTGCGGCCAAAGCGCTTGCCCAGGCGGCCCTTGATGCCGTTGAACGCGTGAATAAACGAATCAAAGGGATTGGGGTTGGCCGCGTCGTCCTGGTCCTCGTCCGCTTCCTCCTCAAAGGCCTCGTCCTCAAAATCATCGTCGGGCAGCGTGTCCTCAAGGGGGGCTTCCTCCGGGACCAGATCGCCCTCAAGCGCGTCCCCGATGGCCTCGCCCGCGTCCTCCACGTCCTCCGCGACCTCGTCCACGACCTCATTTACGGCCTGTTTTACGGTCTCGACCGGCGCCTGCGCGACGTCCTCGACCGCCGTTTTCACGGTCTGCGCCGCCTCTTCCGGCTGCTGGATGTCAGGCTCTTCCTTCGCCTGACGCAGACTGTTTTTATATTCCTCGTGCCTTCGACGCAGCTCAAAATAATCCAGGGAAGGCTCGATGTCCCGATTCTTGCTCATAGCGTTACCGCCTCTCATCCATGCCTGTAAATCCATCCGGGCATAACTATACGCTTTCATTATATCTATAATCCATCCCCGATGCAAGGGGCAAGCTCCATATGCCCAAAAATATTTACGAATGGCCCCGGAAATGGTCAAAGCGGTCTGATTTTGCATACAATTAAAACGTATTTCAGCTCAGGAGGCGATTTTATGGACCATCCCAGCCAGCTGCTGAGCCGTGCCCGGCAGCGCCGTATGCCGCCCGCCCACGCCGCTTCCACCGACGTGCCGACCCCCGCGCCCGCCGCCCCGCAGCAGATCGCGCCGGCCCGGCCGGTTTCCCCCGCCCCCGCCGTGCCCAGCGCCGTGCGCCGCGGCGGCAGCCATGCGCTTTACAGCGAGGTGATGAAGCGCCACGACCGCATGGGCACGCGACACCTGTGAATCATCCTCCCCCCGCCCGCATACCCATGAACCCAGGAGGGATGTTCATGAATCGAAACGAATACCGGAGGGCGTTCATCATGCTGCGGGCGGCGCTGCCGGGTTACGGCGGCCATGTGCGGCTGGAGCGGCGCACGCTGAGCGGCAGCATGTACTTCATCGTCAACGCCCCGCAGGACGCCGGCACGCTGACGGTCCTGCTGGCGGGCCAGCGGGACGGGGCTTACTGCGCGGCCCCCGTCGGCGCGCTGTCCCGGGACCGGCGGGGCCAGCTGACCCTGGCCTACAGCTTCGATCCCCGCGCCATAGACGGCCGCCCGCTGGAGGCCTACGCCTGGGTGGTCGTTGCCCGCGCGGACGGCGCCGTGGCGCTGACCGGCAACGTGGAGGGCTCCCGCCCGATGGACGCGGCCGCGCTTGGGCAGGCGGTGCGCGCGCGGATCGCGCCGGAGCCGGCTCCGGCTTTCGACCTGCCCGGGCCGGAGGAAGCCGAGCCCCGGCCGCCTCTGACCGAGCCGGAGGAGACCGAACCCCGGCCGCCTCTGACCGAGCCGGAGGAGACCGAACCCCAGCCACCTCTGACCGAGCCGGATGAGACCGAACCCCGGCCGCCCCTTCCCGCCCCCGAGCCGGCGCGGGAGGACCCGGCGGACGACATCCGCATCTATACGGGCTCCCGCTGCCGGGCCGCCGCGCCGGCGGAGGAGGTCGCACCGCCGCAGCGGGAGCCGCTCGCGGAAGCGGCGGTCGAAAGCGACGCCGCCCGGACCGCCGCCGGCCTGCTGGGCCTGGACATCACCCGGCCCTGGCCCGGTTCGGCGGAAGCCCTGCGGCGGCTGTTCGCCACCCAGGCCGCCGCGGACAACGCCCCGGACGACGGCTTCACCTATGTGCGCTACCCGATGCCCCGGGGCAGCGGCTACGCGGAAAGCCTGGTGGGCCTGAAGGCGGAGGACGGCAGGCCCACCGCCATCCGCTACGCACTGCCGGGCCAATACCGTCCCGAGCCGCCCGCCGGCATGGAGGGCTACCGATGGACCGACGCAGGCTGCTGGGTGACGGACACGGCGATAGACGGCTGACAAAACGCCCCCGGCCAAAGCGGTCGGGGCGAATGATATGGAATGCATGTGCTTCATTATATGCGATCTACAGCTATAAATCGTGCCTGACGACATGCGCGTCAGGCACGGGGAAATTTCGCGCGAAATTTCTTCCTTGCGGGTTTTGCGGCCAGATATTGAAGCAAAATCTGTCAAAGGGATGGCTTTGGCGGGGGAAGCCGGTCCCCCGCCAATACATATCAGAAGTCGATCTTCTCCTCCAGCCAGGCCACCAGGTTGTCGATCGGCACGATCTCCTGCTGCATGGTGTCGCGGTCGCGCACGGTGACGTTGCCGGTCTCGGCGGTATCGAAGTCCACGCAGATGCAGTACGGGATGCCCGCCTCGTCGGCGCGGCGATAGCGCTTGCCGATGCTGCCGGTCTCGTCGTAATCGCACATGAACCTCTTGCTCAGCTTCGCGTACAGCTCGCGGGCCTGGTCGCCCAGCTTGTTCTTCTGCAGCGGCATCACGCTCACCTTGAACGGGGCCAGCGCCGGGTGCAGGTGCAGCACCACGCGGGTGTCGCCGCCCTCCAGCTCCTCCTCGTCATAGGCGTTGCACAGGAAGGCCAGCACCGCGCGGTCCACGCCCAGCGAGGGCTCCACGCAGTAGGGGATGAATTTTTCGTTGGTCACGGGATCCAGGTACTCCATGCTCTTGCCGGAATGCTCCTGGTGCTGCTTCAGGTCGTAGTCGGTGCGGTCCGCCACGCCCCACAGCTCGCCCCAGCCGAAGGGGAACAGGAACTCGAAGTCCGTGGTGGCCTTGGAATAGAAGGCCAGCTTCTCCGGCTCGTGGTCGCGCAGGCGCAGGTTCTCCTCCTTGATGCCCAGGGACAGCAGCCAGTTCTTGCAGAAGGTGCGCCAGTAGTCGAACCACTGCAGGTCCTCGCCGGGCTTGCAGAAGAA
>CACYWI010000179.1 GCA_902778045.1 uncultured Eubacteriales bacterium
CCGCAGGTTTACTGGCGGTAAATCAAGGGGAATCAACGCAGAAATGCAGTCAAAGACGCCGAAAATGCGCTTCAGGTATTTTGGAAACACACTCTAGTTCCCCATCTTGAAAAAGGGAAAAGGAACCGTCCCCCTATTCCATTATCGGTAAATCGCCCTTCTCACCGGCAGCGCCAGCAGCGTGGCGGCGATGATCTTGATGCCGTCACCCACCAGAAAGGGCACCACGCACAGCATCAGCGCGGAGGCCAGGTTATTCTTTGTCTGGATCATGAACCAGGCCGTGCCGATGGCGTACAGCACCGCGGTGCCGATCACCATGTACAGCGGCAGCTTGAACAGGGGCTTCGGCTCGGCCTCGTTCTTTTTAACAGCCAGGCCGGTGATCAGCGCGCAGGGCAGATAGCCCACCAGATAGCCGCCGGTGACGCCGATCAGCTTCTGCAGCCCCCCGGAGAAGGCGGAAAACACCGGCACGCCCACAAGCCCGATCAGCAGATAGATCGCTACGGCCAGCGTGCCGCGCTTCGCGCCCAGCACCGCGCCGGCCAGGTACACCGCAAAGGTGGCCAGGGAGAGCGGTATCGGCCCGATGGCGATGCTCAGGGGTCCGGCCACGCACAGCAGCGCGGCCATCACGGCAATGGTAACCATTTCCTTCGTGCTCATTTTCATTTCAGGTCGTTCCTCTTTTCACTTCAATTTCAGGCTGATTTCACCCGAGCCCACGCGCCTGACGCCCGCGGGCGTTTCGATCACCAGGCGGCCCTGGTCGTCGATATCCACGGCGTGGGCCACATAGCGATCGTCGCCCCGCATGACAACGACATCCCGCCCGATCACGTTGCTGCGGGCCCGGCTCTCGGCCATGAAGGCGCAGCTGTCCAGCTGGCCGTACAGCGCCTCCAGCTGGTTGGAGATCTCCGCGATCAGCCGGCTGCGGGACACATCCTCCCCGCAGGCGTTGCCGATGGACGTGGCGATGTCCTGCAGCTCCGGCGGGAAATCCATGCGCGCCACGTTCACGCCGATGCCCAGCACCGCGTATTCCAGCTGGCCGCTCTCGAAGTCCATGCCCGCCTCGCACAGTATGCCGCAGACCTTGCGTTCATTGATGTACAGATCGTTGACCCACTTGATCTTCACGTCCACGTCCGCCACGGTCTCTATGGCACGCGCCACCGCCACCGCCGCCATGGAGGTGATCATCACCGCCCGCTCCGCCAGCATCTTCGGGCGCAGCACATAGGTGATGTACACGCCCGAATGCTCCGGTGAGAAGAAGGACCGGCCCATCCGGCCCTTTCCCCCGCTCTGGGATTCGGCGATCACCAGATAGCCGTGGGGCGCACCGCTCGCGGCCAGCGCCTTGGCGCGGTTGTTCGTGGAGTCCAGCTGATCGTGCAGCTCCATCCGCGCGCCGATGGTCCTGGCCCGCAACCAGCGCTCGATCTCCGGCACCGCCACCCGGTCCGGGGATGCCGTGAGCAGGTAGCCCCGGTTGGTCGCGGCCTCGATCTGATAGCCGTCCTGCCGCAGCCGGTCGATGGCCTTCCATACGGAATTCCGGCTGACGCCCAGCCGCCGGGCAATGCGCTCGCCGGACAGGGATTCCCGCTGCTCCATCAGCAGCCTCAATACATTCTCCTTAGTGGACATAGTAAAACCTCCGCATGCGTTGGAAACAAAATAGCATGCGGAGGTTTGATTGTCAACTGTCATTTGTAAATAGGGTGACAATTAAATTGAGAGTTGAAAACTGAGAATTGAGAATTAGGGTGTGTTTCTAAATGCTGGGTGATGCAGTTTCGAGTGGATTTGACTGCATTTCAAGGCGGTTTTCTGCAGGTTTACTGGCGGTAAATCAAGGGAAACCAACGCAGAAATGCAGTCAAAGACGCCGAAAATGCGCTTCAGGCATTTTAGAAACACGCCCTAAAGCTACCGTAATCCCTAATCCCTATTCCCTAATCCCTATTCCCTGCTCCCTAATCCCTCTTCCCTCTCCCGCTTCGAAAACACGCACCCGCAGTAATCCTGCCTGTACAGCCCGTATTCCCGGGACAGCTCGCAGGAGCGCTTGTAGCCGTTCTTCTTCTTGAAATCGGCGTTCTTCAGCGGGCTGATGGTCAGCGTGGTGGTGAAATAGTCGCTGTGAAGCTGCGCCGCCAGCCGCGCCGCCGCGCCGAGCCGCATGCGGAAGCACAGCTCGCAGCGCGGACCGCCCTCCCTGTCCCGCTCGTGGCCCCGGCACAGCTCCATAAAGGCCGCGTTGTCATAGTCGCCGCGGATCACGCGGATCGCGTTTTCATGGGGCAGCGCGGCCACCAGGCGGTCCAGCTCCTCGATGCGGCGCTCGAACTCCGCCAGCGGGGCGATGTTGGGGTTGTAGTAGAACACGTCGATGTCGAAGGCGGCGTTCAGCGTCTCCAGCACATAGCTGCTGCAGGGCGCGCAGCAGCTGTGCAGCAAAAGGCGCGGCCTGCGCGCCGATTGGGCGATTTTCGCAAGCTCGCGCTCCATTTCGATCTGATAGTTGGTGTTCACAACTCGGCCTCTTCGTCGGTGTATTCAAAGGGCGCGGACTCCACGCCCTTGGGTACCATGACCCGTATGACGCTGTGCAGATTCTCCATGACCACGCTGTCCGTCTCCGGCTCGCGCTCGCCGTCCAGCGTCCACTCCACGGCGCCGTCGCACTCCACGCGGATATTCTTCGCGGAGAAGAAGTGGATCATGTCGTTGGGCACGCTCTGGGTGGTCAGGCCCGCGAAGATGCTGCCCAGCTGTGCCGGGTTGGTGGGATTGCGCACCAGCGTGACCTCGAAGCGCCCGTCGTTCAGCGCCACCAGCTGGGCGTCCAGCTTCAGTATGCCGCCCACCGACGTGGAATTGGTGATGGAGCAGAATATGAAGTCGTCCTCCAGCGTCACGTCGTTGGCCACGATGCGCATGTGTATGGGCTTGATAGCGGTCAGGTCCCGCATGCCCTCCAGAATATAGGCCACGTGGCCCAGCACATTCTTGGCGGCCTGGGGCGTGGTGTAGGAGGCCTTCGCGAAGGCGCCGCAGGTGGCGGTGTACACGAAGTACCTGCCGTTGAAGCTGCCCACGTCGATCGTCTGGGGACGGCCCTCCACGATATCCCGGGCGGCCTGCAGCGGGTCGGCGGACAGGCCGACGCTGGAGGCGTAATCGTTGGTGGTGCCGCAGGGAATATAGCCCAGCGGACAGCTCTGGCCCGAGGCCAGCATGCCGGCGATGGTCTCGTTCAGCGTACCGTCGCCCCCGGCACAGACCACCAAATCGTACTTGCGGCGGGTGTGGGCCAGCACGGTCGTCGCCTCGCCGCCATAGCCGGTTACATAGGTTTCACACTGGTAGCCATGCTCGATAAAAAGCCGGATGATCTCCGGCATAAAGCGATTCGCCCGGCGCTGTCCGGCGCGGGGATTCAATATGAACAGCAGTCTTTTCATGCTCTATACCCATCAATATGCTCAATCGTACAGCTTGTACAGCTTGAAATCCAGGCCGTCGCAGGACACCTGGTGATAGCGCACGCCGCCGCGCTGGCCCCGCACCGCGCCGTAGATGGCGGCCCCGTGCAGATGGCCGTACACGCAGTCGGTGACGCCGTAGGCCTCCAGCAGGTCCGAAAAGCCGGGCTCGGCATCCGTCATCGGCGGATAGTGCATCATGGCCGTGATCGGCGCGTTCGCATCGATTCTCCGCGCGTGCTTCAACGACATTTCAAGCCGCAGGCGCTCGCGGTTGTAGATGTGCTCGTCCTCTTCGGTGCCGTCCGGGCCGGGCAGCGTCCAGCCGCGGCTGCCGGCATACAGCCTGCCGCCGATCAGCATGCTGTCGTTCTGCAGGGCATACATACCCTCCGGCATCGCGCGCCGCACGCGGCCCACGCTGCTCCACCAGTAATCGTGGTTGCCGCGCAGCAGCAGCTTCGTGCCGGGCAGCCGGCCGATGCTGTTCAGGTCCTCCAGCGCCTCCTCCAGGTGCATGGCCCAGGAGATGTCCCCCGGCAGCAGCACCAGGTCCTCAGGCGCGACGCGGCTCTCCCAATCCGCGCTGATGCGCTGGAAGTGGTCCTTCCAGTGCTCGCCGAATACGTCCATCGGCTTCTGGCGCGCAGGCAGGTGCAGGTCAGCTATCGCGTAGACGGCCAAGGCTATTCTTCCTCGTCCTCGTCGTCGTCCTCGTCCTCGTCGTCATCGTCGCCGAAATCCGCGTCCTCGCCGAAGTCCTCGTCGCTCAGGTCGCCGCCGATATCCAGCTCGATCTCATCCATCGTGGACACCGAGTCGATCTCGATGCTGGCGGGCTCGTGCTCGATCTCCTCGTCGGTATCGATCTCGTCGCGGCGGGCCTGCTCCTTCAGGCAGTAGGCGCACAGCTCCTGGCCCGGCACCACCGGATTCTCGCCGCACTCCGAGCACAGCTCGATCATCTCAAACTGTTCGCTTTCACCGCGAACCTCCCTGCGGCATACGGAGCACATCGTGTCCGTGTCGTTCATGTAATTCAGTTCGCAGCGTGGGCACTTTACCAAACCCATGATCATCCCCCCCCAAATGGTTCAGGCGCCGCCGACGCGTTCGCGCCGCGTGAACGCCGGTTTCCTTTTTCTTCAATCACATGAAGATATTATACACAAAATGCCCGAAAGCACAAGCCTTTTTTTCCACTTTGGTCAATCTTTTTGCAGCGCCCCGGCAAATCGCGCCACATCACGGCTGTATACGTCCTTCAGGGCGGGATTGTAGATCACCGACGCCGGGTGATACAGCGGGTACAGGACGCGCCCGTTCCATTCGATGAACCTGCCGTGCGCCTCGCCGACGACGGCGTCCCGGCCCATCAGCGCCTTCAGCGGCACGTTGCCCAGCGTGATCACATACCGCGGCGATACCAGCCCGATCTCCCTCAGCAGCCAGGGCAGGAACAGTCGGACCTCCTCCTGCGTGGGCGGGCGGTTCACCGTGCGGCCGGAGGGCGATATCTTCGTGGGGCGGAACTTCACGGTGTTGGTCACGTACAGCTCGTCCCGCCGCATGCCGGCGGCCAGCAGGAAGGCATCCAGGTTCTTCCCCGCCTTGCCCACAAAGGGCCGGCCCTGCAGCGATTCCTGTTCGCCGGGGGCCTCGCCGATCATCATCACCCTCGCCCCCGTCGGCCCCTCGCCGAAGACCAGCACCTTACGCTCGTCCTCATACAGCTTATGCACGAAATCCGAAAGCTCCCTCTGGAATCGCTGCATATTCAATCGTTCCCTTCCGTTCCGTTCAATTCGTTCAGCTTGTCGCGGATCTTCTGGAAGTCTTCCCAGGCCTCGCGCTTTTTAGCCGGGTCCCGCAGCAGCGCCGAGGGATGGAACGTGGGCATGAGCCACACACCCTTCTGCTCGTACCAGCGGCCGTGATCGCGGGTGATGAACACCTGGTCCCTGATCGTATACTGGCAGGCCACCTTTCCCAGCAGCACCACCACCCGGGGCCGCACCAGCGCCACCTGGGCCCGCAGATAGCCCAGGCAGGCCGCGGCCTCGTCCGGCTCGGGATTGCGGTTCTGGGGCGGGCGGCACTTTACGATGTTGCAGATGTACACCTCGGAGCGCTCCAGCCCGATGGCGTGGATCATCCGCGTCAGCAGCTCGCCCGAGCGGCCCACGAAGGGGCGGCCCTGGCGGTCCTCCTCCTGGCCCGGGCCCTCGCCGATGAACATCAGCCGCGCGTTGGGGCTGCCCTCGCCCGGCACCACGTTGGTGCGGGTCTCGTGCAGGCGGCACTTTTCACAGCCGCCGATCTCCTCCATCAGCTGCGCCCAAGATACGCGCATCTGTCCTCAATCCCCTCTCTTTGGTATGGCAAGCGCCCCGCGCGCAGGGTCGCGGGGCGCTGTTGATCACTTCGGTATGATGATGGCGCTCTGGAAGATATCCCACAGGGACCTGAAGGAATCCTGGCCGTCGCGGGCGACCCACGACACCAGCGCCGCCAGCAGAAACGCGCAGGCGACGATCACCACGATGCCCGCCACCGCGCCGAGGAAATCGTAGATGCCGGCGAAGATCTGGAAATTCAGACGACGCCGCTTGACCTCCTGGCGGGTATAGATCTTGGCCATGCGCATTCCCTCCGTTGCAATTCTATATTTGTATTATACCACGTTCAGGGACCAATTGCAAATCACGTTCCGTACTGAACGATCTCGTTCTTCATCTGGTACACGCTCTTGCAAAGAAGCTCCTTGCTGATCTGGTTGCCCTGGGCGTCCCAGCGCACCTTGTAGGCCTCGGCCTTGTAGCCGTTGCGGCCGTTCTGCGAAACATAGGTCTCGCCCTTGGGCAGCAGCGGCGTGGCCTCGTACACGGTGTCGTACTTGATGACCTCGGTGGTCACGGCGTCCAGGGTGATCGTCTCGCCGTTGGGCAGCAGCCGCCCGAAGATGCCGAAGCGCACACGCTTGTCGTCCGTCAG
>CACYWI010000180.1 GCA_902778045.1 uncultured Eubacteriales bacterium
CCCTCAACCGGTATACGTGGACCAGTCGATCTCGATCACCATATTCGCGGCATCGGTGTACACGTTCACGCAGGAATCGTGGCCGTTCTCATCGACATAGAAGGCGCTTTCGCCGGCGGGATGTTCATAGGTCACGCCGTTTACGCTGGGCAGGTAGTCCAGCCCCGCGGCGTTCAGGCAAGCGATGGCCTCGCCCACGCTCATGCCCACGCGCACGCCGAACACCGCGTAACCCGCGCCGAACACCTCTACGTGCTCCACGTTCTGGTTGCCGGCGACGATCACGGCGTCGTTATAATACTGGTAGGGCACCTCGGATTCCACCTCGCGATAGCCGATCAGGCCGATCTCGTTGGCGGCGGTCACCAGGTCGTCCAGGTAATAGCTGGAAAGCTCCACCAGGTCCGCTTCCTCGGTATTGGCCGGGGTCACGATATCGGCGAACAGCTTGCCGACATCCAGCGCGCCGTCGGCGACGGTGGGCGCCTCCTCCTCGGCGTCGCCCTCGGGCTCGGCGAACACAGGCGCTTCGGCGGGGACCTCCGCGGGCTCTGCGGCTTCCGCTTCAGGCGCCGCGGGCGCCTCGGTGGCGTTGGGCTCGGGCAGCGTTTCATTCTTGATCTCCGTATACATGGAGGAGACCCAGCCCGTGTTCTTGCCGTCGGTCACCTTGTACCACAGCACGGGGCGCTCGTCCATCTGGGTTTCGCCCAGGAATTTGAGGGACTTGCCCTCCTTGTAGCTGGTGATGGCCTCGGCCTCGCGGTTCGGCTCGGCGCGCAGCCACACATTGGCCGTGGTCACCACCTCCGCCAGCGCGGCGCCACCGATCAGCATCAGCGCCAGGATCAGCGCGAGGGCCTTCGTCGTTCTCTTCATTTCGATACACCTCCATTGGTTTATGTATATGAATTGAGAATTGATAACTGAAAATAGATAATGGCGGTGCACCTTCCTTCGGGATTTTGTCTTCATTAAACCACGGGCAGGATGTTGTACCGTCGGTCGTCTCCCTTGAATCAAAGGAATCCGTGAGGATTCCGACCATCATTCTCCATTTTCAATTATCCATTTTCCATTGTCGGGAATTTGACTTCCCCGCCTTCCACTTTGTTCCCAGTATATCATCCCCAGTTTTCTTGTCAAGGCGACGCGGCAAGAATTCACACCGCCGCCGCCTTTTTTTACCGATAGCGGTATATTTTGCGTAAAACGGTTCAAGCTAAGAGCATCACGCCGGTTGGACCGGCAGAAAGAAGGAGATGTAATAGCATGCTGGATCGCATTTCACTGCTGCTGAGCATCATCGGCGGCATCAACTGGCTGTTGGTGGGCCTGTTCCGCTTCGACGCGGTGGCCTACCTGTTCGGCGGCCAGGCCGCCACGGTCAGCAGGATCATCTACACCGTGGTGGGCATCGCCGCCCTGTGGTGCATTTCCCTGCTGTTCCGCGAGCGCGTCAGCGAGCCGGACGGCGAGGTGCGCTGAACGGTGTTCCCCCCGGATCGAACCGATCCGGGCTTTTTTTGTCCCGCTCTCTTGAAAGCCTTCCCCGTACCCGCTATAATAGAGACACAAATCTTCCGGAGAGGCGGGATACACTTGAAATTCACCCGGGGCTACTGGCTGACCAGAGAAAACTTCACCATGAGCTACGCCACCCAGTGCGTGCGCACGGAGCGGGAGCAGAAGCGGCTGCACGTGCTGGCCGCCTGCGTGCCGGTGCGCGGCCGGGGCGACATACTGGCTGGCGGCGCGCTGGACGTGACCTTCACCGCGCCGATGGCAAACGTGATCCGCGTGACGGTGACCCACTTCGCGGGCAAGGCGCTGAAGGTCCCCCACTTTGAGATCCACGAGACCGAAAACACCCCCGCCACCGCCGAGGACGAGAACAGCGTCGCCTTCACCAGCGGCGAGCTGACCGCCCGGGTGCTGAAGAAGCAGGGCGCGTGGCAGGTAGACTTCGTGGCCGCGGACGGCCACACCGTGACCACCTCGGGCTTCCGGGGCATGGCCCATGCGCTGGACAGGAACACCGGCAAAACCTACATGAGCGACAGCCTGATGCTGGACGTGGGCGAATGCGTATACGGCCTGGGCGAGCGCTTCACCCCCTATGTGAAGAACGGCCAGACGGTGGACATGTGGAACGCCGACGGCGGCACCGCATCGGAACTGGCCTACAAGAACATCCCCTTCTACATGACCAACCGGGGCTACGGCGTGTTTGTGGAGGATTCCTCCGACGTCAGCTTCGAGGTGGCCAGCGAGAAGGTGGAGCGGGTCCAGTTTTCCTGCGAGGGCGAGACGCTGGTATATGACGTGATCTACGGCAGGACCCCCAAGGGCACGCTGGACCTGTACACGGCGCTGACGGGGCGCCCGCCGCTGCTGCCCGCGTGGAGCTTCGGGCTGTGGCTGTCCACGTCGTTCACTACCAACTATGACGAGGCCACCGCCAGCGGCTTCATCGACGGCATGGCCCAGCGGGACATCCCCCTGTCGGTGTTCCACTTCGACTGCTACTGGATGAAGGGCTACAACTGGTGCGACTTCGCCTGGGACCCGGACACCTTCCCGGACCCGGAGGGCATGCTGAAGCGCTATCACGACCGGGGCCTGCGGCTGTGCTGCTGGATCAACCCCTACATCGGCCAGCAATCCCCTCTGTTCAAAGAAGGCATGGAGCACGGCTATCTGCTGAAAAAGACCAACGGCGACGTGTGGCAGACCGACCTGTGGCAGGCCGGCATGGGGATCGTGGACGTCACCAACCCGGAAGCCCGGGCCTGGTACTGCAGGTACCTGAAGAAGCTGCTGGCCCAGGGCATCGACTGCCTGAAGACCGACTTCGGCGAGCGCATCCCGGTGAAGGACATCGCGTACTTCGACGGCTCCAGCCCGTTGCACATGCACAACTACTACACATTCCTGTACAACAAGATGGTGTTTGACACGCTGAAGGAGGTGCGCGGCGAGGGCGAGGCGATACTGTTCGCCCGCAGCGCCACCGCCGGCAGCCAGCAGTTCCCGGTGCACTGGGGCGGCGACAACAGCGCCAGCTACGTCTCCATGGCGGAAACGCTGCGCGCCGGCCTGTCCATGAGCCACAGCGGCTTCGGCTACTGGAGCCACGACATCTCCGGCTTTGAATCCACCGCCCCCGCCCACGTGTACAAGCGCTGGGTGCAGTTCGGGCTGCTGTCCAGCCACAGCCGGCTGCACGGCTCCAGCAGCTACCGGGTGCCCTGGGCCTTTGACGAGGAGAGCGTGGACGTGGTGCGCAAGTTCACGAAGCTCAAGTGCCGCCTGATGCCCTACCTGTACGGCGCGATGGTCCAGGCCCACGAGCACGGCGCGCCCATGCTGCGGCCCATGGTGCTGGAGTTCCCGGACGACCCCGCCTGCGACGCGCTGGACCGCCAGTACATGCTGGGCGACAGCCTGCTGGTGGCCCCGGTGTTCCGGGAGGACGGGAAGGTCAGCTACTACCTGCCCGACGGCAAATGGACCGGCCTGCTGTCCGACAGGAAGGTCCGCGGCGGCCACTGGCAGGAGGAGACCCACGACTTCATGTCCCTGCCACTGATGGTGCGCCCCGGCACGGTGCTGCCCCTGGGCGCCTGCGACACCCGCCCCGACTACGACTATGCCGACGGCGTCGAGCTGCACGTGTTCGGCCTGGAGGAGGGCGAGGCGCGCCAGGTGAAGCTGTACGATTTGAAGGGCAACGTCTCCGCCACCTTCACCGTGGCCAGGAAGGACGGGAAGCTCGCCGTGCAGACCGATTCCACGAAGCCCTACGGCGTGGTGGAGCACTGAGGGAAGCGGTCGTTTCCCCCGCCCCAACAATACGGCCGTCGGCATTGCCGACGGCCTTCTCTTACCCCTGTTCGGGGCGATATTCAATTGTACAGGCGCTTATGCCCTGCGGCCCCCGAAGATCCGGGACAGCCAGCCGAAAGAGCGCATGGCGCTGTGCCTGGGGTTGCGCAGCTCGGGTGCGCCGGCGTCCTCCGCCAACAGCGCCGCGATGCCGGCGGTGCGATTGTCATACCACGTATTCATATTGCATACCTCCTTGATGCGTGATATCGTCGTCTCCCGACGACTGGTGTATCATAGCAGATTTTCTTTGGAGGCGCTAATATATTCGTTCGGTTTCTTGCATATTCATTTTTCAATCTGCGTGAAAACAGCATTGTGACCGAAATATGACCTTCCCATTGCCCCGCCATAACCCCCGGTTAGCGCGGGCGAAACGTGAAAGCGATTGAAAACCGCCCCCGCGGGAACAGGTCTTCCCGCAGGGGCGGTTTCATCAATCAATGGCGTTGCAGGTCTGCTCGACGAACGCGGCGTACTCATCCGTCAGGCCCATGTCCCACAGCAGCGAGCAGGTCAGGTACTTGTCGCGGATGTCCCGCGCGCCGACGAAGGCGTCCACCGCGTCCCTGACGGGGATGTCGATATCCGCGGGGGTCAGGGGCATGCCGGTAAAGGCCATGGCGCTCTTCAGGGTGTCGTAATCGGGCAGCTCCTC
>CACYWI010000181.1 GCA_902778045.1 uncultured Eubacteriales bacterium
CGCGGCATCGGCGTGGCGGACCTGGCCTGGTCCATCCGCAAGGGCCGCAAGAACCGGCTGAGCATGTACTACGGCCTGCACTGCCAGGAGGTGCTGCAGGGCATGGACGAGGCCGCCCGTACCGGCGGGACCTACGAGGTGCAGTCCCGCTGCGAGGTGCGCCCGCTGACGCCCGGCTACTTCTCTGCCAACGGCGGCTTCCGCGGGGACGCCGAACGCTCCATCATCGACTGAGGAAGGATGTGTGCTATGAGCAAGATCAGTATCCTTGAGATCTATGACATCGAAACCAACCAGCGCAGGGTCGTGCGCGAATTCCCCGGCGTGATCGAAGCGCCCAACTGGCTGTCCGACGGCGATACCCTGTTGTACAACTCCGACGGGCACATGTACCGGTACAGCCTGTCGCTGGACGAGATCTCGCCCATCGATACCGGCATATTCACCCATTGCAACAACGATCACGTGGTTTCCGCGGATAACCGCTGGCTGTGCTTCAGCTGCCATCCAGGCGAGCATGGCTCGGCTTCACAGATTTACATGATGCCACTTGCGGGCGGCGAGATCCGCCGGGTGACGAAGATCGGCCCCTCCTACCTGCACGGCATCTCCTTTGACGGAAACGAGCTGACCTACTGCGCCTTCCGGAACGACGTGATCGACATTTACACGCTGCCTTCGGCGGGCGGCGATGAAAAGCGGCTGACCGACGGCGTGGGCTACAACGATGGCCCGGAGTATTCGCCGGACGACAGGCACATCTGGTTCAATTCCACCCGCGAGGGCCTCATGCAGGTGTACCGCATGGACCGGGACGGCGGCGATCTGACCCGCATGACCCATACCGACGACAACGAGTGGTTCCCGCACGTCTCGCCGGACATGAAGAAGGTGGTGTATCTCACCTTCAAAAAGGGCGACTTGGAGCCCCACCAGCACCTGCCCGACAAGCACGTCGAGCTATGGCTGATGGACTACGACGGCGGAAACAACCGCAAGCTGACGGAGCTGTACGGCGGCCAGGGCACGATCAATGTGAATTCCTGGGCCCCCGACAGCAAGCGCTTCGCCTTCGTCAGCTATCGCTACGAGTAAGGGACAGACGCGTGTCAAACGGGTTTAAACCTTTGTAAACCCGTTTGACTTTTTCATTGTATGGCGTAAAATAGTAGGCATCAACGAAGGAGTGTTGCATGCCATGCCCATCAAGATCCCCAACAGCCTGCCCGCCACCGGCGTGCTGGAGAGCGAGAATATATTCGTCATCACCGAGTCCCGCGCCATCAGCCAGGACATCCGACCGCTGCACATACTGCTATTGAACCTGATGCCCACGAAGGTGGCCACCGAGACTCAGCTGGCCCGCGTGCTGGGCAACACGCCCCTGCAGGTGGAGCTGGAGCTTTTGCAGGTGCGCTCCCACGAATCGAAGAATGTGTCCCAGGACCACATGCTGGCCTTCTACAAGACCTTTGATCAGGTATGCCACAACAAGTACGACGGCATGGTGATCACCGGCGCGCCGGTGGAGCACCTGCCCTTTGAGGAAGTGGACTACTGGGACGAGCTTTGCCAGATCATGGAGTGGAGCAAGGGCAACGTGCACAGCACCTTCCACATCTGCTGGGGGGCGCAGGCGGGTCTGTACTATCACTACGGCATCAAGAAGGTGCCGCTGGGAAAGAAGCTGTTCGGCGTGTTTCCCCATTCGGTGGAGCGCAAGAGCAGCATACTGTTCCGGGGCTTCGACGATGTGTTCATGGTGCCCCATTCCCGCCACACCACCATACTGCGCGAGGACGTGGAGGCCGTGCCCCAGCTGAAGATCCTGGCTTCGTCGCAGGAGGCGGGCATCTATGCCATGGCCACCGACCAGGGCCGCCAGGTGTTCATCACCGGACATTCCGAGTATGACGCCGGCACGCTGGAGAACGAGTACCTTCGGGACAAGAACGCGGGCCTGCCCATCGAGGTGCCGAAGAACTACTATCCCAACGACGATGATTCGCAGGCGCCCATGATGCGCTGGCGCGCCCACGCGAACCTGCTGTATTCCAACTGGCTGAATTACTTCGTGTACCAGAACACGCCCTATGACCTGAGTGAGATCACTGAGGATGTGGTCGCCGCGCGAAGCCGGTAACCTTCATTTCCAGTTTTCAATACCGATGCCCGCCATCCTCAGCCCGTGGCGACGGGCGTGCAGAAAAGGAGGCCCGTTATGAACCATGTCGGTACAAGGCGCCTGGAAACCGAGCGGCTGATCCTGCGGCGGTATACCGTGCAGGACGCTCCGGCGATGTTCAGGAACTGGGCCTCGGATCCGGAGGTCACGAAATACCTGACCTGGCCTGTCCACACCTCCGTGGAGGTCACCCGGGAACTGATCGAGAACTACTGGATCCCCGAATACGAACGGCCCGATACCTACCACTGGGGCCTGGAGCTGAAGCAGACCGGCGAGCTGATCGGCGATATCGCCGCGGTGCACATCGCGGAGCCCATCGCCGAGGCGGAGCTGGGCTGGTGCATGGGCAGGGCTTGGTGGGGCAACGGCTACATGCCCGAGGCCGCCCGCGCGGTGGTCAATTACCTGTTCGACGAGGCGGGCTTCAACCGCGTGATGGCCGGCCACGATGTTGATAACCCCAAATCGGGCCGCGTGATGCGGAAGATCGGCATGAGCTTCGAGGGCGTCCATCGCCAGGCTGGGCGCAACAACCAGGGCGTTGTCGATATGGCCTTCTATGCGATACTGAAATCGGACGCCCGCACTTGACGGGGCGTCCGATCCGCTTTATAATGATTGTGGCTTCCGCGTGTCCGTGGTTGAAAGTCGATGCCAGTCGCAGGCGAAACGATCCACGTAAGCCGGAAAAATCCGGTGAGCATGGTGCGGCTTAGAAGTAAGTCCTGCCGGTATAAAGCCGAGAGCTGTAGTAGTGGGGAGGCAGAGTCCTTAGGAGCGAACCAGCCAGCAGGCGAGTGTGGGGTCAAAGACCAGGTCGGGCGCGGAGGCCGTTTTGCGGAACAGCGAATAGGCAATAGGAGCGGTGGCTGACGTGCGGACGTTGTTTCCGTGACGCACTGTGCAAGAGGCTATCGGGGACGCGAAGATCCTTCACTTCGTTCAGGATGGCAAGCGACGCGAATCGTCGTCATCCTGAGCACAGCGAAGGATCTTCGCATATCCTGAAGCCTGAAAACTGGATGCTATGGAAACAGTATCCGCGCGGCAGCGACTATTCCTATTGCCTTTTCTATTGCCTCAAAGGTACTTCTTCAGCTGCGCCACCTTGTCAAGCCTCTCCCAGGGCAGGTCCAGGTCGTCGCGGCCGAAGTGGCCGTAGCTGGCGGTCTGGGCGTAGATGGGGCGCTTGAGGTCCAAATCGCGGATGATGGCGGCGGGGCGCAGATCGAAGCACTCGTTTACGATCCCGGCCAGGCGCTCGTCGCTGAACGCGCCGGTGCCATAGCTGTCCACGAACACGGAAACGGGCTTCGCCACGCCGATGGCGTAGGCCACGCCCACCTCGCACTTCCTCGCCAGGTCCGCGGCCACCAGGTTCTTGGCCACGTGGCGCATGGCATAGGCGGCGCTACGGTCCACCTTGCTGGGGTCCTTGCCGGAAAACGCGCCGCCGCCGTGATGGGCATAGCCGCCGTAGGTATCCACGATGATCTTGCGCCCGGTCAGGCCGGAATCGCCCTGGGGGCCGCCGACCACAAACCGACCGGTGGGGTTGACGAAGTACTTGGTGTCCCCGTCCAGCATCTCCGCGGGCAGGATCGGGCGGATGACATACTGCATCATGTCGTCGTAGATCTGTTGCTGATCCACCTCCGGCGCGTGCTGGGTGGAGATGACGACGGCCTCGATGCGCACGGCCCTGTCGTCGTCGTACTCGACGGTCACCTGGCTCTTGCCGTCGGGCCGCAGGTAGGGCAGGGTGCCGTCCTTGCGCACCTTCGCCAGCTGCCGGGTGAGCCTGTGGGCCAGGGAGATGGCCAGGGGCATGTATTCCTTTGTCTCGTCGCAGGCATAGCCGAACATCATGCCCTGGTCGCCCGCGCCCTGGTCGGCGTTTTCACGCACCACGCCCCGGGCGATGTCAGGGGACTGCTCGTCCACGCTGACCAGCACCGCGCAGCTGGTTCCGTCGAAGCCGTACTTGGCCCGGTCATAGCCGATCTCCACGATCTTGTCCCGGGCGATCCTGTCGATGGGCACATAGGCGCTGGTGCTGATCTCGCCCATCACCAGGACCATGCCGGTGGTGGCGGCGCATTCGCAGGCCACGTGGGCCTCCGGGTCCTGGGCCAGTATGGCGTCCAGCACCGCGTCGGAGATCTGGTCGCAAATCTTGTCGGGATGTCCCTCGGTCACCGATTCAGAGGTAAAAAAGTGTCTCATGGCGGTTTCTCCTTGTAAGAAATATTGAGCGTCCGCTTTGGCGGACTGAGGGCGAGCGCGTTTGACTGCGCTGCCCGAAACCCGCGCGCCGGCGAAGGCCGAGGGCGCGGGGCGAAACAACAAAAAACCCGCCTTTGGGCGAGCTCGAATAAATCAATCTCGCCTCATCTTTCGGTCCGGCAAGCCGAACCGCAGGAATTGGCACCTTGAAGGCGTTGCCGCCGACCGGTTGCCGGGCATCATCGGGCCTGTCCCTCCGCCGCTCTGGATAAGGCATTTTCTGTTGTCGAAATCATTATACAGCGCACTGTATTAAGAATCAAGGCGGATTTGACAAAAAGCCCCCGCGGGTCTACAATAGAAACAGCTACAACGGAAGGAAAGCGTGCGTATGGCGTTGACAATGGTGCACCTGATCGCGGGGGACAAATGGGCCCAAAGGCACCCGGAATACCTGGAGTGCCCGGAATACCACTATGGCGTGATTTCGCCGGACGCGATACACGTCCGCGACGGCAACGACAAGTCCCATAAGGACGAGATCCACCTGCACAACTGGGGCGTGCCCCATCCCGACGATGTGGTCGCATACTGGCGCGACCACCACACACCCTTTGACATCGGCTATGGCGTGCATGTGCTGACCGACGCCCAGTGGGTGCCGCGGTACCGCCGGCTGCTGCCGGGCATACTGAACGCGGACGGCAGGCTGAACGTGGATATCTATTACAACGATACCTTCGTCACTGATTTCAGGCTGTACCGGGAGAATCCGCGCCTGGAGCGGATATTGCAGATGATCGAGCGCGCCGATACGCCTGCGGACCATCCGTTGCTGACGGCCTATGAATTGTCCGAATGGCGCAGGCTGATGCTGGAGGCCTACCGGGGCGAATGCCCCAGGCACGACCCGGTGCGCTTTATCGACGAGAAGTATGTGCTGGATTTCACCGGGGATTGCCTCGCCATGATCGACGAGGTGTTCGCCCTCGCAAAACCCCTTTGGAATGGAAGCGTTTGCCCATGAACGATCTGATCGGCTTTTTTGATTCCGGCGTGGGAGGCGTCAGCGTGCTGCATGAGGCCCGCAGACAGCTGCCCAACGAGAACTTCCTGTTCTACGGAGACAACCTGAACGCTCCCTACGGGCCGCGCCCGCTGGAAGAGATCCGCCGGCTGAGTGCCGCGGGTCTCGGTTACCTGATGGATCGGGGGGTAAAGGCCATCGTGATTGCCTGCAACACGGCCACAGCGGCCTATGCCGAGATCGTGCGCGGCCAGCATCCGGAGCTGCCCATCGTGGGCATGGAGCCCGCGCTGAAGCCGGCTCACTTCGCCCGCCACGGCGGCGCGGTGATCGTGCTGGCTACGGCGGCGACGCTTGGGCTGTCCAAGTTCGAGCGTCTGATGTCCCTGTACGGCGACGACGTGATCCCCGTGGCCGGCCACGGCCTTGTGGAGCTGGTGGAGGCGGGAAAGGCCCGCGGCGAAGAGGCCCGCGAGCGCCTCGGCGCGCTGCTGAGCCCGTACAGGGACCGCCAGGTGGACGCCGTGGTGCTGGGCTGCACCCACTATCCCTTCCTGCGGCAGGGGATCCAGGAGTTGTTTCCCCAGGCGCAGCTGTTCGACGGCAGGGAGGGTACGGCTGCGCGGCTGAAGTACCTGTTGGACGAGAAAGGCCTGCGCTCGGACGATACCCCCGGCACCATCGAGCTGCAGAGTTCGTCAGGGGCAGGGGCCGTCGCACTGATGCGCAGCCTGATGAAATCGCTGGACGAATAGTTGCCTTCGGAGGGGGAGCAATACTCCCCCTCCGAGGCCACACCCTCCAGATTTGCCTGAAATCCTGTGGATTTCCGGGCGGCAAATCTGCAAGGAAGTTTTTTTTCACTCTGGTCGCATGCTCCCTGCCGTGAAAAAAGCCCCGCCCGCGGCGTACACGCTGCCGCGTACGATTGAAGATCAGAGGGGCTTTGCCCCTCCGATACCTCCCCACTGGTTCGCTGAAGGATAGGACTGAATAGTACAAAAAGATCCTTCGCTTTGCTCGGGATGACAACGAAACGGAAAGTTGTCATCCTGTTATGTAGTGACCAAAGTCAAGAGCGAAGGGCAAAGAATAACAAAGAAATAACACAGGACGATATGAAGGAGCATCCAGCGAAACAG
>CACYWI010000182.1:0-4804 GCA_902778045.1 uncultured Eubacteriales bacterium
TGGTGATGGTGCTGGACGGCATCGACCTGAAGGCGGGCGCGGGCAACAGCGCCTCCGGCAGCTTCAACGTGAGCGCCGACTGGGGCGAGGGCGAGCTGAGCTTCGCCGCGCTGGCGGTCAGCGAGGCCGACGGCACGAAGTGGCTGAGCAACACCGTCAGCTTTGAAAACGAGCTGAATCCCTCCCAGAAGGTGGTCGCGCCCGTGGCCAGCGCCATCGACGTGAACAACCTGCCCGACGGCATCTATCCCGTGTCCTTCAACAGGGGCGACGTGCTGGGCGGCGCTTCCGGCGTGTTCATGAACGCCGTGCGCGTGTTCACCCAGGACTGGTACGACCCGGTCGATGTCAGCGCCCTGAAGGAGGGCGACACCATCATCGTCGAGGGCGAGGAGGTGCCGGTGCTCAGCCTGGAGCAGACCGAGTACGGCCTGCTGGTGAACGAGGACCAGGACGAACGGCTACACCGTCCGCGGCCTGAACGACCTGTCCACCTACACCGAGCTGGGCACGACCGCGCTGACCGTCGATCCCGCCGCCACCTTCACCGACGCCTCGGATATCGAAAGCGAGCCGGTGACCGTGGGCTGCGAGGGCATCGTGGAGGCCATGCAGGCCACCGGTATCGATTACTTCGTGCCCCAGAACACCACCGTGCGCGTCGAGGGCGGCAAGGTCGTGGAGATCAACCGCGTGTACGTGCCGTAATCAAGGGAAGAGGAAGGTAAATGAACATGAAGAAACTGCTTGCGACGATTCTGACCCTGACCCTGCTGGCCTGCGGCCTGGCGGCCTTTGCCGAGGAAGCCCCGGCTCAGGTCAATGAAAAGTTCAACACCCTGATCGAGGACGGCGAGTTCATCATCCAGGTGGATGCCGGCGAGGACCTGGCCTGGCTGGCCGACGACATGGAGCAGGACCCCTCCGTGGTGCAGCTGGCCTACGCCGACAACCTGGAGGGCACCTTCGTGGCCCGCTACAGCCCCGTGGGCGACGGTGACATGACCGTGGGCGTGCGGCGCTATGCCGGCATCGCCTGTGACGAGGTCATGACCTGGGACCTGCACGTGGAAAACGGCGCGGTCCAGGAGGTCATCGGCGGCTCCTACGCGGTTTCCCCCGCGGACGAGGAGATCGACGCATCCCTGCTGGGCGAATGGCTGGAGGCCGACACCCAGGCCACGGCCCTGACCATCGAAAAGAATCCCGAGCGCGGCTGGGACATCGAGATCGTGTCCCCGGTCAGCCACGGCGCGTACGTGTTCAAAACCAGCGTGCTGTACGACTGCGAGCTGAATGCCCTGCTCTACGACAAGGGTAAGTTCTGGGATATCGACGGCAATTACGAAGAGGGCGCCGAGCTGGGCGAGGCGGCCATGGCCGGCACCACCGGCGAGCTGGCCCTGCTGGGCGACGAGCAGAGCCCGGTGCTGGGCTGGCATGATGACGAACGCCAGGTGGACATATTGTTCGTCCCTGCCGGTGAGGCCGCCGAATAAGGCCTTCGAGGCGGGTTGACCGGCCGCGTGGCGCCGCCTGTGCGTGGATTGCACGACGGTGCTGGACGGAAGGGATAAAACATGCTATAATCAATGCCGGGAAGCGCGTGGCGTTTCCCGGCATACCCGTAATATGGAGACACAAGCCTATGATTAAGAAGCTGGTTCGGCAAATGTTGGCCGCGCAGATTCTGTCCGCGCTGACAGTTTCCCTGTGCCTGCTGATCGACAACCTGATGATCGGGCGCTATCTGGGCGAGCGAGCACTGACCGCCTACGGGCTGTCCAGTCCGGTGCTGCTGGTCATCGGCGCGGTGGGCAGCATGCTGTGCGCCGGGGCGCAGGTGGCCTGCGGCAAGTCCCTGGGACGCGGCGACCGGGAGGAGACGGACATCGGCTATTCCTCCGCGGTGGCGGTGGCGGCGGTGTTCTCGGTGGCGTTCACGATCGTGGTGGCGCTGATCCGCGTGCCGCTGGCGCGCCTGCTGGGCGCGGACGAGCCCGCGCTGCTGGCGGATACGAGCCAGTACATGGCGGGCTTCGTGATCGGCGCGCCGGCCTCCATGGGCGCGCTGATACTGGTGCCCTTCTTGCAGATGGCAGGCCAGGGAAACCTGCTGATCGCGGCGGTGCTGGGCATGACCGTGGCGGATGTGGGCTTCGACCTTTTAAACGTGCTGGTGTTCCACGGCGGCATGTTCGGCATGGGCCTGGCCTCGTCGCTCAGCTACTATGTGGCCATGCTGATCGGCGGCGGCTACTTCCTGTCGAAGAAGTGCGTGTTCAAGTTTTCCGTAAAGCGCATACTGCGGCGCAAGCTGCGCGAGCTGGTGGAGGGCGGCGTGCCCACGATCATCGGCATGGCCGCTTCGGTGGTGCTGATCTTCGCGGTGAACAAGCTGCTGATGGGCATCGGCGGCAAGCAGGCGGTGGCGGCCTTCGCGGTCATCAGCACCATCGTCAACGCCAGCAACTGCATCAGCACGGGCACCGGAGGCGTGGCGCTCACGCTGTCCGGCGTGCTGTACAACGAAGAGGACCGCTCGGGCCTCGCCGAGCTGCTGCGCCTGCTGTCCCGGCGGGCGGTGCTGCTGGGCCTGGCGGTGACGGCGCTGCTGATGGTGTTCGCACGCCCCCTGGTCACGCTGTTCATGCCCACGGCGGGGGAGAGCCAGTCCACGGCGATACTGGGCCTGCGGCTGTTCTCGCTGGGCCTGGCGCCCTGCTGCGTGAGCAACGGGCTGCGCAACTGCTACCAGGGCACGGGCCGCGTCGGCCTGATGGAGGCGATCAGCGTGCTGGCCAACGCGGTGCTGCCCACGCTGGCGGCGCTGCTGCTGGGCAATATCGCGGGCGTAACGGGCGTGTGGTTTTACTTCATCACCGGCGAGGTACTGACGCTCTTCGCCGTGATGGCCTATGTATGGCGCAAAAAGGGCGGCGTCACCTGGCGGGCCGAGGACGTGCTGCTGCTGCGCGGGGACTTCGGCGTGCCCGAGAAGGACCGCCTGGAGGCAAATCTCGCGGACCTGGACGCCGTGATGGATTTCTCCCGTTCGGCGGAGCGGTTCTGCCTTGAGCACGGCGGCGGGGAGCGGTTGGCCAGCCACCTGGCGCTGTGCGTGGAGGAGATGGGCACCAACATCGTGACCCACGGCTTTGCCGGAAAGGACGGCAACAGCCTGTCCATCCGCCTGCAGGTGAAGGAGGGCCGCTGGACGCTGCGCTTCCGGGACGATTGCACGGCCTTCGATCCGCTCAGCCATATCGAGCAGGACGAAGGCGCGAGCCTCGGTATCCGGCTGGCCATGCGCGTGGCCGACGAGGCGCGCTACACCTACTCCATGAACCTGAACAACCTGATGCTCACGCTGCGGGGCATCTGACGGTGGCAAGGCGGGCTCTCGAACCGGTTGGAAATCAATGACATGTCAGGGAGGATACGATATGAAGCAGACCAGGGGAATCGTCGCCATCGCATTGATGATGGCGCTGCTGCTTATGCCGATGGCGCTGGCTGACGCCGCGGAGGCCGGAACCACGGACGCGACAGGGGCGGCATTGCCGGAGGGCGTGGTGCCCGTGACCTGGGAGGTCACCCCCGAGCACCCGATGATCGACACCGACGAGGCCCGGGCGCTGTACCAGCAGATCCTGGCGGGGGACTATCCCACCATGGAGGAGCTGCTGGCGAACCCCGTGGTGGCCCAGCTGGACGCGCTGGCGGCCTACTACAAGGGCATCTACGGCAACACCGCCGACATCGACACCCCGGAGCGGGAGCAGCTGCGCGAGGAGCTGAAGGACTGGTTCCTGACCCGTGGCTCCGCCCGTACCGAGAGCGTGGATGAGGACGGCAGGCATCACTATGTGTACGACGGCCCCCTGAATCGCGATTTCCAGATGGAGCTGGTGCTGGGTCTGCCGGCCAGCGGCAAGTCCACCCGCGTGGCCGACCCGGACAGCGAGGCCCTGGGCGCGTTCATACTGGATGTGGACATGATCAAGGAGCAGATCCCCGAGTATGTCGAGAGCCATGGCGCCGGCGCGGACGCGGTGCACTTCGAGGGCATGGCCATCTTCCAGAGGGCCATCGACGCCTTCCTGACCGGCGACATGAAGGGCGTGAACATCGTGCTGCCCATCGTGGGCGGTGACCTGGACGAGATGCTGCAGCAGTTCGTGCTGCCCTTCGAGGCGGCGGGCTACAACGTGAGGGCCCGCTTCTGCCCGGCCCGGGAAAACGAGGCGGCGGCCCGCGTGGTGATGCGCGAGCTGGGCGGCGGCCAGCTGATCAACAGCGCGGTAGCCTTCAACTTCGGCGACGGCCCGGAGAACGTGTACAACGAAATGAAAGACATGATCAACGCCAAGGGCGAGCCCTACGGCCTGGAGGAGGACGCCGAGCTGGCGCCCGCGGCATAGGGCGAACATGGAACGAACGGCGGGCCGATCCGGCCCGCCGTTCGTTTGCAATGCTGTGTTTCTTTTTACCGCACTTGTTGATTTTTGCAATGATGCCGATTATAATGGTTGCAAGTATGAATGGCCTGACGGGCCGACTGACCGCCGAACAAGAGGTGACGCGATTTGAAGAAACTGATGGGACTGCTGCTGATTCTGCTGCTGCTCGGCGGCATGGCCTGCGCGGAGGGGGAGATCACCAGCCCTGCGCAGCTGAACGCGCCGGGCATGGCCGTGGGCGTGGACCCGGGCAGTGCGGCGGAGCAAATCGCGCGCGCGGAGCTGCCCGAAGCGGGGATCGAGTACTTCAGCGACAAGCCGTCGGGCTACCTGGCCGTGGC
>CACYWI010000182.1:4833-7346 GCA_902778045.1 uncultured Eubacteriales bacterium
GGCGTGCGCCTGCTGGAAGAACCCCTGGGCGAGCCGGTGCACATCGCCGTGGGCGTCTCGCCGAAGGCGGGTATTGAGGACCTGATGGGTAAGCTGAACCGGTTCATCGCCGAGGCCCGGGCCGATGGGACGCTGGAGGACATGTACAGGCGCTGGGTGACAGACGGGAACGGGACCATGCCGGACATCCCCGCTCCCGAAGGCGCGAACCTCCACCTGACGGTGGGCACCTCCGGCGTCGTGCCCCCCTACAGCTACTATGTCGGCGATCAGCTGGCGGGCTATGACATCGAGCTGGGCCATCGCTTCGCCGCGTGGCTGGGGGCGGACGTGCAGTTCAAGGTTTACGACTATGGCGCTATCGTGCCGGCCTGCGCCACCGGCGATGTGGACTGCGTGATGGCCAACCTGAATATCACCCCGGAGCGCGCCGAGGCGATGGCCTTTTCCGATGTGCTGTACGAGGAGAAGGTCGGCGTGATGGTGCGCGGCAGCCGGCCCGCGGCGCAGGCCGCCGCGCCGGACGCGGGAACCGGCCTGGACGCGCTGAACGGCAAGCGCATCGGCGTGCAGACCGGCACCAATTTCGACGCCATGGTGGCGGAGAAGCTGCCGGACGCCCAGGTGGAATACTACAACACCAAGGCCGACCTGGTGGCGGCCCTCACCGGGAGCAAGGTGGACGCCTTCGCCGTGGACGAGCCGGTGGCGCAGCTCCTGGCGCGGGAGGACGAACGGCTGACCTGGCTGCCGGAATATCTGGACAGCTATGAATTCGCCCCCGTGTTCCCGAAGACCGGGGCCGGGGAGGCGCTGCGGGACCAGTTCAACGCCTTCCTCGACCAGCTGCCTGAGGGTACGCTGGACGCGCTCGCGGCCAAGTGGTTCGGCGAGGACGAATCGGTGAAGACCATGCCGGATATCGCCGCCCTGAAGGCCGGGAACGGCACGCTGCGGCTGGCGACGGAATCGGGCTACGCCCCCTTCGAGTACGTGCGCGACGGCGCGGTTGTGGGCTATGACATGGAGCTCGCCGCCCTGTTCTGCGAATATGGCGGCTATGGCCTGGAAATTGTGGACATGAACTTTGACGGCATACTGCCCGCCGTGCAGGCGGGCAAGGCGGAATTTGCCGCCGCGGGCATCGGCATCACCCCGGAGCGGGCGGAGAGCGTGCTGTTTTCCCGGCCGACCTTCTCCGGCGGCACGGTGCTGGCGGTGCTGAAGCAGGATACTGCGGACGCGACCCAGGCCGCCTGGGACGCGCGCCTGCAGGACTACAACGGCAAGGCCCTGGGCGTGCTGGCCGGCCCGCTGATGGAGGACACCGCCAGGGAATACTTCCCCGACAGCGAATACCTGCTGTTCAACAGCTACCCGGATTGCATCGCCGCGCTGCGCGCCGGCAAGGTGGCCGGCTATCTGGCCGACGAGCCGAGCACGAAGATACTGCACATGGAGCAGCCGGAGATCAGCTACATCCCCCGGCGCCTGACCCAGAACAACTACAGCTTCGCCTTCCGCAAGAACGATCCGCAGAGCGCCGCGCTGTGCTCGGAGCTGAACGATTTCCTGGCCCGCAGCTGGGCGGACGGCACCATGCAGCAGCTGGACGACATCTGGTTCGGCTTCGATGAGGACCGGAAGGTCGTGGACATGTCGGGCCTCACCGGCGAAAACGGCACGATCCGGGCCGTCACTACCTCCACGGACATGCCCTTCTCCTACATCAAGGACGGGAAGAACGTGGGCTATGACATCGACCTGGTGGTCCGCTTCTGCCGGGACCGGGGCTATGCCCTGGAGCTGGGGGACGTGGACTTCGCCGGGCGGATCCCAGCCGTCGAATCCGGCAAGTACGATTTCTCGACGGACATGAACGTGACGCCGGAGAGGGAGGAGCAGGTGCTGTTTTCCGACCCGACCAGCTACGGCGGCATCGTGCTGGCCGTGCTGAGCAACGACCTGGCCGCCGACGGGGCGACGGCGGCCGATGCCGGGCAGAACGCCGGCGGCGCCGCCGCCAGTACCATACTGGACAGCTTCAACAAGACCTTCATCCGTGAGAACCGCTGGCGGTTGTTCGGCCAGGGCGTGCTGACCACGCTGGCGATCACGCTGCTGACGATACTGTTCGGCACGCTGTTGGGCTTTGCCGTTTACATGCTGTGCCGGGGCGGCAACCTCATGGCCAACCTGGCGACCCGCTTCTGCCTGTGGCTGGTGCAGGGCATGCCCATGGTGGTGCTGCTGATGATACTGTACTACGTCGTATTCGGCAGCGTGGCCATCGGCGGCATCACCGTGGCAGTGATCGGCTTCACGCTCACCTTCGGCGCGGCGGTGTTCGGGCTGCTGAAGATGGGCGTCGGCGCGGTGGACGCCGGCCAGTACGAGGCCGCCTGCGCCCTGGGCTATTCCGACCGCAGGACCTTCTACAAGATCATACTGCCCCAGGCGCTGCCCCATGTGCTGCCCGCCTACCGGGGCGAGATCGTGGGCCTGATCAAGGC
>CACYWI010000182.1:7367-8653 GCA_902778045.1 uncultured Eubacteriales bacterium
ATCGTGCGCAGCCGCACCTACGAGGCGTTCTTCCCGCTGATCGCGGTGACGGTCATCTACTTCCTGCTGGAGGGGCTGATCGGCTTCCTGGTCAGCCGGATCACCGTCGGCTTCAATCCCAAGCGACGCAAGCCAGCGGATATCCTGAAGGGGGTCAATACCGATGATCAGAATTGAGCATTTGAAAAAGGAATACCCCAATGTGACGCCCCTGAAGGATGTGAGCGTGGAGATCCACGATGGCGACGTGATCGCCGTGATCGGCCCCTCCGGCACCGGCAAGAGCACGCTGCTGCGCTGCATCAACCAGCTGGAGAAGCCCACGGCGGGCAGGATCTGGGTGGATGATGTGGAGATCACCGACCCGAAGTGCGACATCAGCAAGGTCCGGCAGCGGATGGGCATGGTGTTCCAGTCGTTCAACCTGTTCGGCCACAAGACGGTGATCGAGAACATCATGCTGGCCCCGGTGGACCTGCTGGGCAAATCGAGGCAGGAGGCCTACGACACCGGCATGCGCCTGCTGCGCACGGTGGGCCTGGCGGAGAAGGCGCTGAACTACCCGGACGAGCTGTCCGGCGGCCAGAAGCAGCGCATCGCCATCGCCCGCACCCTGGCCATGGACCCGGACGTGATCCTGCTGGACGAGCCCACCAGCGCCCTGGACCCCACGATGGTGGGGGAGGTGCAAGCCGTAATCCGGGACCTTTCAAAGACGGGCAAGACCCTGATGATCGTCACCCACGAGATGGCCTTCGCCCGGGCGATCTCCAACCGCGTGTTCTACATGGACGAGGGTGGCATCTACGAGGACGGCACGCCGGAGCAGATCTTCGACCATCCCCAGCGCGAAAACACCCGCCGCTTTGTGCGGCGGCTGAAGGTGCTGGAGTTGAGCATCGAAAGCCGTGACTACGATTTCCTGGGTATGGCCTCGCAGATCGAAGCATGGTGTCACCGCAATCAGATCGACCCGAAGCTGGCCGGCCGCGTGCAGCTGGTGTTCGAGGAGGCCGCGCAGCTGCTGGTGCCGGCGATGGAAGCCCCGCGCCTGCTGGCGGCCTGCGAATATTCCGAGCAGACGGAGACCGCGGTGTGGACGCTGAGCTACGCCGGGCCGCGGTTGGACCTCGGCAGCGTGGGCGACGATCTGCCCATCGCCGTGCTGAAGGGCATGACGGAGGATATCGCCGTCTCCCGTGAGGAGGGGGCCCGGCTGCCCAACCGGCTGCGGCTGGAGGTCCGGCACGGGTGAGCCCCGGCGCGGGCGCTGCTTCACAGGTCGC
>CACYWI010000182.1:8721-12225 GCA_902778045.1 uncultured Eubacteriales bacterium
TGTATAGATTCTTATCATAATACAAAGGAGTGGATTTCATGTCCAACAAAGAGATCTATTCCCGTACCCTGGGCTTTTCCGTGCGCCGACTGCTGTATGACATCCTGGCCTTCATCGTGCTGGGCGCTTTGTCCATCGCGGGCTTCATGATCGCCGAGAAGGCCGCTGACAAGGGCCTGATCGGCCTGGTGATCGGCATCGTCGTCGGCATCGTGGCCGTGGTGATCATAGTGCGCTATGTCTCCTATGCCTTCAAGGCGGGCCAGATTGCCATGATGACCCGTGCCATCACCACCGGCAGCTTGCCGGACGATGTGATCGGTGAGGGCAAGCGCGTCGTGAAGCGGCGCTTCGCCACGGTGGCGCTGTTCTTCGCGGCCACAGGCGTCATCAAGGGCATCTTCCAGCAGCTGGGCAAGGCGCTCACCGGCGTGGGCAAGGCCGTGGGCGGCGACAACGGCGAGACCGTCGCCAGCGTGATCGACACGGCGATCCAGGTGGTCGTGGCCTACCTGTGCGATTGCTGCCTGGGCTGGGTGTTCTATCGCGAGAACGAGAACGCGGCCAAGGCCACCTGCGAAGGCGCGGTGCTGTTCTTCAAGCACGGCAAGACCCTCGCCAGGAACCTGGGCCGTGTGTTCGGCATGGGCCTGGCTTCGCTGCTGGTGATCGGCGGCGTGCTGGCCGGGATATTCTACCTGATCCTGTCCGCCTTCCCGGCCTTCTTTACGATGCTGGCCGGCGAGATCGCCCAGATCGCGGCCACCGAGGACGGCAGCAAGATCCCCGAGTTCCTGACCAGGCCCCAAACGCTGACGATCGCTGCGGCGGTGCTGGCCGGCGTGATCGTGTGGAACATCATCCACGGCGCGTTTGTCCGTCCGTTTGTGCTGACCGGCGTACTGAAGAACTATATGGAGTCCGGCATGAACGATGTCCCCACCGAGACGTCCTTTGCCATGCTGGACAGCAAGTCCGACAAGTTCGCGAAGCTGCACGGCCAGCTGGCGTAGCCTGAGTGCCGCAGGACTCTGAAGCGTACATACGGAGGGAAGAACAGCCATGAGCGACATCTACCGGCTGGCGAAGCCGAGGAAGAAGGGCCTGATCCACCTGGTGTTCAGCCGCTTTTTCGTGATCCTGCTGCTGCTGGTGGCGCAGCTGGTGGTGGTGGTCCGGTTTTACGATTGGCTCATCAGCATGACGCCGGTGTTCTCGGTGCTGCTTGTGGCGCTCATCGTGGGCGGGGTGATCTACCTGTTCAACAGCGGCATGGATCCCGCCGCCAAGCTGACGTGGATGTTTGTCATCGCCATCCTGCCGGTCACGGGCGCGGCCATGCTGGCCTTCACGCACATGAACCTGGGCCATCGCTCCGTCCGTCGCCGGGAAGCGGAGCTGATCGACGAGACCAGGGACGCCATTCCGCAGCCGGAGGGCGTGCTGGAAAAGCTGGCGGGCGATTCCTCCGGCACGGATGATCTGGTCACCTACCTGAACCAGAGCAACTGCTTCCCCGTGTACGCCAACACCGAGGTTACCTTCTTTCCCCTGGGCGAATACAAGTTCGCCGCGATGCTGGAGGCGCTGGAGAAGGCGGAGAAGTTCATCTTCATGGAGTACTTCATCATCGAAGAGGGCTACATGTGGGGCAGCATCCTGGAGATCCTGGTGGAGAAGGCAAAGGCGGGTGTCGACGTGCGCGTGATGTACGACGGCATGCTGGAAATCTCCACGCTGCCCCCGAACTACTGCAAGCTGCTCCAGGAAAAGGGCATCAAGGCCAAGGCCTTCGCGCCGATCCGGCCCGTGGTGTCCAGCCACTACAACTACCGGGACCACCGCAAGATCCTGGTGATCGACGGCAAGGTTGCCTTCAACGGCGGCGTCAACCTGGCGGATGAATACATCAACCGCGTCGAGCGCTTCGGCCATTGGAAGGACACCGCGGTGATGCTGCGCGGCGACGCGGTGAAGAGCTTCACGCTGCTGTTTTTGCAGATGTGGAACATCACCGAGAAGGAGGCGCGGTTCGCCCCCTTCCTGCAGGACACCGGCTATGTGCCGGAGCATCCCTCCGGCTTCGTGATCCCTTATGGCGATTGCCCGCTGGACGGCGACAAGGTGGGCGAGACGGTGTACATGGACATCCTGAACCGCGCGACGGACTATGTGCACATCATGACGCCCTACCTGATCCTGGACGGCGAATTGGAGACCGCGATCAAGTATGCGGCCCGGCGCGGGGTGGACGTGAAGCTGATCCTGCCGGGCATCCCGGACAAGAGCATGGCCTACGCGCTGGCCAAGGCCCACTACAAGCGGCTGGTGGACGCGGGCGTGGAGATCTACGAGTATACGCCCGGCTTCGTGCACGCCAAGGTATTCGTCAGCGATGACAAAAAGGCCGTGGTCGGCACGATCAACCTGGATTACCGAAGCCTGTATCATCACTTCGAATGCGCGACCTATATGTACAGGACGGCGTGCATTCCCGACATCGAGCGGGATTTCCAGAACACGCTTCAAAAGTGCCGCCGGGTCACGCCCGAGAGCATCAGGGCCGAAAAGCTGTCCTGCAAGGTGATGGGAGAGCTGATGATGTTCATCGCGCCGCTGATGTAGCGCCGATCCCCGGCGCGGTGCGAGGCCCGTAATCGCGTGTGACAGTTCTGTGACACAAGACGTGGTATAGTATTCCCGTAAGAACGGCCAGCGAGGGCAGGGGCGATGCCCGTGTGTATTGCGGCGCGTTTTATCCCTTGACTTCGCAGGGGGAATCGTGATAAAATTTCGTAAAGGACATGCTTTGTTAGGAGGCAGAAGACATGGAGAATGAGAAAGAGGTCCGCGCGGCGGAAGGCATGAATGGTGAAAACGAACAGAAGCGGCAGCTCAGCGAACAGGAGCTCGACCAGGTCAGCGGCGGTGGCAATCCGTTTACCGATTTATATGATATAATCAACAATCCCGTTTTTGCCACGGAAGGGGGTACGTTGAACAGGCTCTGCAGAAGTTGCGGCTTTACCACGCCCCACTCTCCCGATGTGGATGGGGGATACTCCTGCAACTATTGCGGCACGAAGTACGTCCAGCCCAGAAGGTAATATTGAATTCCATCCGATCCATACACAACTGCGGGTCTTTTTTCCGCCCTGGCATTGCTTTGCTTCGGTCAATGATGAAGAGAGAGCCGCACGGTCTGGCAAGCGCCGGACCGTGCGATTTTTTTGCTCTGTTTTATGACATCACGGTATATCGCTCGCCGTCCCAATACAGCTTTACCAGCGGCGTCCGGTATTCGCGGCGGAAGATGTCCTTCACGGTGTAGCACATCCAGTACTCCCCGGCGGGCAGGGGCGCGTATTCCACGTCCAGCCCGCGGGGCATCGTCATGGTGTCGCTGAAGCGGTAGCCCCGCTGGCGCGAGCCGTCGTCGTTGCAGCAGGGGTACAGCAGCCGGTAATCCTGGCCCTGCATCTGTTGCAGCGATATAACGACGCG
>CACYWI010000183.1 GCA_902778045.1 uncultured Eubacteriales bacterium
TCGCTTACGGCGATGACCTCGTCGTTCGATTTCTTGTTCCGGCTGGGAAATTTCTTGGTGAGATGTTGCAATACGACCTTCATCGGCCTCTCCTCCCTGTGGTGTATGGGGTTGATGATGGTATTATAGCATAGTCTATCACAATAGGCAAAAGGAATAGTCATTATCGGCAAACCAAGAATTAACCGTAGCCGATTGACAGCGCCGCTATTTTGTGGTAGCATGGTCACACAACTGAATACCGCAATTAAAGGATAGAGGCGCAGCGTTCATCAGTAGGGCCGGTGCAAGGCATCGCAAAGCCGTTGCCGGCGTTGAAAGGGGCCGCTGCCGAAGATGGGAAGGGCGAGCCCCGTCTGGGCAAACGGACAACATCCGTTTGACTGCCGCATTGTGTGGAGCGCTATGGATTAATTGTGCGATTCCCCCGGCATGGCATTCGCCCTGGCGAGGGGTCGATGTCAATGAAAACACGGCGAATGCAATGCGCATTGGCTGTTTTTTATACGCGGCATCCCACTATGAAGATGAGGAGACAGAGCAATGAGCAAGAACACCGTATTCCGCGGCGCGGCCACCGCGCTGATCACGCCGCTGACCCCCTCCGGCGTGGATTACGAGGCCCTGGGCCGCCTGGTGGACTGGCAGATCGAGCAGGGCATCGACGCGCTGGTGATCGCCGGCACCACCGGCGAGGGCTCCACCCTGACCTACGACGAGCACCAGGAGGTCATCCGCTATGCCGTCGAGCGGGCGGCGGGCCGCGTGCCGATCATCGCGGGCAGCGGCTCCAACGACACCAACCGCGCCGTCACGCTGTCCCGCTTCTCCTGCGACGCCGGGGCCGACGCGCTGCTGGTGGTCACCCCCTACTACAACAAGGCCACCCAGAAGGGCCTGATCGCCATGTACACCGCCATTGCCGACGCGGTGGACAAGCCCATCATACTGTACAACGTGCCCTCCCGCACCGGCGTGAACATCGAGCCGGCCACCTACCTGGCCCTGGCGGACCACCCCAACATCGTGGGCATCAAGGAGGCCAACGGCAACATCTCCAAGATCGTGGAGACGGCCATGCTGGTGGGCGACAAGCTGGATATCTACTCCGGCAACGACGACCAGGTGGTGCCGATACTGTCCATGGGCGGCAAGGGCGTGATCTCGGTGCTTTCCAACGTGATGCCGGCGCAGACGGCGCAGATGTGCCGCCGCTTCTTCGAGGGCGATGTGGCCGGCGCGGCCCGCGAGCAGACCCGGCTGCTGCCCCTGATCAACGCGCTGTTCAGCGAGGTCAACCCCATCCCCGTGAAGGCGGCCATGGCGGCCATGGGCTGGTGCGAGAACTACCTGCGCCTGCCGCTGACCCCCATGGAGGACGCGCACTGGCAGAAGCTGAAGGGCATCATGGAGGGACACGGGCTGATTTAGAATACGGACCATGGAAAACGGGGGATGGATGAGGACATCCCGCGCTTTCCACGATACCAATGAAAAATGGCGGAGGCTACTATGAATATCATCATCAACGGCGCCAGCGGGCGCATGGGGCGCATCGTGGACGAGCTGGTCCAGCGGGGCGGCGTCCACAGCGTGGCCGCGCGGGTGGACTGGAGCAACGCCGCCTCCGGCGGGCTGTCCGCGCTCAGCGAGTACCAGGGCCCCGCGGACATGGTCATCGATTTTTCCAACCACAGCGCCACCGCGCAGGTGACGGAATACTGCGTGGAGCGCGGCCTGCCGGTGGTCATCGCCACCACGGGCCAGACCGAGGAGGAGCTTTCCCTGATCCGCGCGGCGGCGGAGCGGGTGCCGGTGTTCCTGTCGGCGAACATGTCCATCGGCGTGGCGCTGCTGGCCGAGCTGGCGAAGAAGGCCGCGGCCCTGTTCCCGGACGCGGAGATCGAGATCATCGAGCGCCACCACAACCAGAAGCTGGACGTGCCCAGCGGCACGGCGCTGCTGCTGGCCCACAGGATCCAGGAGGTCCGCCAGGACGCGGAGCTGCTGGTGGGCCGCCACGAGAACGGCAAGCGCACGAAGCGGGAGATCGGCATCCACTCGCTGCGCTACGGCAACGAGGTGGGCACCCACGAGATCGTCATCGCTGCCGGCGCGGAGACCATCACCCTGAAGCACAAGGCCGAGAGCCGCGAGCTGTTCGGCAACGGCGCGCTGGCCGCCGCCGAATTCCTGATGGGCAGGGCGCCGGGGCTGTACGACATGCGAAACATCGTCGAATAGGAGTTAGAGCATATGAACGCGCAGGAGCTGATCCACTATATCGCCACCGCCGAGAAGAAGACGCCGGTGAAGCTGTACATCAAGGAAAAGGCCCCCATCGACTACGAAGGCGCGAAGGTCTTCGGCGCGGGGGACAAGGTCGTGTTCGGGGAGTGGGGCAAGCTGCAGCCCATCCTGGAAAAGCACAAGGATGACATCGAGGACATCGTGATCGAGAACGACCGGCGCAACAGCGCGGTGCCGCTTTTGGACATGAAGGACATCCGCGCCCGCATCGAGCCCGGCGCGCTGATCCGCGACAACGTGACCATCGGCGACAACGCCGTGATCATGATGGGCGCGATCATCAACATCGGCGCCGTGATCGGCGAGGGCACCATGATCGACATGGGCGCGGTGCTGGGCGGCCGGGCCATCGTGGGCGACCACTGCCACGTGGGCGCAGGCGCGGTGCTGGCCGGCGTGATCGAGCCCGCCTCCGCCACCCCCGTGGTGATCGAGGACAACGTGCTGATCGGCGCGAACGCCGTGGTGATCGAGGGCGTGCGCGTGGGCAAGGGCGCGGTGGTCGCCGCCGGCGCGGTGGTGATCGAGGACGTGCCCGCCGGCGCCGTGGTGGCCGGCTGCCCCGCCCGGGTCATCAAGCAGGTGGACGCCGGCACCAGCCAGAAGACGGCGCTGCAGGAATCGCTGAGGAAGCTATGATGGAGGGGGAGCAAGCTCCCCCTCCATTACCACCCCCTCCGGATTTGACTTGAGATTTTCGGCTGTTCCGAAACAATACGCCAATGAAAGAACAGCCGAAAATCTCCGGCCGTCAAATCCGCAAGGTCGGTTTCCTGTGGAAACCTTACGGCCCCGCCGCGCATGTCGCCGGGGCCGATTGATGATCGGGGCGCTGCCGCCCCCGATCCCCCCGGCAGGTTTGCGTGATTGTCGATTGAATCCAAGTCAGGGACAGGTGATACCATGACCGATTATCTATCGTTGGCCCGGGCCATCGCGCCGGAGATCACCGCGCTGCGGCGGGACTTTCACCGCCACCCGGAGCTGGGGAACCGTGAGTTCAGGACCGCGGAGCGGATCGAGGCGTGCCTGAACGGCTGGGGGATCCCCACCCGGCGGCTGCTGGACACGGCGGTGGTGGCGCGGCTGGACGGCGCGCTGCCCGGCAGGACGGCGGCGCTGCGCGCGGACATGGACGCCCTGCCGCTGACGGAGGCCACCGGCGCGGATTTCGCCTCCCAAACCCCGGGTGTGATGCACGCCTGCGGCCACGACGTGCACATCTCCGCGGCGCTGGGCGCGGCGAAGCTGCTCTCCGACCGGCGTCAGTCGCTGCGCGGCAGCGTGGTGTTCCTGTTCCAGCCGGACGAGGAGGGCCGCGGCGGGGCGCAGCGAATGATCGACGCCGGGGCGCTGGACGGCGTGGACGCGGTGTTCGGGGCCCACGTGTCGCCGGAGCTGCCCCTGGGCCATGTGGGCGTGCGCTACGGCAAGTTCTACGCGGCCTCGGATACCTTCCGCGTGGTGGTGCACGGCGTCAGCGCCCACGGCGCGACCCGCGAAAAGGGTGTGGACGCCCTGGGCGCGGCGGCGGCGCTGGTGGGCCGGCTGATTGACCTGCCCAATACCCTGGAAGGCGAGCGGGCCGTGCTGACCGTGGGCACGCTTTCCGCCGGCACGGCGGAGAACATACTGGCCGACCGGGCGGAATTCACCGGCATCATCCGCAGCCTGGGCCCCGCCGCCCGCACCGCGCTGAAGGCGGGCTTCCGCAGCTGCGTGGACGAGGTGACGGCCGCCTGGGGCGCGACGGCGGAGGTCGACCTGCGGGAGAGCTATCCCGGCGTGGTCAACCACGACGACATGACCGCCCTCGTCGAGCGGGCCGCCCGGAGCCTGCTGGGCGACGACCGCGTGCGCGTGATCGACCGGCCCACCATGACCACCGAGGATTTCGGCTGCTTCCTGGAGGCGCGCCCCGGCGCGTATTACCACATCGGCGCGGGCTGCGGGCTGCCCCTGCACAACGCCGCCTTCCTGCCCGGCGAGGAGGCGCCGGTGCTCGCCGCCGCCCTGCACGCGGCGGTGATCGGGGAATATCTGAAGTGAGTAAGTCCCTAGAGTGTGTTTCCAAAATACCTGAAGCGCATTTTCGGCGTCTTTGACTGCATTTCTGCGTTGATTCCCCTTGATTTACCGCCAGTAAACCTGCGCCAGTAAACCTGCGGGGAATCGCCTTGAAATGCAGTCAAATCCACTCGAAACTGCATCTCCCGGCATTTAGAAACACACTCTAGAGTGTGTTTCCAAAATACCTGAAGCGCGTTTTCGGTGTATTTGACTGCATTTCCTTGACTTGCAACCTTATCGCCAAAGCAAAGATCCTTCGCTGCGCTCAGGATGACAACGACGCGAATGTGTCATCCTGAGCGCAGCGAAGGATCTTCTTTGCCGCCGGGAACGCGGGCGAGGCGCAAGCGCGAAAGCGGAGATCGCCCTACGGAGAGGTCGCACGCA
>CACYWI010000184.1 GCA_902778045.1 uncultured Eubacteriales bacterium
ATCGTCTTCTCCACGTCTCCGCTCAGTACCTTCTCCTCGTCCCGGGCCTTTTCCTCGTCGGGGGCGGAGACGGAGACGTACAACTTCAGCTTGGGCTCGGTGCCGGAAGGGCGCACCACGCAGGAGGCGCCGCCGGCCAGCAGGAACTTCAGCACGTCGGATTTGGGCAGCCCGTCCAGGCCGGGGCCGTAGTCCAGCAGCCTTTCCACCTTCAGGCCGCCCAGCTCGGTCATGCCGCCGCGCAGCGTGGCCATGGCCTGCTGCATCAGCGCAAAGCCCTTCGAGCCCTCGAACTCATAGCTGTGCAGCGTGTTCAGGCAGTAGCCGAACTCGGCATACAGCTGCTCCAGCCGCTGCAGAAGGCCAATGCCCTGGGCGCGGTACCAGGCGAACATCTCCGCGATCATCAGGGAGGCGTTCACCGCGTCCTTGTCCCGCACATGGGCGCCGGACAGGTAGCCGTAGCTCTCCTCGAAGCCGAAGATGTAGCGGTCCGCCCGGCCCTGGGCCTCGAAGCGGCCGATGGTCTCGCCGATGTACTTGAAGCCGGTCAGCACGTTCACGGTGTCCACGCCGTACTTGGCAGCCACCCGCTCGGCCAGGTCGGTGGTCACGATGGTCTTCACCAGCACCGGGCTTTCGGGCATCGTGCCCTGGGCCAGGCGGCGCTGGCAGATGTAGTCCAGCAGCAGCACGCCCGTCTCGTTGCCGCTCATCAGCCGGTAGCCGCCCTTCGGGTCGCGCACGGCGATGCCGCAGCGGTCGCAGTCCGGGTCGGTGGCCATCAGCAGGTCGGCGTTCAGTCGCTCGGCGTACTCCAGCCCCAGCTGCATGGCCTCGCGGATCTCCGGGTTCGGGTAGGGGCAGGTGGGGAAATGGCCGTCCGGCATGGATTGCTCCTTCACCACGGTCACGTTTGCGTAGCCGCACTCCCTCAGGATGCGGGTCACCGGCTCGAAGCCCGTGCCGTTCAGCGGGGAATAGACGATCACAGCGGATTTGTCCGCCGGGGCGTCCCCCAGCACCGACTGGGCCTTCACCGCCTCGATGAACGCGGTCAGCACGTCCTCGCCGATCCAGTCTATGGCGCCAACCTCCAGGCCCTTGTCGAAGGGCATGACCACCGGGCCGTCGAACACGTCCAACGCGTCGATCTCGCCGAGGATGTCCGCGGCGGCCTGGGTGGTGATCTGGCAGCCGTCCGGCCCGTACACCTTGTAGCCGTTGTACTTGGCCGGGTTATGGCTGGCGGTGACCATCACGCCCGCCGCGCAGCCCAGCGCCCGCACCGCCCAGGAAAGGCAGGGCGTGGGCATCAGCCGGGGATAGATCAGGGCGGTGATGCCGTTGGCGGCAAACACGCCCGCGGCCATTTGGGCAAATTCCCGGGAGAGTATGCGGGAATCATAGCTGACGGCGATGCGGCGCTTTTCCTTCGGGAAGTGCTTTTTCACATAGTTGGCCAGCCCCTGGGAGGCCCGGGCCACCGTGTGCACGTTCATGCGGTTCGTGCCCGCGCCGATCACGCCCCGCAGGCCGCCGGTGCCGAAGGCCAGGTCCCGGTAGAAGGCGTCCTCAATGGCCTCCGGGTTCTCCTTCATCGCAGTGAGCTCCGGCTGCAGCGAGGCGTCCGCGCGCTCCAGCCAGCGGAGGTAGGTTGTGTTATAGTCCATCGTTTGTTCTCCTTTTGATGTGATAGGATTGGGCGAGAGTGGAGAGTGGAGTTGAAGTTAGCCTGGGAGCGGTATTCCTTCGCGGGAAATGTGGAATGTATTTCCTCAACCACCCCGCGCGCGACATCCTGTAACGCCTCACTCCACACTCTTTTATTCTTCCTTCAGAAGCTCGAGGTTCCGATCAATGAGCGCTATGCGCTGCGCCACGCAGTCCCGGCTGCGCAGGGCGTCGGCAGGAGTGTTGAAGGCGTAGTCCAGCAGCTTTTCGACGGTGGTCTCGGCCACGTGCATCCGCGTGTCGCTGGAGGCGTAGTAGATGTACAGCTTCCCGTCGTCATCGGCGATGGCGCCGTTGGTGAAGGTGACGTTGCTCACGTCGCCCACGCGCTCGTGGCCCAGCGGGGCGATCAGGTAGCCGCCGGGCTCGGCGATCACCTTCGAGGGATCCTCCAGGTCGGTGACGAACAGGTAGATCACATACCTGAGCCCCGCGGCGGTGTTGCGCACGCCGTGAGCGATGTGCAGCCAGCCCTTCTCCGTTTTGATGGGCGTCGCGCCCTCGCCGTTCTTGGCCTCGGTGATGGTGTGGTAGCGCCGGGGCGAGGTGATCTTCTCCTCGTCGATCACGGCGTGGGTGATGTCCTCGCACAGGCCGAAGCCGATGCCGCCGCCGCTGCCGGTGTCGATGAAATCGTCCATGGGCCGGGTGTAGAAGGCGTACTTGCCGTTCACGAACGCCGGCAGCAGGTCCACGTTGCGCTGCTGGGGGCTGTTCAGGGTCACCAGGTTCGGCAGGCGCTCCCAGTTCACCAGGTCCTTGGTGCGCACGATGCCCGCGGCGGCCACGGCGGCGGAGAGGTCGCTCACGCTCGTGTCCTTGCTCTCGGAGCAGAATACGCCGTAGATCCAGCCGTCCTCGTGCTGGGTCAGGCGCATGTCGTACACATTGGTCTCCTCCGGGCAGGTGTCGGGCAGCAGGATCGGCTTCTCATCGAAGCGGAAGCCGTCCACCGGGCTGTCGCTGCGGGCCACGGCGAAGAAGCTCTTGCGGTCCATGCCCTCCACGCGCGCCACCAGGCAATATTGGCCCCCGAACTTGATCGCGCCGGAGTTCAGCGCGGCGTTGATGCCCAGCCGCTCCATGAAGTGGGGGTTGGTGCGCGCGTCCAGGTCGTAGCGCCAGGTCAGGGGCAGGTGGTCGCGGGTGAGCACGGGATACTCATAGCGGTCGTAGATGCCGTTGTAGAAATCGCTCTTCCTGTTCTTTCGGGACAGCAGCGCCTCCTGCGCTTCGAGCATGGGCCGGTATTTCGGGTGCAGATGGGGGCTGGACATGGGCGAGTCCTCCTTTGATATTATCGGTTGGTTCTATTATACCGCCAGTTTTTGTCCCTGTAAAGAAACCGCGGCCCGATGATTGAAAAAAACCGCCCGGGCGGTTATAATGGGATCATACATTCACCATGGAGGCGATTGCTGTGGCAAAGGGCGCGAATCAAAAGCTGAAGCTCATGTACCTGCGGGATATATTTACCCGCCAGACCGACGACGAGCACGGCCTGACCCTCCAGGAGATCGCCGACAGGCTCGCCGCCTACGGCATGAGCGCCGACCGCAAGACCCTGTATTCCGATTTCGAGGAGCTGCGCCGCTACGGCATGGACATCAACGCCGAAAAGATAGGCCATAACACCTACTATTCCCTGGGCGCGCGGGATTTCGAGCTGCCGGAGCTGAAGCTGCTGGTGGATTCGGTGCAGGCAGCCAAGTTCATCACCGACAAGAAATCCCGGGAGCTGATCCGCAAGCTGGAAAGCCTGGTCAGCACCTACCAGGCCCAGCAGCTGCATCGCCAGGTGCTGATCGCCGGGCGGGTCAAGACGATGAACGAATCCATCTACTACAACATCGACAAGCTGCACACCGCCATCAACGCCGATTCCCAGATCCGCTTCCAGTACACCCAGTGGAACGTGAACAAGGAGATGTCCCTGCGGCGCAACGGCCGGCAGTACCGCGTGAGCCCCTGGGGCCTGGTGTGGGACGACGAGAACTACTATCTGGTGGCCTATGACGCCGAGGACGACCGGATCAAGCACTACCGCGTGGACAAGATGCAGTACATCCGCGCCACCGACGAGCCCCGGGAGGGCCGGGATCGCTTCAAGGCCTTCGATGTGGCCCGCTATGCCAAGACGCTGTTCGGCATGTACGGCGGCGAGGAGACGTCGGTGACGCTGGTGGGCGAAAACCGCATGGTCGGCGTGGTGATCGATCGCTTCGGCAAAGATATCCCGCTGGTGCCCGCCGACGAGGATCACTTTGAGGCCAGAGTGAACGTGGCCGTCAGCCCCCAGTTCTTCGGCTGGATCATGGCCCTGGGCGGCAGTGTGCGCATCACTGGGCCGGGCCAGGTGGTCCGCCAGATGCGGGAGCAGGTGCGGAAGCTGAACGCGCAGTATGAGGAGTAGGGATTTGGAATAGGGAATAGGCAATAGGCAATAGGAATAGTCAAGGGAACAGGAATGGCGGCTGGTGCCTCCAAAAGTGTTCCCCCTGGATAAAATGGCGATTTAAGCGTAATTTTTCGTACTCAAAACGCCCATCCGCAGCGCGGACGGGCGTTTTTTGGGACACCCCGCAGGGTATACTGTGTTTGTACCAAGGAAAACGAAGCGAGGTGTTCATCATGTTTTCACCGAAGGGCTATTACACCGCACAGGGCTACACCGGGTTCCTGCCGGACGGCAGCCGGATGTGC
>CACYWI010000185.1 GCA_902778045.1 uncultured Eubacteriales bacterium
TGGCGCAGCTGGGGCAGCGCGCACAGACCCGCGTCCAGCACGCGCACGCCCTGGGCCAGCGCACCGGAGGCCGCGGCGTGCCACAGCGCGGCGGCAACGCCACCCTCGCCGCGGGCCAGCAGCAGATCTTGGGGGCGCAGCGCGGCGCAGACGGCCTGAACGGCCCGCAACGCCTGGTCCGGTGCGGACAGCGGCAACGCGCCGCCGGTGAACAGCGCGCCCTCCTGGCGGCCCCATACCCGGTTGGCGCACAGCCGTTCGCCGTCGCCGGTGCGCTTACCCGGCCACAGCCGGACGCCGGGCATCAGTACGGACCGCGCCCCCGCCCCGGCCCGTGTGCCCAGCACGCTTTCCTCATAGGCCTGGGCGCCTTCGCCCAGAATAGCCCCGGCCGCCAGAACGCAGCCCCGGGCCTGCGCGCCGCGCTCCAGCCGCGCGCCCATCCACAGCACCGAGCGCTTCACACTGGCTTCCTCACCGACCACGCAGCCGTCGCCGATCACGCTGTAGGGCCCCACATAGGCGCCGGCCAGCACACGGGCGTCGCGCCCGATCAGGCACGGCCCCTCCAGTACCGCCGAGCGGTCCACGCTGGCCCCTGTAAGCTGTGTCACGCGGCTGTGGCAAGACAGGCCGTCCAACCGGATGCGGCCCTCCATGGCGTCCATATGGGCCTGTAGATAGGCATGGGTGTCCCCGATATCGCACCAATAGCCCTGCATCACATAGCCGAATACGGGCAGGCCCTGTCGCACCAGCTCCGGGAACAGGTCGTGCCCGAAATCGCAGGCGCGCCCCTCGGGGATGTGACGGAGCACCTCCGGCTCCAGGATGTAGATGCCGGTGTTCACCGTGTCGGAGACCACCTCGCTCCAATCCGGCTTCTCATGAAAGGATCGCACCCGGCCATCCGGCGCCGTGAGCACCACGCCGTAGTCCAGCGGGTTGTCCGCCTGCTTCAGCACCAGTGTGGCCATGGCGCCGTTTTTCCGGTGGAAGGCCAGGGCGTCGGTCAGGTCCAGGTCGGTGATGCCGTCGCCGGAGAGCACGCAGAAGGTCTCGTCCAGGAAGTCCGCGGCCAGCCTGACGCCCCCGGCGGTGCCCAGCGGCACGGGTTCTACCGTATAGCGCAGCGTCACGCCGAAGGCATCGCCGGCGGCGAAATGATCCCGTATCGCGTCGGGCAGGTAGCCCAGCGTGGCCGCCACGTCATGCACGCCGTGCTTTTTCAGCAGGGCCAGCGCGTATTGCATCACCGGGCGGTTCATCAGCCGGATCATCGGCTTTGGGCAATCGCAGGTCAACGGCCTCAGGCGCGTGCCTTCGCCGCCCGCCATGATGATCGCCTTCATGGAAACGGTCACATCCTTTATAACAGCATGGGAATTATTTATGCGCTATTATGGCCAAAATAGACGAAAACCATGCAAACAGGCCGACGCTGTCGTATTTTCGCCATGAGAAACGACAGGTTTTATTATTGACGCATTATATAAATCGAGGTATACTGTAAGGGAGGGTGACGGCTGTGTCCGTCCAAATCTTGAAGACAAGGGGGATACCTCAAAGATGAAAAGGATTTTGGCATGTTTGATTGCGGTGGCCTGCCTGCTGACGGCGTTTGCCCTGGCGGAGGAACCGACCATGACTATGAAGGTCATCAAGTGCAAGCAGGCGGTGAACCTGCGCAAGGGTCCCAGCACCGATACCGACAGCCTGGGCCTGGTCCCGCTGAATACGGAGCTGACCGGCTGCGCTGCGGTGGAGGGCTCTGACTGGATCGTGGTGACCTATCAGGGCATCACCGGCTATATCCGCAACGACTTCCTGGAGCTGCTGGCCGTGGAAGAGCCCGTCGAGCTCGGGCCCATCGCCGAGCGCGAGCTGCCCGCCGAGGCGCCCATCGCCGACATCAACCAGGAATCCGGCTATACCGACGACGGCATCGCGCTGGAGCAGGCCGTGGGCGGCATCACGGTAAAGGCGCGCCGGATCTATACGGAAGCCAACGAGTACCTGTTGGTCGTGGGCCTGGATGCCAGCGGCAACGAGGTGTGGAGAAAGCAGACCATGACGCCCGACGTCACTGAAATGACCCAGACCGATGCCCTGATCGGCGGCACGGCCGACGCGCCGTTGGTGCTGATGTACAACGATTGGCTGGGCCTCAGCGCCCTCGATCCTGCCACCGGCGAGGTCCGCTGGGAGATCACCAAGGATCAGATCTTCCTGGGCGGCAGCATCTCCCGCGTGGTGGACGCCAACGGCGTTCTGTACATTGCCGGCTACTACGGCCCCGACCCGGTGGCCATTTCCGCCAACGGCGAGATCCTGTGGCAGGCCGATTGCAGCGACCGGCAGGCCCAGTGGATGACCATGATGGAGCTGACCGAGGAAGGCATTTCCTGCTGGTACGGCAGCATCAAGGGCGACGAGGGTGAAACCACCGCTACCGTGGTGTTCGACTTCAACGGCGCGGTGAAGGAAATCATCTACGACTGATAAAGGGATAAGCGCAAACCGGCGCGATGCAAAAGCATCGCGCCGGTTTGCGCTTATCAGGGAATAGGCAATAGGGAATAGGCAATAGGAATAGCCAGGGAACCGGATTGCCTCTTACAGTATGTACTTCCGCACGTCCTTCTGGTGGATGTCGCCTGACAGCTGGGCTTTGACATAATCGGCGTTCACCTTCACGCTGATCTCGGGGGCGTCGCCGCCGCCGGCGTTGAAGGCGATGTCGTTCAATATGCGCTCCATCAGCGTGTGCAGCCGGCGCGCGCCGATGTTTTCGTTGGATTCGTTGGCCTGCCAGGCGTACTCCGCGATCTCGGAAAGGGCGGATTCCTCGAACTCCAGGCTGACGCCGTCCACGCCCAGCAGCAGCTGGTACTGGCGGATCAGCGCGTTTTCCGGCTGGGTGAGTATGCGCTTGTAGTCCTCCACGGTCAGGGGCTTCAGGTCCACCCGCACGGGGAAGCGGCCCTGCAGCTCCGGGATCAGGTCGGAGACCTTGGACACATGGAACGCGCCGGCGGCGATGAACAGCACATGGTCGGTCTTCACCGGGCCGTACTTGGTGTTCACGGTGCTGCCCTCCACGATGGGCAGGATGTCCCGCTGTACACCCTCGCGGCTGACGTCCGGGCCATGGCCGCCGCTGCCGCGGCCGGCCACCTTGTCGATCTCGTCCAGGAACACGATGCCGTGCTGCTCAGCGCGCTCGATGGCCTCGGTGTACACCTGGTCCATGTCGATCAGGTTCTGCTCCTCCTCGGAAAGCAGTATCTTGCGGGCCTCCCGCACCTCCACCTTGCGCAGCTTGGTGCGCTTGGGCAGTATGTTGCCCAGCACGTCGTTCATGTTCATGTCCATGCCGGGGATCTCCGGCTGGGGCATGGACTGCTCCACCTCGACCTCCACCAGCTCGTGCTCCAGCTCACCGCGGCGCAGGCGTTCCCGCACGTTGCCCTGGCGCAGCACCAGCGCGTTCTTCTCCTCCGGCGAAGGCTCCGGCTGCCTGGGCTTGTTGCCCAGCAGTATGTCAATGGGATTCGCCGGCTTGCGCTTGGCGGTCTGGGTCAGAAGCTCCACCAGGCGGTCCTCCACATTCGCCTCGGCGCGGATGCGCACGCGCTCGGCGTGCATGTCCTTCACCAAGCGGATGGCGGCCTCCACCAGGTCGCGGATGATGCTCTCCACGTCCCGGCCCACATAGCCCACCTCGGTGAACTTGGTGGCCTCCACCTTCACAAAGGGGGCGTCCACCAGCTTGGCCAGTCTGCGGGCGATCTCCGTCTTGCCCACGCCCGTGGGGCCGATCATCAGTATGTTCTTGGGCGTGACCTCCTCCCGGATATCCTCCGGCAGCTGTGCCCGGCGATAGCGGTTGCGCAGGGCCACGGCCACGGCACGCTTGGCCTCGTCCTGGCCAATGATGTAGCGATCCAGTTCGCGAACGATCTCGCGGGGGGTAAGCTCAGTCATATGCGTTTCCTTTCAGTCGTTTGTCAGAACTTCAGCAGTATGCCGATCACCGCCGAGATGGCGATAAAGATCACGGGGCTCCACTTCAGCTTGCGCTGGCCGATGAAGATCAGCGCGCCCAGCGCGATGGCCTTCCAGATGAAAAGGTCCATAAGGCTGCCGCTCAGCCGGTAGGCCTCCAGGTCCACCAGCGCCACCTTGGCCACGTTCAGGCCGGCGGCGGTGATCATGGCGATGGAGGCCGGGCGCAGCCCGTAGAACGCGCCCTCCACCAGCGGGTTTTCCCGGAAGCGGTGCAGGAATCGGGCGATGATCAGTATGATGACCACCGACGGCAGGGCCAGCCCGAAGGAGGCCAGTATGCCGCCCGGCACGCCTGCGGTCCGAAAGCCCGCGTAGGTGGACATGTTGATGCCGATGGCGCCGGGGGTGGATTCCGA
>CACYWI010000186.1 GCA_902778045.1 uncultured Eubacteriales bacterium
TTCATTATCGGACTCGCCCCGAACATCTGCGTCCTTCTATTGATCTCCTCGATCACCTGCTGGGCGTTCACGCCGCCCTCGCCGGAGGCGCGCAGCGCCTGCAGCGCGGCCACCAGGGCGGACGTCTGCGCGCCGATGGTGGAGATGATCACCTGGATCAGGTCCTCGTTGTTGGCGTTCAGCGTGTCCTCGATGGCCTCGCCGGTCCGGGCGATCTGCGCCGCGATCTCGTAGGGCAGCACGGCCCCGGTGGCCATGGCGGGCATGCGGAAGCGCACCTTGCTCAGCGCCGCCAGCATGCCGGCGCTCACCGCGCTGTACATGGTCTGGGCCAGCTGGCTCTTGTTCAGGATCTCCGTCCGGCCGTTGATGTGGCCGATGATCTCCGGCCCGGCCTCCCCCGCCACGAACATCGAGCCGTGGGCCCGGGTGGTGCCGGAGGCGTACTTCTGCACGCTGTTCCACCAGCGCGGCCGCCCGCCGCCGGACAACAGCCCGCCGGAGGCAAAGCGCAGCACGCGCCCAGCGGCGGTGAGGATGCCGCCCAGGGCCATGCCGCCCAGCCACTTGGGCATGGTCACATTGATGGACAATTTGTCGTTGATCCCCTTGATCACGTCGTTAATGCCGCTTTCCACCTTGCCAATCAGGCTGTTCAGCATGTCGATCACGGCATTGATGGGCGCCTTAAACGTATCTGTGAACCATTTGCCGACGCCGCTGATCCCGGATTTTATGGCTTTCCAAATGTCGGACCCGACTTTTTTCCATTCGATGTCCTTGATGGCGTCCCAGCCCTCGGTGAATTTGGTCTTGAACCAACTCGACACCTTGGAAATGCCCGTCTTGAGGTTGTAGAACAGATTGGTACCGGCAGCCTTCCAGTCGATGTTCTTGATGGCCGTCCAGCCCTCGGTAAATTTGGTCTTGAACCAGTTGCCGACATCCGAGATGCCTGTCTTGATACTGTAAAGCAAATTGGTACCGACGGCCTTCCAGTCGATGTTCTTGATGGCCGTCCAGCCCTCGGTAAACTTCGTCCTGAACCAGTTGCCGACATCCGAAATACCGGTCTTGAGGTTGTACAGCAGATTGGTACCGACGGCCTTCCAGTCGATGTTCTTGATGGCCGTCCAGCCCTCGGTAAACTTCGTCCTGAACCAGCTCGCCACATTGGACACGCCGTTTTGGATCGCCTGCCAGATCGCTGTACCCACGGTCTTCCAGCTGAGGTCACTCAGCGCTTTTTTGATCGGCGTGAATATGTTGGCGTTGATCCAGGCGCCGATGCTCTTCAGCGCGTCGATGATTCCCTGGAGCACGCCGAGGATGATATTTTTGCCAGGCTCCTCCATCTCCTTGGCCGGGCTGGCGATGCCGAAGGCTTTCTTGAAGCCGTCGATGAAGGGCTTGAAGATATTATCAACGATCCATGCCCCGAGGCCGGCGATGGCGTTGATGATGCCGTTCAAAATGCCCAGCACCACGTCGCCGCCCGCGTCCTCGATGGATTTGTCGAAGTAATTCTTGATGCCCTTGAATGCCTCATTGATGACCCCGGCAATAAACGCCGCAAGGCCGCCCAGGGCCGCGCCGATGGCTTCGCAAACGCTGCTGTAAAACCCACTGAGATCCAATTTCTTAGCGGCTGTCACCAGGTCTTTGCCGATCTGCTTCCAGTCTATAGCCTCGATGGCCTTTGCGATAAACTCAAGCGCACCGGCGAATGCATCCAGAATTGTTTGACCGATGCCGGTCCAGTCCACATCCTGAATGAACTTGTTGACGCCCTTCCCCAGCGCCGTGCCGGCCTCACCGAACTTGAACTCCTGGATCGTGGTCTTGATGACGGTCAGCGCCACATTGAAGTATTTCGCCAGCGTCGCGCCCACGTTTTCCCAGTCCACGCCGGTGATCAGGTTGGACAGGCCGGTGCCGATATTCGTGCCGACGCTGCTCCAGTTGACGCCGTCCACCGCCTCGTTGATCTTCTTGACCAGCGCGTTGATGCCGGTGGAGAGCTTCGTCCCCAGGGCTCCCCAGTCGAACGTCGCCAGGAAATTCCCCAGCGCCTGCAGCGCGGCCTTGAACCGCGCGCCCAGGGTATCGCCCAGCAGTGCCCAGTCCACCTCATCCACAAGGCCGTTAAGGCCCTCGGCCAGCTTCTTCCCCAGGTTCGCCCAGTCGATCTTGGTCAGCAGCTGGTTCATCGCGTTCAGGATCGTGTTGACCCCGGTCCCGAACGTCCGGCCGATCAGATCCCAGTCGATGCCGTCCACCAGGCCGTTGAGAATCCCGGTAACGGCGTTCACGGCCTGGGTGATCCTCTCGCCCAGGTTGTCCCAGCTGATCAACTGCTTGGCCTTCTCGAAGGCCCCATTGATGCCCTGGGCAATTACGCGGCCGATGCCGTCGTAGTCCTGGGCCGCCCACAGGGTCTTCAGCTGTTCGACCCAGTCGGCGATGCCGCCGCCCACCTGCTCGGTGTCGTAGGTGAGGCCGCTGCCGCCGGAGGATCCGCCGCCCCCGCCGCTGCCGCTGTTCTTGTCGCCGAGGATCTCCAGATGGTCAAACCCGGCGAGCTCCCGCTTCAGGTCCTTAACTTCGCCGCTGGCGCCGCTGGCCGCGCTGCCGGTGGCCTTCAAGCCCGCCACGGCCTTCTGATAGGTCGTCTGGCCGGTCAACGCCGCCATGAACGCGCCGATGGCGTTCATCGCCGTGGTCAGCATACTCACCAGCGCGCTCAGAGCCGGTGCCACCGCTGTGAAGATCGGGGCGAAGGCCGTGGCCAACGACCCCTTCAGGCCACTCAGGGACGCCTTCAGACCGTTCAGCGCGCTCCGGGTCGCCGGACTGCGCTTAGCGATCGCTTCCAACCCATCCTTGGCCGCGCTGCGCAGCCGGTTGAACAGGGCGAACAGGCTGCGGATCCCCAGGCCGTAGCGCAGCAGGTTTTTCAGGCTGATCCCCATGCCCGCATTCGTCGTCCCCTGAGTTTTATGAAAGCTCAGTAGCGACTTCGTGGCGTTGGCCAGGAAGCCGCCCACTTTCTTCAACCCACCCTTGACCGCGCTGCCGGCCATTTTCGCCAGCTGGATCCCGGCGTTTTTCGCCATGGAAGCCAGCGTGCGCAGGTAGCGCACCGCGCCGCCGCCGGCGAATTTGCCGATGGCCACCAGGGCCCGGCCCGCGCCGGCGGCCACGCGCAGGAAGCCGCCCGCCGAGGTGTTGATGCTCGCGCCGAGCTCGTCCATTGTCCGTACCGTCGCGGTGCTCTCCTGCTCGACGGTCTCAGTCGCCGCTGCCGCCTCCTCGATCTGCCGGACAACGCCCTGGTACTGCTGTTCCCGTTTTTCGATCAGGCCGCCGATATACTGGTGTATATCCATCTCGGCCTTGGCCGCGGCCTTCGCGTTGTCGATCGCCGCGACGGTATTGCGGTACTCCTCCTCGCGCTTGTGGATCGCGGTGTTGATGTAGCGGGTGATGCTCAGCATGGCATTCTCGTCGTTGATCACCGCGTCGGACCAGGAATCCTCCTGCATCGTATCGCTCCACTCGGACATCAGGCGCATGTACCGCCCCAGCTCCTGCTCAGCTACCTTGACAGGCTGCTCCAGGGCCGCCGCGGCGTCCGTCGCCGCCTGGACCGGCACGCCGGTGTCCGCCTTCATCTCCGCGAGCTGGGCCTGCAGCTCGGCCAGCTTTTCCCGCTGGTAGCCGATCTCCACATTCAGGTTGCGGAAGGCGGGCGTGTCCTCAAACTCGCCGAAGGTCTCCCCGACCTCGCGCAGCTTGGTGTTCAGGTCCTCGGCCAGCTGCTCCGCTGCCTGCAGGTCATTCTCCCAGGGCAGGGATTCTGCACCAAAATTGTTGTCCTGGAATCGCCCGGCCGCCTCGGCGATGGCGTCCTCCTTGGCCGCCTCGAATTTCCGGCGCGCCAGCTCCTGCCGCTCCTCCAGCCGCCTAAGGGCTCCCTCGGTTTTGGTGATCTCCTTCGACAGTGCCTTCTGGTCAGCCGTTGCAGATTTCGCGCCGGCGCTGGCGCTGCGCATGGCCCGCAGGTAGCCGCCGGCGCCACCGGCCATCTGCTTCCCGGAGCGTTCTGCGGCGTCCACCAGCATTTGCACAGCCCTCTGAAACTGCTTTGCATCTTTGATAAATCCGCGATTATCCAACCCGGTATCGACGATTACCGCGCCGTCGGACACACCTGCCGCCATGCTCTCACCCCAAAATCTGTTTCAGTCGTTCTTTCTCAGCCTGCTCCTCGGCGGTCAGCTTCGGTTTCAGCCGACAGATGCCGATGTTCTCGTTCCAAAATTCCTGTTCCTGCTTTTCCAGCTTCTTGTGCCTGGCCTTCTTGCCCCGCAGGCTCAGCACGGTGCTGTAGACGCTGTCCTTGATCTCCATGAAGTATCCCAGGAAGGTCCACCAGTGCATGTAATCCACGCTGCGCACCTCAAAGCCCGCGGCGCGGTTGACCGCCGGGAAGATCAGCGGCGCGTCCTGGGTCCAGTCCATGGTCCGAGGCCCCGGTTTGCCGTCGCCCGAGCCGTGGTCGATGAATCTGATCGCCGCGTCGAAGGCCGCCTGGGCCAGCTCCGGCGGGATCTCGTCCACGTCCACATACAGGTTGACCAGGCAGATCGTTGCCTTCTCCCCGTCGGTCAGGTCCGGGTCCTCCATGGCTTCCAGGATCCGCAGCACCTGCCGGAAGTCCGGGTCGATGTCCCATTCTTTTCCCCCGAAGGAAACGGAGGTCGGAAGATCAAATAGCATGCTTCACCTC